>JAMCQY010000272.1:4500-5130 GCA_023381945.1 Deltaproteobacteria bacterium
CAGGTCGTCGCCGATATTAAAATATTTGAGCGACCGCTGGGTTCCCGCCCCCCAATAGCGGTCCGCCGGAACCTCGATTTCTCCCAGACTGTCGCGCTCTGTTCTCGTTTTTTCTGGTTCGGGACCCATGCCGCTTCTCCTGGGATCGAAGGGGCGGACCCATGTGTCCGCCCGCCTTAAAGGTGCACACGAAGGCGCGCCCCTACGGGCATTTTAGTTTGGCCGGTTCGGTCAGATGCTCCAGCTTCTCGGTGAGTTTGGTATTCTCCGAATAGTCCACCGGGCAGGCGATTACCGAGACTGTATCCTCTGCCAGGGCCTGCCTGAGCGTCGGCAGCAGGTCCCTGGCCGCCTGGATAAAGTAGCCCTTGGCCCCGAAGCTCTCAGTGTATTTGACAAAATCGGGATTGCCGAAGTCCACCTGCGAGGAGCGATGGAGCTGCATTTCCATTTTCCATTTGATCAGGCCGTAGCTGCCGTCCACCCAAATCAGAATGACGAAGGGAACTTTTTCCCGGAGCGCAGTTTCAATTTCCTGGGAGTTCATCAGAAAGCCGCCGTCTCCGGTAACCGCCAGCACCTTGCGGTCAGGTGCGGCCAGTTTGGCCCCTAAGGCCCCGGGCAGGGCAA
>JAMCQY010000217.1 GCA_023381945.1 Deltaproteobacteria bacterium
TGGGCGGGGGCAACCGCCAGGAGGTGACGGCCCTCACCAGTTACGGGGAAAGATTCGGCCTGGCCTTTCAGGTCACTGACGACCTGCTCGATGTGGAAGGCGATACCGCAGAAATGGGCAAGGCCGCAGGCCAGGACGAAAAGCGCCGGAAGGCCACTTATCCGGCCCTGCTGGGTCTGGAGGCTTCCCGGAAGTGGGCAGCGCGCCTGGTCGAGGAGGCGGTGGCGGAATTGGAGCCTTTTCAGGACCGGGCGGCCCCCCTGCGAGAGTTAGCCCAATACTTGTTGGTGCGCCGGTCCTGAGTAAATTTGCTTAGAGGTTCCATAGAAATAATGATTTGCCAGCATGTTTTTGATATAATATGGGGTCAAGGGGATTTCTTATATGGATAAAGGCCTGGAACGCCGCCGGTTGCTGGATAAGATCAATAGCCCGCAGGAGTTGAAAAAATTGTCCCCGGAACTGCTGCCGCAGTTGGCGCAGGAGCTTCGGGAGACGATCATTGCCACTGTGGCCCGGACCGGCGGACATTTGGCCCCCAGCCTGGGAACGGTGGAACTCACCATTGCCTTGCACTACGTCTTTGACTGTCCCAAGGATAAGATCGTCTGGGACGTGGGGCATCAGGCCTATGCCCATAAACTCCTCACCGGACGGCGGGATCGGTTTCAGACCCTGAGGCAATTCGGCGGGCTCAGCGGCTTCCCCAAGCGCAATGAGAGTCCCTACGACGCCTTCGACACCGGCCACAGTTCCACCTCCATCTCGGCAGCCTTGGGACTGGCCGCGGCCCGCTGCCAGAAGAAAGAACGGAGCAAGGTGATCGCGGTAATCGGCGACGGCGCCATGACCGCGGGCATGGCCTTCGAGGGACTCAACAACGCCGGGGACCTGAACAAAGACCTCATCGTTATTCTGAACGACAACGGCATGTCCATTGCCCCCAATGTCGGGGCCATGTCGTCGTTCTTTAGCCGCCAGTTCACCCGGCCCACCATGGTTTTCTTAAAGAAACAGATAGAAAACCTTTTGGGCGCCTTGCCGGCCATCGGCGACGACCTGCTGGCCTGGGCTAAGAAAAGCCAGGATTCTTTGAAAGCCTTTTTTACCCCCGGCATGCTCTTCGAAGCCCTGAAATTTACTTATCTGGGTCCAGTAAAAGGCCACCGGCTGGACCACCTCATGGAGACCCTGCAAAACGTCAAAAACTTACAGGGCCCCATCCTGGTGCACGTCCTGACCACCAAAGGCAAAGGCTATGAGCCGGCGGAATCGGACCCCACCGGGTTCCATGGCCTGGGGCGCTTCGATCCCGACACCGGTGAGGCCAAGAAGAGCGTCGGTGAGGTGCCCTCCTATACCCAGGTTTTCGGCGATACTTTGGTGCGTCTGGCCCAGGATGACCCCAAGGTCGTGGCCATCACCGCAGCCATGCCTGATGGCACCGGGTTGGTGGATTTCCACAAGCACTTCCCGGATCGCTTTTATGATGTGGGCATCTGCGAACAGCACGCCATCACCTTTGCCGGTGGACTGGCCCTGGGAGGCATGCGGCCGGTGGCGGCCATCTACTCCACCTTCATGCAGCGGGCCTACGATCAGGTGCTGCACGACGTCTGCCTGCAAAACCTGCCGGTGGTCCTGGCTATGGACCGGGGCGGCATTGTCGGCGAAGACGGCGAAACCCATCAGGGGCTCTTTGACCTCTCTTTCCTGCGTCACCTTCCCAACCTGACGGTGATGGCCCCCAAGGACGAAAACGAATTGCGGGACATGCTCTACACCGCAGTGGAACACCCCGGTCCCATCGCCCTGCGGTACCCGCGGGGCCGAGGTGTGGGCGTGACCTTTTCTTCCACCCTGCAGAAGGTGCCCATCGGCCAGGCCGAGGTGCTGCGGGAAGGCGAGGATCTGCTTATCCTGGCCCTGGGAGCCTCGGTTTATCCATCCCTGGCCGCGGCCGAGAAGTTGGAAGAGCATGGCTTCAGCGCCACCGTGGTCAACGCCCGGTTTGTCAAGCCCTTGGATGAGAACCTCATCCTCACCCTGGCGGCCAAACACGGCCGGGTCTTGACCGTGGAGGAAAATGTCCTGGCCGGTGGCTTCGGCAGCTCCATCCTGGAGTTGCTGGCCGATCACGGGCTTGCCGTGTCGGTAAAGCGTCTGGGCATCCCGGATATCTTCGTAGAACACGGATCCCCGGCTATCCTGCGTCATAAATACGGCCTGGACGCCGAGGGCATCCTCCAGGGAGCCCGGGCTGCCCTGGAACAGCCGGCCCAACCCAAAAAGGTGGTTTGGGGCACGTTTAATTAATTCGGATTCGTTTTTTAGAAGAGCCCAAGGGCAAGAGGTTTAATCCTTGCCCTTTTTTCTTCCCCGCAAATCACCCCCCACCACTCTGCAATTATCTCCAGAACCCGCCGCAGATTGACTGATACGGCAAATGACAGATTGGGCTATAACCACAGAGCGTTTCCGGTTTAACCTGTACACCCCATGGGATCATCAGCAACTGCAATAACCAAGACTGGGAACCCGACAGGCCTAAATGAAGAACGATAGCCTTATTTGAGCCAGGGTTGACTTTTGCAAGAGTTGAACTTAACTTTCAATTTAGTGAAAAGTGAAAATTATTAATAAACAACATTACCTTTCTTAACATATTAAAAAAAAATAGAAAAAGCTATTTTATCTTTAAAGTAAATAAATTCCAAATAGAAAATGTATTTTTAATGACTTTATTGGGAATTTTACTTAAATATACAATTATGCCAAAATTAAATAGACATCCAAAACTTACAAAGGATCAGGTCATAGATTTATTGAAACAAACTTACACGGAATGGCTTGACGATAATATCATGGTTATTAGTGCCGCCTTATCTTATTATTTTATATTTGCGATAGCTCCTTTAATGATAATCATTATTGCGGTAGCCGGGTTCTTTCTGAAAACCGAAGTTGTTCGAGCGGAAATTCTCGGTAAGTTAACCTATTATTTAGATTTTGGAACCGCCAATTATATTTTATCCATTGCAAGTTCTTATCTAAACCCCAAGGCTGGCATAGTAGCTACAATTATAGCTGTAATTATTATGCTGATAGGTGCAACAAGTGTTTTTGCTATGCTTAAACAGGCATTAAATACGATATGGAAGAAAACAGATTATTCGCTAAGTTTAAAAATTATCTTGGAGGAACGACTCAATTTTTTATTAGTGATTTTAGGAGTTGGGATCTGGGTTATTTTCTCAATATTCCTTAGCCCCTTTTTTGCCTTGTTCAACAAAAATATACTGCAAGTTATTTCAATTCCAGACTTTTTAATTACTATAGGTCACGCTTTATTTTCTATCATTTTTTCTCTCGTTCCTTTTGCGATGATGTTTAAATTTCTGCCGGATCGAAAAATCTTATGGTCCGATGTTTGGGCGGGATCCATCGTTAGCGCCATCTTCTTCACCATAGGCCGGTATCTCATAGGTTTTTATTTATCTGCAAGTACCGTCAGCTCGGCTTATGGAGCAGCAGGTTCCCTGGTTGCCATCCTCTTATGGGTCTACTACTCCTCTTTAATTTTCCTCTTTGGGGCAGAGTTTACCCAGGTATATGCCAAGAGATACGGCTCCAGAATTAAACGTTAGACCGGCTTTGGGCAATTCGGCTGCCGCATTTTCTATCGTCACTGTGAGAAAACTGACCTTGATGATCCCCAAAGACCGAGTCGGCCAAAGCTGGCCTATCCTTTTTATCATGGTGATAGTTTTTTTGGCTCTTCCCCCGGCTTTTGGGGCAGAACCCGGGGTGCCGCCGCAAGGGCAGCCAACGGCCCAGAGGCAGCCATGGGCTCAAGAGCAGCCCCCTCCCAAGGAGCAGCCGCCGGCTCCGAGGCCGCGAACGCCCATAGAGAAGCCGCCATCCTCAGAGCAGCCGCAATCCCAGGAAAAATTGAAATTGCATTGTTTTACGATCCAGGGCAATGAGATAGTGAAAACCTCGGAGATCAAAAAGGAATTGTCCGAAAAGCGGCCCTCTCTCTGGAAATTTTGGAAGGGAAAACCTGAATTTCGCCGGGCTGACCAGGATTACGATGTTGACCGTCTGAAGATTTATTACCGTAACCAGGGTTTCTTCCATACGGTGATCACCCCGAAAGTCACCCCGAGGGGCGGCGGCGAAGTGGATGTGTGCCTGCAAATCCATGAAGGGCCTTGGGTTAAGGTTACCAATGTGGATGTCCAGGTTATGGGCAATCCTGATCTTTCCGGTCTAAAGGGTCATCCTCCCCTGGAGCCGGGAGATCGGTTTAATGAAAAGGACTATACCGCCCTGAAGAGCCGTTACCTGGATTATCTTGGGGATCATGGCTACCCCGGGGCCAAGGTTAATGGCAAGGTCTTGGTGTCTGAAAAACAGAGCACTGCCCGCATCAGCCTTAAGGTCGAGCCCGGGACTTTGTCATATTTCGGTGAGCCGCGGATCAAGGACGCCGGGAAGTTAGAAACCCCGCCGGCCGCTATTTTGGAAAAGCTGACCTTTAAACCGGGTGAGATTTTCGATCGGAGCAAGTTGTTGGAAAGCCAACGGAAGCTCTATGCTACGGATTTATTTAGAAGTGCGTTGTTGACGCCGGAGGAGGTGCCTCCGGAACAACGTGTCGTTCCCGTCAAGATCGAACTGGAGGAGAAAAAGAAGCATGCCTTGAAGGCCGGCCTGGGATTTGGGGATGAAGACAAAGTCAGGACAAAACTGGGACTGCGACTGCGCAATTTAGGGGGCGGCGGCCGGATTCTCGACCTGAGTGCCAGATATTCCCTCTTGGGTTATCTAGTCGATGAAACCTTTACCAATCCGGCAGTCTTCGGCAGCAGATTCGATTTTGTCCACCAGAGCGGCGCCAGGCGTCTGGAACTCCCCGGCTTTAATGACCAGGCGTACTTTTCCCAGGCGCGTTTGGAGCGGGATCTTACTGCGCACTTGCGGGCTTACGGGGGGTACGGCCTGGAGATTGCCCGTCCCTTTGGCATTCCTTTGCAAAGCTTGATTCTCCTCCAGGGAACCGAACCGGAGAAAATCTACCGGG
>JAMCQY010000184.1 GCA_023381945.1 Deltaproteobacteria bacterium
GCAAAAAATCCCCCCAAGAACCGCGCCGGCCAGCCACTTGTTATACCGCGTCCGGGAGTAAACGCCTCCTTCCCCAACCTCGGGCAATCTGGAAGGGGCCACGGGCAGCCCGTAGCGCGCCGCCAGTGCTTTGATGTTTTCCAAGTGGATGACTGGAGTCCCTTCTCTGAGGAATCGGTAGACGACGAAGTTTCCCTTTTTTAAGAAGTGATCTTGCGGCTGCAAGCCTGTTCTAAGAAATTCTCGCCTCCGGCGTTCGGCGCCCACCGCGGCAATGCCCCCGCCCACATTGATATAAGCCTGGGGGCGACCTTCCTGGTAATAGAGACTCATCCGCTGATCCACATTCTCATGCAGCGTCCGGTCCGTAATTCGGGCCAGGCCGTTTTTTTCTATCGCCTGGATGGTGAACTGCCGTCCGTCCTCCGACATCTCTTTCCCTTTGTCGTATCTCCCCCCGATGGAGGCCGCCGCCGAACGGAAAGGAAAGAGGCCTTGGTCGTAGAGGTAATGCTCCATGTCAATCCACAGGAAACCCGGTTCATTGGCGCCCCATTGCGATGAAGAGACCGAGGAAATTATGGTGGGTTTCAAGCCCAAAACTTTAATGGCGGCATACAGCGCAATATTCAAGGCGGGGAAAGAACCTGTGACACTGACGGCAATTCGATCGCCCGGACGGACGCCGGCCTGCTCCAGCAGATCGACGATAACTGCGGCGAAGTTTGGGTTTATCGACGTCTGTTTGGCCTCCAGGTTGCCGGAGCTGCTGGTGACCGGGCTGATGAAGGTGCCGATAAGCCCCGATTGCGCCGGATCGGCCTCCGGGTCAATAGGATCAGCCAGTTTTAGCCGCTCCTCCTTGATCGCCGCCATGGCCTTGGAGGTTAATTGAGCCGCCTCCAATTGAGACGAATAGTAGGGGCTTCTCTCAGTTATCCGGAACTGTTCAGCCGCCAGTCCGCCTCCGACCGCAAAGACCGCCGCCAGGGCAATGGCGAGCAGAGGAGTGCTGTGGGGCCGCCAATAAATTTTTTTCATTGATGCAGCGCCTCCCCAAATATGAGGACGAGGATGAGCCGGACAATGACGGCCGCTGTGAGCAGGGAACAGATCGATTCTATGACTCCCTGCCGGTCGAGCCAAACTGCGATGAGTCCCGGGATGATAAAACCGATGACGGCAAATTCCAGTTCGCTAACCTTGGGATGAACGAAATATCGCGCCAGCATGCCCATCAGGTAACCGGCTAGGATCATCATTACGGTGCGCCGCCTCCCGTAGATGATCACAAAAGAACCGATGGCTCTTACCACTAAAAAGGCGGCTAAACCAGCACCCAGGGTCGTGGCGATTATCACCGGTTGGGTGAGATAGAGGGCCAGATAGCCCGGCACTACCAGGCCGGCCCCGGCCAGGCCGAATATTTCGGCCAGGAAGATGCTCACCACCAGGCCTATGCCGATGGAATAGGGCAGCAACTCGATCATCACAATTCCTTTTTCAGGGCCTCGTTCAGGATGCTCCGGTGACGGAAAAAGCGGGTCAGGCTGAGCCCCTGCCCCTTGGTGTTCCCCATGCCCACCACCACCGTGGACCTGCCGGCAAGTTCCAAAATAAGCTCAAAAATGTCGCTGTCGCTCTTATTTTCTGCGAAGATCAGCTTATCTGCCGCAATGCCCCGGGCCATGGCGGCTTTGATAAAAAAATAGGTGCCGCTGCCCATGAGGAGGTAGTGATCAGCCGGAGACCAGCCGGCGCAGGCGTCGCCAAGCTGTTGCGAACGGACCGGCCGGTCCGTCCGGCAATTGAAGATCACAATCCTTTTTTCCGCGTCCGTATGCTGCGCCAGAGCGAGATCCCAAAGGGTTCTCGTCGATTCCGGGTCGTTCGCCGCAAAGGCATTAACGAAGTAAATGCTCCTCCCGAAGAACCGGATGGTGGAGAAGGTCAGGGCTCCCGGGTCAGGTGCGGCCTGCCACATCCCCTTCAGCGCCGTTTCCCGTGACAGCCCTAGATCGAGACAAACCTTGAGGGCCAGCGCCACATTTTCTTTATGTTCGATATAGGAAAACCTGGCCATTTCTTCATCGCTAATGGCCGCCACTTCCTCCGGTCCCACCGCGATGAGCTTGGTCCCTCGGTCCCGGGCCGCCTGTTCGAAGATCCCGATATGCCTGGCGTCGGCCGTAAACAGTTTGGCCCTGATGGGCGTGGTTCCGGCCAGCGCCAGCGCCACCTGGTCTTCTTCCGGACCCATGATGTCGAGGTGGTCTTCCCGGGCATTGGTGATCACTCCATGAGTCGCCTTGACGCATCTGGCCTCACAGAGCCATTGGAGCAAGGGCTGCAGCGCCATGCATTCCACCACCACGGCTTGGGCCTGATTGGCCGCCGCGATGGCGACGACCCGCACCTGCTCGATGATATTGGCCCCCCCCGGCCTGAAGACCGGGCACTCCGAACCGTCGGGCAGGATAAATCTAGCCAGGGTTCCGGTGGTCTTGGCGCAGGTTCGAATCCCCTGTTCCCGCAAGCCTCCCGCAATCAACCTGACGACGCTGGATTTTCCCCTGGTGCCGTTGACGTGAATCCGTATCGGTATCTTGGCAAGGCGCCGTTTAAGAAAAAAAGCCTCCTGGGCTCCCAGGAAGACCAGAACGACAAATAAAATCAGGATTATTTCGATTCCGAACATTTATTTCCGGCTTTTTAAGCTTAATATAATACTTACTTAGACAATGACAATATCCGGGCCGCAAGATGGAGTTTTCTGCTGCCGAGCCTGTAATCCATTCATTTTTATGCGTGCAAACCCATGGCTAAAATGATTTCTCAATTGTTCTTGCCTGCCATTATTCTCCTGATTTTCCTGCCCTTCATTTCCGGAAGCCGGGCCTTCGGAGAGCAAAATCCCCCGGCTGCTCCCCCGGAGTTCAAGTCCGGGGTGGTGGCTGCGGCGCACCCCATGGCTTCTGAGGTCGGTGTCCAGATTCTGAAAAAAGGCGGAAACGCGGTCGATGCCGCGGTGGCTGCGGCTTTTACCCTGGGCGTGGTGGAGCCCAATGCCTCCGGGATCGGCGGCGGCGGTTTTATGTTGATTTATTTGCCCAAGCTCTTTGGGGCGAAGGTGGTGGCCATCGATTATCGCGAAATGGCGCCTGCCAAGGCCACCGCGGCCATGTTCCTGAAGCGGGGAGAGGTGCAGGAAGACCAAATGAAAGTCGGCCCTCGATCTGTCGCAGTGCCGGGAACCGTGGCCGGACTGACGCTGGCGCAGCAGAAATACGGCACCATGCCCCTGAAGGAAGTCATGGAGCCGGCCATTCAGTTCGCCGAGCAAGGCTTTCTGGTTACCAAACTTCTCAACAGCATGATGGCGATTAATGCCGGCAAGCTCTCTCAATTTCCGGCAGCCGCCCGCATTTACCTTAACAAGGGGCGTCCCTATAAAGTGAGGGCTCGATTATCCCAAAAAGGTCTGGCCGAGACTTACCGCTTGATCGCGGCACAGGGCCCCGACGTTTTCTACCGGGGAGCCATTGCTGAGGCCATCGCCAAGGAAATGCAGCGCTCCGGAGGATTGATCACCCGGGAGGACCTGGCAAACTACCGGGCAATCGAGCGGCCGCCGGTCGAAGGGAATTATCGCGGTTATCAAATCATTTCCATGGGGCCGCCTAGTTCGGGAGGCGCCCATCTCATCGAGCTCTTGAATATCCTGGAAGGCTACAACATTACCGGAGGTGGCCTGCATAGCGCAGACAGCCTTGCCATTATGGCCGAAGCCATGAAGAAGGTGTTTGCCGACCGCGCCAAATATATGGGAGATCCGGATTTTGTGAAGATCCCCTTGGCCGAGCTGCTTTCCAAGGAGCACGCCGAGAAATTGCGCCGGAGCATAAAAACCAGCCAGTCCGGCGAAAAGGTGATGGTTGCTGGTTTTTCTCTGCCGGAGTCCGTGCAAACCACGCATCTTTCCATTGCCGATAAGGATGGCAATATGGTTGCCTTAACCCAATCGATCGATCAATTTTTCGGCTCAGGCGTGGTAATCCCCGGCACCGGAATCTTGCTGAATGACGGCATGGGAGATTTTAACCCTGGGCCGGGCGGCCCGAATTCCATTGCACCGGGGAAGAGACCGCTGAGCAGCATGTCCCCCACTTTGGTGCTCAAAGACGGCAAACCGTTTCTGAGCCTCGGCATACCCGGGGCGACCAGAATCATTTCGGTATTGCCGCAAATCCTAATGAATATGATTGATCATCACTTGACGCTCCAGGAAGCCATAAACGCGCCGCGGATTCATTGTGTGACTGAACCGCTTTACCTGGAATCCCGCCTCCCCAAGGAAGTTCGAGGCGCTTTGGCCCGCAGGGGCTACCCCCTGGTTCTTAAAAAAGATTTCGATCTTTATTTCGGTGGCGCCCAGGCAGTGATGGTCGATGCAGAAACGGGAAAGTTTTTCGGGGCCGCTGACCCCCGCCGGGACGGAACCGTCCGCGGCTATTGAAAATTTTTCGCCTTTGCCTGACCTCTCAAGTCCCGCGTCCTCAGCAATCTTCCGCCTCAAGGAAAAAAATCCAAAAATATCAAAGAAATAAAACCGTGCCCAAGATTATCACTTGAGGTTAACGGAGAAACCAAGAATTTTGCAGGGTGCGTTCCACGCACCTCTGTTGATCGAAGGCTAGGACGCCGCCTTACGCTCTTTGCCAATCGGCACCGACAAAATTATTTCAGTCCCCTGGCCCGGCTGGCTCTTGATGCTTAACTTGCCGCCCAGCATTCGCCCCCGCTCTTCCATGGCCGCCAGTCCCAGACCCCGTCGGGTAGTCTCCCGGGCCATGACTTGTTCCACGTCAAAACCCTGGCCGTCATCCGACATCTTAAAGAAAATCCGATTGTCTTGTTTGCTGACGGCCAGGATGAGGTTACCGGCCTGAGCATATTTGCCGATATTGGTCAATGACTCCTGAAAGATCCGGTAGATATTGAGTTGCGCCTCTGGGGCGAAAAGCCCGTCCAGATCC
>JAMCQY010000127.1 GCA_023381945.1 Deltaproteobacteria bacterium
GCAAAGACCATGGCCCGGAAAATTTGGCCATCTTGCGCCACCTGGCGACCAACATGCTTAAACGGGAAAACTCCCTAAAGGGGGGCATTCAAACCAAACGCCTCAAGGCCGCCTGGGACCATGCTTATCTGCTCAAAGTTCTTACAACGTAATTTTTACATGCGATTGCCCTGAAGGGCGCTGCCGATTTTTTCCGGGTCTCGGCAGTGAATCAACACCTTCACCGCAAGGCCGCAGGATCACTGTGAAAATTAAATCAGAGCGGCGTGCAGGTGGGGGTCCTCGATGCGATAAAAGATGGCCGGAGGAGAGAGCAATGGCAGTTGATCAATCTCTTTGAGAGCCTGACGGACATCGGCCTCCCGGGCCTCGTGGGTGACCATGACGATGGGCACGGTGCCCGCCATTTCCCGCCCCTTTTGGATCACTGCGGCAATGCTGATGCCGTTTTTTCCCAGGATGCCGGAGACCTGGGACAGGACCCCGGGTCGGTCCAGGGCGGCGAAGCGGAAATAGTAGTTAGTCACCGTGTCGTTCATGGGCTTGATGAGGCGGGTGGATTCCAGGGCCTTATGGCAACCCAGGGGCGGCACTCGCCCCAATGCTCCGCAGATCAGATTGCGGGCCAGATCCAGGATGTCGCTGACCACGGCGCTGGCGGTGGGCATCATCCCGGCCCCTTGGCCGTACAGCAAAATGGGCCCGGCGGCGTCGCCGGTTAGATAAACTGCGTTCATGGCCCCGCTGACCTGGGCCAGCATATGGTCCTTCGGAATCAGGGTGGGATGCACCCGGGCCTCCACCCGGTGGCCGTCATCCCGGGTGATGGCCAACAGTTTCAGGCGGTAGCCGAATTCCCGGGCGAACTGCAGGTCCAGGGGATCAAGGCGGCTGATGCCTTCCACCGAGACGGCCTCCAGGTCGAGGCGGGCGCCGTAGGCCAGGCTCATGAGGATGGCGAGCTTGTGGGCCGTGTCGATGCCTTCCACATCCAGAGTGGGGTCGGCCTCGGCAAAGCCGGCTTCCTGGGCCTCGGCCAGGGCCTGGGCATAGGCCAGGCCCTGATTTGACATTTGGGTCAGGATATAGTTGCAGGTGCCGTTCAGGATGCCGAAGAGTTCCTGGATATGATTGGCGGCCAGGCCCTGGCGCAGGGCCAGGATGATGGGGATGCCGCCGCAGACCGAGGCCTCAAAGGCGACCTCCACCCCTTTAGTTGCGGCGGTGGCCAGCAGGTCGTTGCCATGGTGGGCCAGGAGGGCTTTATTGGCGGTGACCACGTGCTTGCCCCGTTCGATGGCGGCCAGGGTGAAGTCCCGGGCCGCGGTCAGGCCGCCGACGAGTTCCACTACGATATCGATTTCGGGGTCGTCCAGGATGTCCTGAGTTCGGGTGGTAAGCAGTTCTTTGGGCACGGCCACCGGCCGGGGGCGCTCCAGGTCCAGGTCCGCCACCCGGGCCAGCACCAGTTCCGTTCCCAGACGCCGGGAGAGCAGTGCCCGCTGCTCGGTGAGCAGGCGCACCACGCCGGTGCCCACGGTGCCGAAGCCGGCAAGGCCGATTTTAATGGGTTTCATCAGTCTCTTCAGTGGAAAGTATAAAGTTCAAAAAATCAATGCCCAATTCTGTAGGTAAAGTTAAATAAATTCGCCTTGATTCATCTATGTTGTTGAAGTTGCCGGGTTTTAACCGAATAGCTTGTTTCCATTCGGAATAGCCAAAAACTATAAATTCTCCGTTATTAAGACGCTCACTTATTTGGACATAAAAAGTAGCTAAGAGATTTTTTGAAATTAAATCTTTAATTACTTGGAAAACGAAATCTCCCTGATGTTTAAAGTCTTCATATTGTCTTAACAAAATTCTAGAAAATTCTAAATTAACATCGTAATCTCTAAATGATACTAATGGAGACCAGCAAAATCCTTCATGTATATCGTAAAGAATTTTAAGATGAGTCGGCGTGAACTCATCTATTAGATTTAGAAAGGTAAATTGAATATCTTCTGATATGCTCTTAGTAGAGATGGAATTAAGTAAAATATTTTTTAATGAATTAATTTTTTCATCTTGATGATTTTTCATTGCAATAGTACTTGCATGAAGCAAAATACTTATAAAATGTTCATTTTCTCTTAATCTTTCGATGTTCAGATCAGATTTCTCTTGGAGATCAGCTATTGCCTCATTCACTTTAATCATCCATTTTAATTTTCGCTTTTCAATGGGAGGCGTACTTAGCCAATTGAATATTTCCAGTGCCGTTCCGCTAAGAATTGGTAATGCACCAATAAGAGCGCGCGTAACCCGATGAGCTTTATCGCCAGATGTTTCGACGGTTGGATCTTTCTCGTCAGGTCCACTTGTCATGGCCTCTCCAAGTATCCGGACAATAGATGAGAACCATAAAGACGTTAATGTTATCCAGCTTTACGACGTCTGGGGCGCTTTGCTGGGCCAACGGATTTCCGTGCCACTTCTATTAGATGGCGAAGGGCCTCGTTGACCAATTCTTCTGAGGTAAAAACTTTCGCTACATCCGGGCTGAGGAGGACCAGATTGGTTCCAGCCTTGTATTCTTCGAAATGTTTGCCCCTAATACCCTCGCCCAGGTCCTCGCGGCAGTATTCCGGGCGCATTTCATCAAATTTATCCTTCCTCATAGATTTTTCTCTCCTGGCGTGTCATCAATCGCGCACTGATTATCCTATATTTATCGTCACGTTGAGCATATGAGACAACCAGCAGTTGGTTGAATATTGATATACCAAAAATGAGAAATCTTTCTTCATTAAGAGAATGGTCAGGGTCTGGAAACGAGATGGCCAATGGATCCCCAAAAACAGTCGCAGCCTCATGAAAACTTATTCCATGTTTTCGTCTATTTGCTTTGTCCTTTTTCGGGTCCCATTCAAATTCCATATTTGGCTCGGTTTGGTGAACCAGAAGAACATGTAGAACCGCCGCCTTCAGCGGTTCAGGCGCCGGTAAGGGCGCTGGGGCTACATTTTCAGAACAGAGGCAAATCCCCCCTGCCCCCCTTTTTCAAAGGGGGGTGTTAAAGTCCCCCTTTATTAAAGGGGGATTTAGGGGGATTTGAAGTTTTCAAGTCGAAGCATGTATCCACATTTTTACTTCGGGGCCGCCACGCCCAATTCCTCCGGGCTCTTGCGCAGCACCTGACGGAAACCGCGGATGGCCTGGTTGGTGCGATGGACATTCTCCACCAGGGCGAAGCGCACGTATTCGTCGCCCCACTCGCCGAATCCCAGTCCCGGGGCCACCGCGGCCTTGGCCTCCCGGATCATCAGCATGGAAAACTCCACCGAGCCCAGGTGGCGGAATTTCCTGGGTATCCTGGCCCAGACGAACATGGTGCCCTTGGGCGGCTCCACCCGCCAGCCGATATTTTGCAGGCCCCGGCAGAGGGCGTCCCGCCGCTCCCTGTAGACCGCCACGGTCTGCTCGACGCAGTCGTAGGGGCCGTTCAGGGCAATGATGGAGGCGATCTGGATGGGTTGGAAGACGCCGTAATCCAGGTAGCTCTTGATGCGGGTCAGGGCGTGGACCAGGCGCTGGTTGCCTACTACAAAACCCATGCGCCAGCCGGGCATATTATAGCTCTTGGAGAGTGAAAAAAGCTCCACCCCCACCTCTTTGGCTCCGGGCACCTGGAGGAAGCTGGGGGCCACGTAGCCGTCGAAGACCAAGTCGGCGTAAGCGAAATCGTGGATGATGTAGACGCCGTACTTGTTGGCGTAATCCACGATCTTCTTGAAGAAATCCAGGTCCACGCACCGGGTGGTGGGGTTATGGGGGAAGGAGATGATCAGCATTTTGGGCCGGGGCCGGATCAATTCCGTGATGTTGTGCAGGTCCTCGAAAAAATCCCGGTCGGGGCTCAGGGGAATGGAAACCAGTTGCCCCCCGGAAATGACTACTGAAGCCGAATGGATGGGATAAGTCGGGTTGGGCACCAACACCACATCCCCGGCCTCCACCGTGGCCAATACCAGGTGGGAGAGGCCCTCCTTGGCGCCGATGGTGGCGATGGCTTCGGTCTCGGGGTCGATATCCACGTCAAAGCGGCGCTTATACCAACTGGAGATGGCCATCCTGAGTTTGGTGATGCCCCGGGACGCCGAATACCGGTGGTTAACCCCTTTGCCGGCGGCTTCAACGAGTTTGGCGACAATGTGCGGCGGGGTGGGCAGGTCGGGATTGCCCATGCCCAAATCTATGATGTCCTCTCCCCGGCGCCGGGCCTCCATCTTCAGGGCGTTGACCGTGGCGAACACATAAGGTGGAAGGCGTTTCATGCGGGGGAATTCTTCAATGGCCATGCAGGTCTCCTTCAAGCAAACGAAAGGGATATTTCCAAAGCGCCTCTTGCAAAATGTAGCCGCAGGCTTCAGCCTGCGCTTGCACAGGATAGAAAACCTGTGCCGCCAGGGAATTATCCGGCAATTAAGAAGATTCTTCGTTCTCTAAATGAATTTTGCAAGAGGCTCCAATGTGTAAAATTATCCCAAAAGGCCGGGACTTGTCAAATGGTAGTGAGCCGTTGACAGTGAACAGTGAGCAGTTTTGGGTGACTCTGAGGGGAGGGCAGAGTGGCATCCGCCGATTAAGTACTTAACATATGACCAGTCAAATTCGCTGGTATTGCCCGTTTTTTAACTGGTAACCAAAAACTGAGGAGGGCCCGGCCATGTCAGAAGAGACCTATCCGGGATGGTATTCGTATATCAAGGAAAATCACGGCAAATTCATCAGCGCCCTGGAGCAACTGGGGGAAACGGTGCGACAGGCCGGGCCGCTGGAGGCCAAGACCTCGCATCTGATCCAATTGGCCGCGGCCGCAGCCATTCATTCGGAAGGGTCGGTGCATAGCCATACCCGGCGGGCCTTGAAGGCGGGCGCCACTAGTGAGGAGATTTATCACGCGGTGATCCTGCTCACCAGCACCATCGGCTTTCCCAACACCTCCGCGGCCTTGAGCTGGGTCTTTGATGTTTTGGGAGAAGAAACCGCCTGAATGACTCATCTTCTACAGTCAAAGGCCCCATGTTGGGGCTAAGTGGCAAGGAACCCAATATATATAGCAAATCCCTGGTCTGGGTTTTGGAATGATGGTTTTCTCCGCCTCGCATTTTCATCCGGAGCCGCCTCCCTGGCTTTACGCCAAAATAGCCAGGTCTTCCCTGGTTCGCCGGATTCACCGCCGCTTCGCCGCCGACCTGGCGGCTTCTCTGCCGGAGGGCGCCCGGGTCCTGGACGTCGGGACCGGACCGGGCCATCTACCAGCCATCCTTTCCCGGCAGCGGCCGGACCTGGACCTCTGGGGCCTGGATTTCGCCGCAGCCATGATCCGCCGGGCGAGGCTGCGCCACCCCCGAACCCTCAAATGGCTGGTAGCCGATGCCCAGTCCCTGCCGTTCAGTGATGGGACCTTTGATCAAACGGTTGCCACCCTCAGCTTTCACATCTGGCCTCAGCCCAGCGCGGGGGTACAGGAAATGGTCCGGGTGCTTAAACCTGGGGGGCGGGCCTGGATCTATGAACTGCGCCGGGAAGTCACGACTGACACTCTACGGCAGTTCGCCCGGGACGAACGGTTGCCCTTTCTCCTGGTTTACCTGGGTTTCAAGGCCATAAGCTGGCATCATTCCCGGAAAGAGGCGGAGTTTGCCGCCATCCTCCGGGAAGCCGCTGGCAGCCGCTGGCAGTTGCGGACAAATCATCAGATCTTCTGGCAGGCTGAATTGTCGCGGCCCTAATTAGTGCAGCGGAAACTCTCAAAATAAACCTGTAACCCCCCCTCTCCGAAATTTCGTCTTACCTTGATTCCTATCATAGGCGTCATTATCTTCAAAATATCAAAATAGTTACCTTGCGCCCGGCGAGGCTCGAATCAGCAGGTGGCGACACCGTGAATCCACTTGGAGCCGGAAAAGGAGATTGGAGATGAAGTCCTCCGGAAACAAATCTGGTCTGATTGCTGGTCTGGCCTTATTGTTCCTGCTGCTCCTGATTGCCGGCCCCGCTTCCCCGGCTGGGGCCGCGTCAGAAGACGTGGCCATGTTCTACGACGCCTTATCCCCGTACGGCAGCTGGGTGGATTACGGTAACTACGGCCCGGTGTGGTATCCCGCCCAGGGAGTGACCCAGAACTGGCGCCCTTACGTGGACGGCCGCTGGGTGCCGACCGCCGACGGTTGGGTCTTTGAGACCAGTGAGCCTTGGGGCTGGGCTACCTACCATTGGGGGAACTGGATGCCCACCACGGAATATGGCTGGGTCTGGAGTCCGGGCAGCACCTGGTACCCCTCCACCGCGGCCTGGCGCACCAGCGATGACTATGTCGGCTGGGCCCCCATCCCGCCGCCCAATTACGTGCCGGAGCCGGCCTATTATCCCGCCGGGGGTTATTATCCCGGCCAGCCGGTGCTGGACCTCTTAAGCGCCCCTTTTTGGATCTTCGCCCGGGCGGCCAACTTTCTCCTGGGTTTCGGCCAGCCTTATGCGCCGGTTTATTCCTACTACAACACCGGCTACCTGGCGCCTTACTCGTATGTGCCGTTTTTATTCGCGAATACTCTATTCCTGAGTGACTACTACTATCCGGTCTATGCCCGCCGCGCCTTCTTTTCCTTCGGGCCTCCCTTTCCTTTTGTCTCTCGGGTGACTAATATCAACATCACCAACATCAATAACTTCGCCCGAACCGTCAATATTACCCATATCAGAGGCGGAGTCCCGCCGGCCGCGGTTGTAAATCAGCACCCCTTTATCCGTAACGCGGTTCCTGCCTCAGTATGGCAGAGCGGCAGGTTTCCAGCGCGCCGGGTGGCGGATCCGGCCACGGTGGGGCGGCAGTTGGCCCACCCCGGCGTAATCAAGCCGCCGGCCAACGTACCCAGGCTTACCAGGGAAATTCCCAGAGGAGCGACGCCCAAAGCGCAACCCGCGGTAAGAGCCGGAGCCGCGGCTGCAGCCAGAGGTGCGGCTCCACCCAGAGTGGGGGTCGCCCCGCGGGGCCCCTCTGCACCTCGCGGAGTAGCCGCACCCCGCCCCGGCCGGGAGGCCCCCCGGGTGCAAGCCGCCCCGGGACGCCGGGCTCCGGCCCGCGAGTTAAGAGCTCCGACGCAGCCCCCGACCGGTGCGTTCCGGGCCCCCGGACGTGAACCGGCCCCGGCAGCCAGGGCGCCGCGGACTCCCACCAGGGAGTTGAGAACCCCGACCAGGGGCACCACCATGCCGCCGCCGGCAACCCACGAGTTGACGCCGCAGATGCAGCGGCAGATTCGTCAGTTTCAGCGTTCACCTTCAACTTTCCGGCCTGCCGCTCCGGCGGCGCCGTCTTTCCGGGCTCCGACACCGGCCCGGGGTGCGGCGCCGTCGGCGCCGGCGCCACATGTTGCCCCAGCGGCGGCGCCCAGGGCCGCACCAGCTACGGCGCCACGTCCTTCTGCTCCGGCTCCCCAGCCCTCGGCTCCGGCGCGCGGTGGAGGTGGTGCGCGCCATAGATAGGGATTTCGTCTAGGTTAGTGCGCCCTCAGAAAATCTCTGGCGGCACAAGCAGAAGGCTGGTGCCGCCAGATTAAATGTAGGGGCCGCTCTATAACCGTCTTTACGCTATTTCGTAACCCGCGGCCTTGATCATCCGGGCCAGGTCTGCCTGGGACGCCGGTGCGGCGCTTTGATAGGTCACCGTGCCGCTTTCCAGGTCGACCTTGACCTCCGAAACTCCCGGCAGGCTTTGCAGCGCCTTGGTTACCGCCGCGGCGCAGTGCCCGCAGCTCATGCCTTTCACTTTGATTTCCGGCATTTTTGCCTCCTAAGCTTTCGTAGCCGCAGGCTTTGGCCTGCGCCGCTTGTCCAGTCGGTTCGTATCACGGGATAAGCCTGCGGCTAAATTTTAATCATTTCCAGCCGGGGATGTAAGAGGGGCTGAGTTCTCCCGCGGAGGAGAATCCTGCCGGCCCCGGTCCCGGGATTTGCGCCAATCCCAGGACCGGCCGCCAGGGCGCCATAGATAAGGAGAGGGGCGAAGGCCCCAACGAAAAAGGTCTCATTAAAAATCATATCTCACGCAAAGACGCAAAGTCTCAAAGCAAAACGCAAGAAATAGCATATTGGCCGGTAATACCTAGTTGCGCTCAAATAGGTAATTTTTTGTAGGGGCGGACCCATGTGTGCGCCCTGATTGAGGGAGCACACGCGGGTGCGCCCCTACAAAAGACCGTCTTACTTCCATGGGCGCAACTTGGTATAAATGGCGGGCGTGGAGGCCCGCCCCACCAGACTCTCCAAAAACAAAAATCCCCAACTCCCTTAGATTAGAGAATTGAGGATTGCACCCGTCTTCTTGGTCCTCGGATGGCCGGCGGGGCCGTGTCGCGCAGCCCGCTGGCCGCTCACAGGCAGGTCTTCTGGCTCTTGGATCGTCCTACTTCCGGCGCCTTCCCAGAGTCTCGCTCCAGTGGCCGCGTTGCCGGTTTCGTCCCCAATCACAGCGGCGGGACCGCGACGGTTTTGCACCGTCTTCCCATTTCACCCCGAGGGGGCCTGTAAGTTGGCTTATGCTACCCGGATCAATCGGTCCTGTCAAGGGGAAAACGCCGGTAGCCGGCAAAACGCGAAGCTGCGCCGCGCCACTCCCAATGCCAAGGCCACCGGATTGCATTTCGCCTGAAGCAGAAAATAGAGCCGGGAGTCAGGCATCCCGCTCAGGGTCTCAAAATGGCCCATGCCCTTGGCCAAAATCAGCCCGGCTTTTTGATAGAGTTCCCGAAAAGCCGGGCTGGCTTGCTCCAGATCCAGCCCAACGGTGCGCGCGCCGGTGTCGGCAACCGGTTCCAGTTGCTTCCCCAGGCCGGAGGCCTCCAGCTCCTTTCGGGTGAGGTCGTTCTGGATGGGACCGGGCTTGACCACGTACTGGACCCGCCAGCCTAGGCGCCGCAGGTGCGCCACCAATGGCGCATCGAAAAACTGCTCCCCGGCGTTGTCCGCCAGATAGAGGAGGAGGCCCCTAGGTCCCGCCAGCCTGCGGCTGAAAAACTCCATCTCCGAGAGGCCGAACTCCACGCGAGTGGTGAGTTCTTTCGTCACTTCGGCCTCGTCCCGGAAAAAATCGATGGCATTGCCTGCTGCCGCCAGTTTCAGGAGGGACTCCAGGTCGTCGCCATAGTTGGCGGCGATTTCCCGGTGCAGGCGGCCCAAGTAGGCGGTTTCCGCCGCTTTGCGGGCGGCGAAGGGGTCGGGGTTGCCGGATATGGCCATGATGGCATGGTGAAATTGGTTGGCGATGGCGGCCGGAATGGCCTCCGGCTGCAACTCCCGGACGATGATCTCCAAGGCGGCTTGCCGGGCCTGCTCCTGCAAGGCCGGGTCCGCGGTGGCCTGGGCCACGGTCAGTTCCACCAGCCGCTTCAGGCAGTCTTCACATTCCGGACGAATTTCCATGGGCCGCATAAGGTTTTTTTCAGACGAGAGCTTATGAGTTTTTATGGAGAATGGCCGCCTCCGGCTTGTTTTTGGCGGAGAAGGCGCCTGCTCTCCATATTCTTTATAATCTTACCAAAATCTAACCTTCTCCAGAAGCGCTGATTCCATGGTGGTTTTATGGGGCCAGAATGGTTAAAATGTACGGAGAACAGCCGCCTCCGGCTTGTTTTTGGCGGGCGAGGCGCCTGCTCTCCATACGCTCACCGGCCAGAGGCCTGGACCACTAAGACAATAAATGGATTTAATCGTTCAAATAACCAGCCGGCAAGCCTTGAATACCGCCTTGGAAGCCGGGGTTGGCGGCGTCACCGTTGATCTGCCCCGGGACGTGGACCAGGAGTGGTGGGCCGAGATCGCAGACTGGCGGGAGGCGGCCCGCGGTCGGGGCGTCGCATTTTATCTGCAATGGGACAGGTTAATCAGGGAAGAGGAATTGCCTCAGGCCCTGGAAACCGTGGCCAATGCTGCGACTTTGCGGCCCGACGCCCTGGTCCTCAGGGACCCCGGCCTCTGCCGGGAGGCTCGGGAGCGCTATCCGGAATTGGCGCTCCACGCCCCCCAGACCTGCGGCTACCACAATTCTCCGGGCCTGCGGCTGGCCGAGGGTCTGGGCTATAGCCGCGTGGCGCTGGCCGGTCCCGTTAATCTGAAGGACCTGGCCTTGATGCGGCGGCAAACCTCCATGCCGCTGGAGGTGGTGCTGCCGGAGTCCTGCTTTGGCCACCTTTGCCTGCTGGATGAATATCCGCAATTTGGCCGTTCTCCCTACTGCAATTCATTTCGCCGGCAGCAACAGCCCGCGGCCGGCCTTCTGGCTGCCTTGGAGCTGCTCGCCGGCCTGGCGCAGTTGGGGGTGGCGGCGGTGCGCCTGGCATGGGTCTTCTCCCAGGCCAAACCCCTGAGCCGGGTCATTGACTTGTGCCAATCGTTAGCAGAGGCCTCGGCGGCCGAACGGCCCCGCCTCCTGGGCGTGGCCCGGGATATCCTGGCAGCCTTTGAGGCGGAGTTTCGCCTGGAATTCCCTGCCAAAGAAGCCCTTCTCGGCGAGGGGTTGTCCGGACCGGCCGTGGCGCCCGAAAGACCCGGCGCTGGAAGAACGCGGCCCCAGCCCGCCCCTGCTCCAGGCCGACTCTGGCTGGAAGCCCGGGACTATGCCGAGGCCGCCTATTTGGCCAAGGGATGGCGGGATCCGCTGCTTCTTCAGCTCAATTCGGAGAATTACACCGCCTTTTTGGGCCAGTATCGCCGCTGGCACCCCCGCCGTCTTATCTGGCGCCTGCCCCCGATCATCCGGGAGTCGGCCTTGCCCTTCTTCCGGCAAGCCGTCACTACTCTGAAGCAGGGAGGCTTTTCACGGTTTGTGGCCGGCGATTGGGGGGCCGTGGCCCTGGTCCGGGAGGCGGGGGGCTCGATTTTTGGGGAGCAGACCCTGGGAGTGAGAAATTCTAAGGCGTTGCTGGCCGCCAGCGGCCTCGGCGTCTCCAAGGTTTGCCTGCCTCCGGGCACGGGGCCGCGGGATTGGCAAGACCTGGTGCAGGCCGCGGCTCGAGGCAGCTTTTGGAGCTATCTCTACCATGTGCCGCCCCTGGCTGTATGCCCCCGGGGTGAAGAGGAGCCGTCTTTTCCGAACGGCGGGAATCTACGCTGGCTCACCGCCGGCGATCTGGCGTTGCTCCTCCCGGAGAGCGCAGAGCATCTGGAATCATGCCGGGGCTGGTTTGAGCAAAAATGGGTCGCTCCCCTGGTGATCTCACTATGCCACAGCATTCTCCCCTGGGGCCAGGTGCCGGACCTGGCGCGGCCACCCAGACTGGAGCCTCGACCCAGGCAGGAGAGGCGGCCGCGTCCGCAACCCCGCGGTAAAGCAGGTTACGCCCCCCGGCCGGAGCGTCAGGGCCGGCCGGAACCGCCACCTCGTCCAAAACCTCGCAAGCGCCGCCAGCCCTAGCAATTCTCAGAATGTGAAGAAGTGTGACTTGGCATTATGGTTAGGGGCCGACCCGCGTGTCCGCCTTGAGGGCGCACACGCGGGTGCGCCCCTACGATAATTTTTTGATAGTTATATCCGGGAGGATGGACAAAAGTTCCAAGGCCCTGAAAAGGCATTTTTTTCTTGAATTGCTTGGCAACGGGTGATTTGGTATTATCATCACTAAATGGGCAGTGGATTTTACTCTCATTTCAAGGAGATCGTGAATGACTAACAGGTCTTTGGGCAGAACCCGGCTGGCGGTGGTAGCGTTACTCATCCTCAGCCTTCTGGCCATGGCAGCCGCGGGTTGGGCCGCCGGCAAGCCCGCCCCGGATTTTACTTTAAAGGATGTTCTCCAGGGCCAGGATTACTCGCTGAGCCAGTTTAAGGGCAAAGTAGTGCTGATCAATTTCTTTACCTTCTTCTGCGGGCCCTGCCGGGAGGAAATGCCTGATCTCAACAAGATTTACCAGGAAAACAAGGATAAGGGATTCCAGACCCTGGGAATTGCTCTGAGTTCCGATCCCACCAAAATCCGGTTTTTGGTGAAACAGTTGGGCCTGACCTACCCGGTGCTAAACGGTACCGATAAAGTTGGCGCGGACTATGGAAACGTGGCGGTGGTGCCCACCACCTTTATCATCGATAAACAGGGGAACATCGCCCATAAGATCGAGGGGACCCGGAAAAAGGAAGAATTTGAGAGGATGGTCAAGTCTCTGCTGTAGCAGGTTTTACCGGCCTCGGAGCCTGAAAAGAGCCCCGGGCCATGAAGCGGCGGGCGCGCCTCCCGTCATCTCCCCCGCCGGGGAGAGTATGGCGCTAGAGAGGAAACACTAATGGGGCCCTGGACTAAGTTGCCAGAGTGGGCCCAGGCAATGGAGGAGCTTTTCAGGGAGGGAGAATCGGCCCTTTCCATCCTCCACGGGCAGGTCTACGATTATTCGCGGGTGAACGGGGATTATCTCCCCTTTCGCCACTTCCTGGCTCAATGGCTGGGCCGGGAGCGGCATGTGGTCTTTTATAATTTGGGGGCCGGGCTGGAATTCGGCGATGGCGCGGGTGAAAATGCCTTCCGGGAGGCCCTGGAACCCCGGGAGCCGGAGGGCGACGATAACGAAGCCGAGGACGTCGCCCGGGTCCGGGCCCGGGCCTTGAATGCCCTGGGACAGAAACCCGCCCCGAAGCCCTTGCCCCAAAGCCCTCGGGAGGTCCTGCAACTGGCGGAACGGGTCATGGCCGCCCCCTGCCAGCGCCAGCAAACCTGTAAGCCCCTGGCGCTGATCCTGGAATATGCCGAAACCATCGTCCCGGCGGTGGATTTGGGTTCCATGGGCGAGCCGGACCGGGCCGCCCTGGTCACCCTGCTGCGCTGGGCCCGGCAGGCGGAGCTCACGGAGCAGGGCCACTTGGTGGTCCTTACCACCGGTAATCTGGCGGATTTGAACCCCAACCTCCTCCTCAGCCGCCATGGGGCGCAGATCATCGAAGTGCCGCCTCCGGACCGGGAGGCCCGCCTCCATTTTATCGCCTACCTCCTGTCCCAATCCAACTACAACCTGGACCTGACTTCCCAGGAACTTGCCAACCTGGGGGCCGGATTAAGTCTCAGGGTCTTGCGCACCCTGCTGCGTCAAAGCTTCGGAGGACAACCACTTACTACGGAAATGGTGCGGCGCAAGAAAAAGGACCTGCTGCGCCAGGAACTGGTGGGTCTGGTGGAGGTTATCGAGCCGCGCTTCGGCCTGGAAGAAATCGGCGGACTGGCGCCGATCAAAGAATACTTTGCCCAGATTGTCGCAGCCATTCAGGCGGACGAAATCCGGCTGGTCCCCCGGGGCATCACCATGATGGGCCCTCCGGGGGTGGGCAAGACCGCCCTGGCCGAAGCCCTGGCCCGGGACTGCGGTTTCAATTTCGTGAAGTTGCTCAATCCCCGTACCAAGTGGGTGGGGGAAAGCGAACGCAACTTTTTCAAGGCCCTTAACACCCTGCGCAGCCTGACCCCGGTGGTGGTGGTGGAGGACGAAGCCGACCAGAGCGAGCATGGCCGGGACGAATACTCCGGCGACACCGGAGTGAGCAATCGTCTGCGGCAGATGCGCTTCGAGTTCATGGGTGATCCCGCCATCCAGGGCAAGGTCCTGTGGATCAGGATCACCAACCGGCCGGACCGCCTGGATAAGGCCGACCTGCGTTCCGGGCGCTCCAGCGAGCGCATACCTTTTTTCCTGCCGGATTTCGACGAAAAACGCCATATCTTTGCAGTAGTTGCGAAACGTAGTCAGATCCCCTGCGAACTGGACGACTTCAGTGAAGTGGTGCAGCATCTGGACCGGCGCCATCCGGAGTTAATTACCGGAGGCGATATCGAAGAGCTGGTCTTCCGGGCTTATCGCCGGGCGCGCTTGGATGGCCGGGAAAAGGTGGGCTTAGCCGACTTTCAGCAGGTCATCGACGACTTTCTGCCGCCGCACCAGTTGGAAGTCCTGCGGCACATGGAACGCCTGGCCTTGCACCAGTGCTCCTCCCGGCGCTTCGTGCCGGAGCGGGTTTGGGATTGGGCCGCCAGGGGGGAGGAAATAGAAGAATCGTAGCGGCAGACCTGCGTGTCCGCCCCTGGGCCGCACCAGAGTGCGCCCCGCAAGCACTTCAAATCCCCCTAAATCCCCCTTTGCCCAAGGGGGACTTTAAAACCCCCCTTTGAAAAAGGGGGGCAGGGGGGATTTAAGAACGCCCCATGCTCAAGTATAATCCCAAATTGAAAGGCAACGCCCGGCAACTCCGGCAGCACCTGACCGACAGTGAGCGTGCCCTATGGCGAAGATTACGAGGCAAGCAGCTTGCCGGGGTGCAGTTTTATCGTCAGAAACCGATTGGCAATTATATTCTTGATTTCTACACCCCCAAGGCAAAATTGGTTATCGAAATTGATGGCTCCCAGCATTCCGAAGCACCGCATATTGAGCAGGATAAAAAGCGAGACGAATACTTAGGCAGCCTCGGGCTAATAGTCCTCCGCATCAACAGCAGGCAGGTCTTAAAAGAGACTGATTCGGTGGTGGAGTTCATTTATCAAACGATAACCCAGAGATTAGAATAAATCCCCCCTAACCCCCCTTTTTCAAAGGGGGGGATATTAAAAGGAACAAGGGGGGCTATCCAAGTAAGGAAGCCACCATCCGCGACAAGATCATCATCGAAGGCAGGGAGGTTGTTCTCCTGGAGGAGGACGGCTCAGGGCAGCCCCGGGTGGCCCGGCGGGTGCCGCTGGACTCCCTGCTGCGCTATGTCTCCCGGGTCATGCCGCCTGCTTTGCCGGTGCTGCCCCCGGGCACCCGCTGGCTGCAGCAGAGGAAAGACCTGCTGCTCCTGGCCGTGGAACACCCGCCGCAGTGCCGCACCCTGAAGGTGAGCGGCGGCAAAAAGGGTGACGACGGTTACCGGGCTTACTGCCTGGCCCTGCCGTATGTGGTCTATCTCCTCACCTTTTACCGGGACAGTTTCGAAGAAATGAAGATGTTTTTCCGGGTTGCGCCGCTGGCGTCCCCGGATGACCCGCTGTATCATACCTGCCTGCCCAATGTCCGGGGAGAGCCCGGCCATTATGGCTCGCAAAGGGTCTGCCTGCGTTACCGGCCGGAGATGCTGGAAGGGGTGCCTCTGGTCGAGGCGGCGCCCTCCCTGATCGATTTCTTTTGGCGCACCGGCTTCAACCAGGACATTTCCAACAGCGCCTTTGACCGGGCCCGGAGACTGGATCCGCGCCTGGCGGACTTGGCGGCCTGGGAAGCGGCCACGGTCGCCGACCCGCTCTTTCCCCTCGAAGTCAAATGGGAAGCCGCCGAGCGCAACTTGCCCGATCTTTGGGCGGAATGCTTGAAATTACATGGGGAAACCGACCAGCCGGTCCAAGACGCCGGCGAATTGGCCGACATCCTGTACCGGTTGCCGGTGGGCTATTGATCAGACTGCTGCAACCCAACCTGCAACTGGGACGCTTCAATTTGCTCTATGCTGGTGACCCCGCCGCCCGACTTTGCTCAGCTAGCCAAAATTTCCAAGATTTCCTTCGTTTTTTCCCTTGGACGAGCCGACTATAGCGTGGGTTTGAAAGGTGAAAACCACCTGGGCCTCCGGCGAAGAAAACTGCAAGGAGGTGAGCACCAGTTTCTTAACTGCATGCAAGATTTCTTCTGAGGAAGTTTCGTTTAGGTTACCGGTGAGCTTGAGATAGAGATTTTCTCGCTTTCGGCAAATTGACAATTGCGGTTTCATGGCAGGCATCCTTTCCTTAAATTTATAGTTACTCGTCCAGGGAGGCCAGCCCCTGGCGGATGGCGTATTTGGTAAGTTCGGCCACGCTGTTAAGGCCTAGTTTGTTCATAATCTGCTTGCGGTGGGTTTCTATAGTCTTATTGCTGACGCCCAGGTGAGCGGCGATTTGCGGCGTACCCTGGCCTTCAACCAGGAAGTGCAGGACCTCCCGCTCCCGCGGGGTGAGAACGGAATAAGCCGAACTAGGTTCTGCGACACAGCTGTTGGCGAGATCTTGGATCAACAGGTCGGAGACGCCGGGACTGATATAGGTTTGGCTTCGCATCACGGTGCGGACGGCCTTCACCAATTCCTCCAGGGCGCAGTCCTTCAGGAGGTATCCCGAGGCGCCGGACCTGAGCATATTCAACACGAAGAGGCTATCGGAATGCATGGAGAGGGCAATGACTTTCACCGCGGTAGACTCGGCCAGGAGTTGCCGGGTGGCCTCGATCCCGTTTAAATCCGGCATAGAAATATCCATGATGACGACGTCCGGGGCCAGTTGCTCCACCAGCTTCAGGGTCTCACGGCCATTGTCGGCTTCTCCCACCACCTCCATGTCGGGCTCGCCGGCCAGCAGGGACCGCAATCCCTGGCGGACTATCTGATGATCATCCGCCAAGATAATCTTTATGGTCATGCCATCATCCCGGGGTCAACACCGGGTTCCAGGGAGTGAATCAGGCCTTCCTGACCATCACTGAACGCACACAGATCGAGAATTTATGCCTATCGCGTTGGGACTGGAACCTTTAAAGGCAAGATAAGATATCCCTCCCTAGACACCATTAAATTGCCGTACGGAAAAATCAAATTTTAGGGCAATTGGTATCACCAGCCGATCAGAGCTCAGAGTAACAATACAGTTTACACCTGGCAAAGATCACTTAGGAAAAACCTAAATTTGAGGTAAGGAAAACCTAATTTTGCGGGCGGGAAAACCTTAGAACGGATTTTCCCTTGTGAAGAAAGAGATCAGGCCTAACAGTTAGCAGATCTTGCTCAGGAATTCGAGCAATTACGTCTGAAGTTGCCCCATGAATTACGTTCGGGGACTGACAAGCTGGCTCTGGACCGTCCGGAATACCTGCGTGATGCCCTGGAAGAAGCGAAAAAGTATCTCCTGGCCCGCCTCCTGGCTCGGAGCGGCAGCATATGAAAATCCTGGAGTTGAACCTGTTGGCCTTTGGCCCCTTCACCAATGTTTTGCTGGATTTATCAGGTGGTCACGAAGGGCTCCATGTCGTTTATGGGCGCAACGAGGACGGAAAAAACTCATCACTGCGGGCCATCAAGGCCCTCCTGTATGGCATTCCTCCCAACACTTCCGACAACTTCCTGCATCACAACCAGGCCTTGCGCCTGGGAGGGCGCTTGCGTCTCTCCAACGGCAGCAAGATCAGCTTTCTCAGGCGCAAAGGAACCAAGAGGACCCTGTTGTCCCCGGATAGTAACACTCCTTTGGACGTCGCGCCTTGGAGAATTTTCTCGGCGGCGTCGGGGAGCAGGTTTTTGCCACGATGTTCGGTATCAGTCATGACATCCTGGTGAGCGGAGGCCAGGATCTACTGCAGGGCGGCGGAGAAGCGGGGCAGAGCTTGTTTGCGGCGGGTTTGGGAGCCACTGGTCTTCCGGCTTCCTCAAAGAGATGGAAGGTGAAATGCGGGCCCTGTTTCTTCCCACCGGGGCAAATCCGGTTATCAATCAATCCTTGACAGCTTACAAGAAGGCCAAACTAAAAGTAAATGAGCTGTCATTACCTGGCCGGGAGTGGGCCAAGCATCGCCAAGCCCTGGAAGAGGCACAAAACCAGAGGGCAGAGGTGGCACCCGTCTATAGGAGCTATCCAATGAAAAGTCCTGGCTGGAGCGGCTTGAGAAGGCCCTGCCCAAGATTGGCCGAAGAATCATACTCCTTGACCGCCTGGGCAAAATGGGTCAGGTGGTGCTCCTGTCAGCGGTTGTAATATATGCGCCCGGAACCGAGATAGAATTGATGACGATTTGCCGCTCAAGAAGGACAGCTTGCGGCACATGCTCATATTCCCCCCGGCCACCGCTCGGGCGCCATCGCAAATCTACTAAAGGCATAATACCCCTTAGCCCTGCCATTTCCTCCTTGATAAATTTTTCTCTTTCTGATATTGAATCATGCAATTATGTAGTTAATCTATGCTAATCCGGCGGAGGCCGGAGATTTCATTTAAGGTAAGGAGGTTAGGCATGACGGCTTTGGTAGGCGGACTGGTCGCGGTGGCATTGGGATTAATCGGCCTGGGAATGTGGTGGCGGGAGTTCCTTAGCCTCCTGGCCGGGGGCCTTCCCCTCATTCTTCTCTTAGGCGGCGCTTTGGCGGTCTATCTGGGGTTCGAGGAGACCAAGGATAAGTTTTTCAAAAAAGGGGAGACCCCGGCTTACGAGCCTCCCAAAATGGCGGAGGCCGAAGTGGAACAATATAAGGCGGAAGTCGAGCGTTTAAAAAAAGAGGTTGATGAGCTTAAGGCCAAAAAATAGTAAATAGCTTTATTTGAGCAGGAATTGACAGGGCGGGTGAATCCCGCCCTTTTTTATTAGGGGGAAAAGGTAAAGGGGGAGAGGGGAAAAGGAAAAAAAGATAATGAGACGGCCTGGGGCCGCCGGAATTCCTGGACTGATTTAAAAGATTAGGGCTATTCAAAAAGCGGCGGGTACGGCTCGCCCTAGGTTGCCAAGAGTAAACGGTTAAGAGGCAATCTCCCCGGAAGTCACCCGCACTACTTCACCCGCATCCGTCTCCACCAGCAGGGCTCCATCCGGGGCCACTTCCAAAGCCTGGCCGCAGATAGTTTCCGGCCCCTGGCGCACTGTGACCCGATTTCCTAGGGTGACTGTCAGACTGCGCCACTCGTCCAGAATTCCGGCAAATTTCCGGGCCAGAAAACGTTCATACAGGTCTTCAAACTCTTCCAGCCAGGCTTGCAGGATTTCCAGGCGGGGATGGCGCCGTCCGGTGGCCAGGACCAGGGAGGTGGCGATGGGCTCCAGCTCTGCGGGAAAGGCGGTGTTGTTGACGTTAAGCCCCAGGCCCACCACCAGATGGCGGATCTGCTCGCTTTCGGTCTCCATTTCGGTGAGAATGCCCCCTACCTTTTTCCCGTCCAGCAGGAGATCATTGGGCCATTTTATGCCCGGCGTCACGCCGGTGACCCTATTTAATGCCCGGGCCACAGCCACCGCAGTGGTCAGAGTGATCTGGGGCATCTCGGTGGGCGGCAGCTTCGGTCTGAGGAGCAGCGAGACATAAAGGCCCGAGCCTGGAGGGGAATCCCATTGGCGTCCCAGGCGTCCCCGGCCGCAGGTCTGGGACTCGGCCACCACCAGCGTGCCTTCCGGAGCTTCTCGCGCCGCCAGCTCTTTGGCTAAATCGTTAGTGGAGGCCACCACGTCAAAATGGTGCACCGGACCGATGAGACGCCGGGCCTTAAGGCCCTGGGCGATCTCCTCCGGCAGCAGCTTCTCGGTGGCGGAGAGCAACCGATAGCCTCGGCGGGGGGAGCCTTCGATGGCGTAGCCCTGGGCCTTAAGGCGGTTAATCCGCTTCCAGACCGCCGCCCGGCTCAGACCCAGCCGGGCCGCCAGGGCCTCGCCGGAAAGGGGCTCCGGGGCCCGGCGCAAGGCCTGCAGGATCGCGGTTAGCGGGCTCTCGGGGCCGCCGGACAGGAGTTTTTTAAGATCAGTGCGCTTCATGGTTAATTATTGAGAGTCTGGAAATTGGCAAAAAATGCGGTTGCAAAGGTAAGGGGAGCGGCTACCGTACGCATCTAAGCGGCAATCGGCCTCTTAAGGGGGCCCCTGGTCATATCGGTATCGCTCTTGAATCTGGCGTCTTATCGAATTATTATAGACTGCGGCGCCGATCAGTCCTCCCACCACCAGGCCCACCGCCCCGGCCGCAAAGGTGGGAGACATAAGCAAGGCCACGCACATACCGGTGACGGCGTAAGCCAGGGGGATGTAGAATTGGGCCGGGCTCCACTGGCAAGCCGGGATCAGAGCCAGGACGAGGCAAATCGCCACCACTCTATATCCAACCTTCGAACCCCTTGATCCCCGCCGACTCAAAATCATGGTTTCCCTAAAAAAAATATTTAGAAATTGTCCTGCCCGGGCGGTTGCAGAACCTTCTACAGCCGCTGCCACAGCATCAGGCAAAAGACCGCACCCATTCCCAGGTGCAAAGCCAGGCTGAGACGGCAAAGCAGTTGCAATCGGCCTTTTTCCCGGTAAGCCCGCCTTTTCAGGAGCTCCTGGTTGACCACCGCCAGGACCAACAAGGGCCAGAGAAAGGCCCGGAAGGGCAGGGGCGAGGCCGGAAAGTAAAACAGCCCGACTATCAACAGCATGATCAACAAATTGCCGGCAGTATAGATCAGGGCCACCGGCACCGGCCCCCAGCGGGCCGCTAGGCTTCCGCACCGTGGCGCCTCTCCCTTAGGGTCGGGGAAGCCGTAAATCAAAAACAAGTTGAACCCGGCAAAGGTTAAAGGCAATCCATAGAATAGCTCTTCCGCCACCCAGTAGCCGCTTTGCAGGTAAAATCCAGTCAACATCGGCAGCAGGCCGAAGCAGAAGCCGCCGGCAACTTCTCCCAGGCCACGGCGGTGCCAGGCCAGGGGCGGCGCAAAGCAAAAATAGCCGCCCAGAACCCCGAGGGCCCCCAAGGGGATGGTCAGAACGCCGGTATGATAAAAAAATTGCAGGTCTAAAGCATAGGCGGCGGCCAACCCGAGTAAGATGTAGAACAAAATATGATTAAGGCGGGCCTTCTCGCCAGTCAGTGTGGAGCCTGGTAAAGGCGCCAGTTTCCAGGCCGGGTAACGCCCGGCCCCGGGGGCGAAGATCTCCCGGCCGGCAAAGGCGGCCAGGATCAATAATGCCACCCCCAGGCTGCCATACAGCAATACCATGGTTCGCAGGGGATATCCCGAGACCATGGCCAGCAGGGTGCCGGCCCAGAAAGGCAACCACCCGGCCAGCAGCAAGGGCAGGGGGGCAAGATAGCTTTCGACGACGGGGGCGGTCTTGGAAACCATAGTTCGGCAGTCAACAGCCTATACTCTATTTATGTCATAACTTCCGGAAAGGTCAAGGTGATTTCAGAGAGGCCCTGTTGATACAGCGACCAAGAACGGGGTCTCTTTTTCCCTCATTTCCGACCACCAAGGGTTGACAGAAAGCCACAAATCAGTAATACTCATGGGCGTATTCGAGCACGGGCCGTTAGCTCAATTGGTAGAGCAAGTGACTCTTAATCATAAACTTTAGCTGATTTGGCGTGGTTTTTAGAAGGTCTTTGTAACATCTTGGTAACAGAGGATCATTTTTTCAGGAGAAAAGGGGGCCAAGATATTCCTCGGTTTGAATGTTATTTCTTAAATCCTTGAAAGTTTCAGGACGCCAAAAAACCTTCCAATGTCTCTCAAATTTTCCCGTGCCTCGGCATTTTGATTTCCCCGGTCCTTCAATAAAAGCGACCCTTGCCTTTGCCACAGGTTGGCCATCAAACCGGAAAATCAAGTCATCTCCCATTTGACAAGGCGGTTTGAACCTGAAGGCCCAAAATTCGATATGGCCTTCCGGCGGTTCTTCCCAGAAATGTGCTTGGGCAAATGAAGGGACATTGATGTTCATAATTTCCCCGCCGCCTCTTCCAGGTGCTCCTGGGATAGGTGGGCATAAATCTGCGTGGTCTTGGTATCCTGATGGCCCATGAGCTTGCCGATGGTGTGCAGGGGCACGCCGCGCATGGCCAGCCAGGAGCCATAGGTATGCCGGAGATCATGCAGCCGGCAGTCGAGGCCGGCGGCCCGGGCCGTGGCCTTAAAATGGTGGCTCACCGTATCCGGCCGCCAGGGGAACAGCCGGCCCACCTCCGGCAGCAGCTCCCAGAGCACCCGGCGCACCTGGTCATTGATGATAATAAATTTCGGTTTGCGGTTTTTGGTTTTACCGATATTGATCCGGTGCAGGCGGCAATGTACGTCTTTGGCATTGACGCCCAGGGATTCGGAGCGCCGGGCGCCCCCATAAACCTGGAAGATCCAGAAAAGCCGGAATTCCGGGTCGTTTTCTGCGGCCAGCAGCCGGCTAAATTCCTCCTCAGTGAGCCAGCGGGGGAAATCCTCTTGTGGATTTAGACGTTTGATCCCGACGGCCGGGCTGGTTTTTAGATACCCCCAGGCGGTGGCCTTGCCCAGGGCGGCCTTGAAATGGCGGAACCAGGTATTCGCCGAAGTCTGGCTCACCCTTTTAGCGATCCGATCCCGGGCCTTTTCGATCAATTTAGTGGTTAGTTGGGTGAGATAGGTATCGGCTCCCAGCTCCGCCAGGAAAACCCGGAAAGCCTGGCGGTCGGTCTGCTGGGAAAATTTCGAGGCGGTCTGGAAGCGGTGCTCCTGGTACTCCTCCCAAAATTCGGCCAGGGTGCGGCGCTCCTTGATGCCGGTCCGGATCTCCTGAACCCGGCCCTCGAGGAATTCCCGCTCCTTGGTCTTAAAGAGCTTTTGGGCGAGCTTGGCATCTTTGGTTTTCAGGCTATAGCGCTCAGTGCGGCTATAGCGCAGGTAATAAGTGCCATTGGCGTGGCGCTCCAGTTTCATGGTGCAGAGGATCATAGTGCGAATCTCAATTTTTTTCAAGCCGGCGGTTCAGATCATCCAGGAGGAGCTGCTCGGTAAGCTCGGCGAGATCCCGGGTAGCCGGCGGGGGCTCAGCGGGCGGCAGCTCCACCAGCCGGTAGAGCCAGCGGGCCTGCTTGCGGCCGGCTGATTTGTTGAAACGCTCGATCTTGCCGGCCGCCACCAGGCGGTTGAGGGTGTGCCGGTCCTTGATGCGCAGGGCCGCCATGGCTTCGGCGGGAGTTAAAAGGTCATTGTTCAAGAATGAATTTCCCCGGTATCGCACCAGATGGCAAAGCGCTTGGCGGGTAAAGCCAAATCCTGGATAATCCAGCGCTGGTAATCGAACAGCAAGGGATTGAAGGGCAGCCAGCTGCTCGCGGCCTGGACATTCTCCAGCCCCAGAATATGGGCGAAGCGGGCCGGGGTCTTCAACTGGTAGCTGTCAGTGCGCCAGTCATAGGATAGGTTGCACTCCGGCAGGTGTTTGGTGCGCAAAAAGGTTTGATAGGCCTCCTGGGAAAACGGGGCCTGGAAATCGACGGTGATGGTGTCGGCGGTGACCTGGATCATACCTGCGGCACCTCCTGCCAGTCCCGGCCGTCCAGGCGGCGGCCGGCGGCTTTTTTGGTAACGCGCGTCATGACATATTCTTGAGTATCGGAATCTGCGCCCTGGTTGCCATTCCAAGGAGTTGTAAGGGGAAACCAGTTGCCATCAATATCTAACGTTCCCCAATCCCGAAAACGCACTGCATTATTTCAC
>JAMCQY010000322.1 GCA_023381945.1 Deltaproteobacteria bacterium
CCAGGTCGCCGGTGTTGACCTGATCGCCCACCTTGACGCTGTAGCTGATGATCATGCCGGGCATGGGGGCGCGCAACGGCACTTCGCCGGCGGCCAGTTCGGCGGCCGGGGCCGCCGCAGGCTTGGGGGCGGCAACCGGCGCCGGGGCGGGGGCCGCCGCCGGTTTGGGAGCCGCAGCCGCGGGAGCGGCCGCAGGGGCCAGCGAGGTGATCACCGGGGCGCCGGAGGTGCATTCCACTTCGACCTCATAGTAGGCGCCGTCCACGAAGACGTTGAAGGTCCTGAGGTTCGCGCCCTTGGCCGGGGCAGCCTTTTCCAGAGAATCTAAGAATTCCTTGACCTTGGCGAGCACCTTATTCTGTTTAATCTTGCTGTAAACCTCGTCCTCCAGCTTGATCTGCTCCAGGGTCTTGCCCTTGACTTCCTCGGGAACGGGCTCCAGGCCGTATTTCCACTTGAGGAAGCGGGCCCCGGTGGTGGGATACAGGGCATAGATCAGGACATCGCCGTCGTTTTTGGCGAGATTCTTGGTGTCGGCCACCGCCTTTTCCCATTCCGGCTCCAGGATCTCGCCGGGCCGCTTGGTGGTGGGCTCCTCCCCGCGCTCATAGCCCTTGAGGATGATCTTCTGGACCTTTTTGTCCATGGGGGCCGGGGTCTTGCCGTAGAGGCCGTAGGCCAGGCCCTTGACTTCGGCGGGCACCATCTTATAGCGCCCGAACAGGACGTTCATCACCGCCGTTGGCCTCTTTGAGCTGGTTCACCAGGTTGGAGTACATGCCGCCGGGGATCTGGTGCAGCAGCACGCCGGTGTCGATCTGGGCCATCTTGGAGGTGTCCAGCAGGTCGCGGTATTTCACGGCCACCTTTTCCAGGTCCTGGCCGATCTCGATGAGTTTGGCCAAATCCATGCCGGTCTCGCGCCCGGTCTGCTCCACCGCCACGATCAGCGGCTCGATGGCCGGCTGGGAGGTCCTGAGGGCAAAGGGGGAGAGACAGGTATCCAGCACGTCCACGCCCGCTTCGATGGCCTTGAGGTAGCTCATGGAGCCCTGACCCGAGGTGTAGTGGGTGTGGAACTCCACCGGGATCTTGATGGCCGCCTTGATGGCCTTGATGATCTCGTAGGCGTCGTTGGGCGAGACCATGCCGGCCATGTCCTTGAGCACGAAGGAGTCGGCCCCCATGTCCTCGCATTTTTTGGCAAAGCCGACGTAGTAGTCGAGGTTGAAGATGGGGCCGCCCATCCTGCGCTGGGTCAGGCTGTAGCACACCGCGGCCTGGAAGTGGGCCATGAGCCCGGCCTTCTTGGCGTCCATCAGGGCCTTGACCGAGACCTCCCAGTTGCGCATGTCGTTTAAGGCGTCGAAGACCCGGAAGACGTCCACCCCGGCCTCGGCGGCGTAGCGCACGAAGCGGTAGGTGACGTCATCGGCGTAGTTGCGGTAGCCCACCAGGTTCTGGCCTCTGAGCAGCATCATGGTGGGGGTCTTCTTCAGTATCCCCTTGATGGTGCGGATGCGCTCCCAGGGGTCGTCGCCCAGGAAGCGGTGGGTGGTGTCGAAGGTGGCGCCGCCCCAGACCTCGATGGCCCAATAGCCCATCTGGTCCATGCGTTCCATGAAGGGCACGATGTCTTCGGTGCGCATCCGGGTGGCGAGCAGCGACTGGTGGCCGTCCCGGAAAGTGGTGTCGGTGAACTTGATGGGGTTTTTGCCTGCCATGTTTTGCTCCTTAGCTTATAGGGCGTGCCGGGCACGCCGGATGTGGCGGCCACAGGCCGCCCTATAACTCCTTTAGCCTATGTAGGGGCGGACCCGCGTGTCCGCCCATCTCTAGGGCGCACACCTGGGTGCGCCCCTACAAACCCGATTACCTCAAGCTCCGCCGCTGCATCAGTTTTCTGTAGGGTGCGTCCTACGCACCACAAAGACGGCGCGCGGGGCGCGCCCTACATTATCTCAAAGAACGCCGCTGCATCAACAGGCGCATCTGCATGGCCTGGCTTCTGCCGGCCAGGGCCCAGAGGCTGATGATTGGTCCCGGCGCCGCCGCGGCTTGGGGTGCGAAAGCCGCGGCCTGGCAGGCCGCTTCCTCATCGGCGATGTAGGCCGAAACCGCCCCGCTGATAGCCGCGATGATTTTCGGGTTAATGGGCATTGTTTTCTCCTGTAGGGGCGGACCTGCGTGTCCGCCCGCAGAGGGCGCACACCTGGGTGCGCCCCTACAAATCCCCCTAAATCCCCCTTTTTCCAAGGGGAACTTTAAGACCTCGCCTGATATTCCCCCCCTTTGTAAAGGGGGGCAAGGGGGGATTTGCTTTTTTCATTTAACTGACTACTGGCCACTGGCAACTGACCACTGCCCTACACCGGAATATTGCCGTGCTTCTTGGCCGGCAGGGCCTCCCGCTTACTGGCCATGGTCTCCAAGGCCGCAATCAGCTTCGGCCGGGTCTCCCGGGGCGCAATCACCTGGTCCACGAAGCCTCTGGAGGCGGCGATGTAGGGGTTGTAGAGCAGGTTCTCGTAGTTCTCGATGATCTCGGCCCGTTTGGCCGCGGGGTCGGCGGCTTCCTTGATCTCTTTCCTGAAGATGACGTTGGCCGCGCCGGAAGCCCCCATCACCGCGATCTCGGCGGTGGGCCAGGCCAGCACCAGGTCCGCGCCCAGGTCCCGGGAGCACATGGCCAGATAGCTGCCGCCGTAGTCCTTGCGGGTCACCAGGGTGATCTTGGGCACCGTGGCCTCGGAGTAGCACCACAGGAGTTTGGCGCCGTGGCGGATGATGCCCCGCCACTCCTGGTCGGAGCCGGGGAGATATCCCGGCACGTCGGCGATGGTCAAAAGCGGGATATTGAAGGCGTCGCAGCAGCGGATGAAGCGGCAGGCCTTGTCGGCCGCATCCACGTCCAAACAGCCCGCCATCACCGTGGGCTGGTTGGCGATGATGCCCACCGGCCGGCCGCCCAGCCGGGCGAAGGCGGTGATGATGTTCTGGGCAAAGTAGTGGTGCGGCTCGAAAAAGTCGCCGTCGTCCACGATGGCTTTGATGACGTCGTGCATATTGTAGGACGCGGTGGGGCTGTCCGGCACGATGGCGTCCAGGGCCGGCTCCTCCCGGTGCGCCGGATCGCCCGTGGGCGCCAGCGGCGGGTCCTCCATGTTGTTGCTGGGGAAATAGCTCAGCAGCTTTTTGATCTGCTCGATACAGTCGGCGTCGGACTCGCAGGCGAACTGGGCCACGCCGCTCTTGGCGTTGTGGGCCATGGCGCCGCCCAGGTCCTCAAAGGTGATCTGCTCGCCGGTGACGCTCTTGATGACGTCCGGGCCGGTGATGAACATGTAGGAGGTGTTCTTCACCATGAAGATGAAGTCGGTCATGGCCGGAGAGTAGACCGCGCCGCCGGCGGTGGGTCCCATGATCGCCGAAATCTGCGGAATGACGCCGCTGGCGATGGCGTTGCGGTAAAAGATCTGGCCGTAGCCGGAGAGCGAATCCACCCCCTCCTGGATGCGGGCCCCGCCGGAGTCGTTGAAGCCGACGCACGGCACCCCGGCCTTCAGGGCCAGGTCCATGACCTTGCAGATCTTCTTGGCGTGCATCTCGCCCAAAGAGCCCGCCCGGGCGGTGAAGTCCTGGGAAAAGGCAAAGCAGGGCCGGCCGCCGACTTTGCCGAAGCCGGTGATGACGCCGTCCGCCGGGATCTCGATCTTTTCCATGCCGAAGTTGACGCAGCGGTGGGTGACAAACATATCGGTTTCCTGGAAGGTCCCGGGGTCGAAAAAGAGGTCCAGGCGCTCTCTCGCGGTGAGCTTGCCAGAGGCCCGCTGCTTCTCCACCGCCTTCTCACCACCCATCGCCCTCACCTTCGCCTCTTTGTCCCGCAACTCCTTTAGCTTCTCTGACACTGTCTTCATAAAGATACTCCTTTTCCGCTTAACCCGATGCCCCCGCAATATTTATGAGGTTAGGATGATTTCGCAGGATAATGGCGCTTGCGGGAGAATACCTCAGAATAGAAAGAGTATTTTCTTTCTTGAGTCCTGTCAACCTGAATCTGTGAAAAAATTCTCGAAGATCTAAGGGATTCATTTACCATTGAAAAATCCGGCGAGTTCTTGACTTTGGGAAAAGCGGCCATATTTTTAGACAAAGCAAATTTTCCTGGCCCTTTACCCGGCCAAGGCACCCCTGAGAGGAGGAAGGAAAGATGATTCGACGGAGTAAGATTTTTCTTTTATTAATCCTGGCAGGGTCATTCCTGCTGGCCGGCGCTTACGTAGGCGCCCAAGCCCCGCCAGCCACGGGTGGACCAGGTAAAATGGCGCCCCCGGCAAGCCCGGAAGCGGCAAAACAACCACCCTATTCGGCACCCTACCCCATGGGATTTGTGAGCATCGAACTGAAACAGATAGGAGCCGGGGTCGGCGTGGAATGGGGCAGTGGATTGCTGACCTATAAAGGAAAACAGTACACCTTCAAGGTAAAGGGCGTCCAAATCGGCACGGTGGGCATCTCCAAGCTAACTGCCAAGGGCGAAGTCTACAACCTATTCCAGCTCGCTGAATTCCCGGGGCAATATGCGGCGGTGGAGGCAGGCGGAGCGATCATCAAGGGCAAAGAAAAGAATGACTTCAAAAACGCCAAAGGCGTACACATCGTCTTTACGGGCACGCAAAAAGGGTTGAACCTGACCATTGGCCCTTCAGGCTTTACCGTGCGGATGGAAGCGGCCATGCAGTAAAAGACAATTTTCTTTAAGTCTACCATCAGGTGAAGTAAGATGCGGGGTGAGCCAGACGGCTCACCCTGTTATTTTCGGGGTGACGGTGATTGCCCCTTGAACAACGCCGGATATCCCAAGGGCAAAAGGAGATAGACATGGCCGCCAGCCAGCACCCGGAACCGGAAGCCGGCGTGCACCGCACCTCGGTGCGGGTGCGCTTCGGGGACACCGACCCGTACGGCATCGTTTACTTTGTCAGCTATTTCCGCTATTGCCACCGGGGCATCGAGGA
>JAMCQY010000139.1 GCA_023381945.1 Deltaproteobacteria bacterium
GAACTTGCCCGCCGAAGCCCGGAAGGCCGCCGTGATGGCCGTCAAAGAAGTCTTTTTGCGCAATGTCGGTTTGCCCAGGAACGGCGAGACGGATGAACGCCTGGAGCGGTCCCTGGACGGCCTGATGCTGACAGCCTCCGATAAAAGGAATATGGGCCATTACCGGGCGGAATTGCAGCAGCTTTTGCAGCAATTCCTCCAATACCGCAACAACGCCATGCAACAACTCAAGGCCAGGTTCGCCCAGAGCCTCGTCCAGACGCAGCGGGCAATGGAGGCGAAAACCGGCCAACGCATCCAGCTCGAAGCCGAGCACTTGCCCCAATTCCAGGAGGAATGGCGGCGTTTTTACGGTCAACTAACCGACCAGTTCGAGCCCATGCTCGAGGATTTAAAGGCGAGAATGCTGCGGGCCTGAGCAGATTTGGTAAATATTGACTCTAACCAGGGCGGGTTTATCCCGCCCTGGTTATTTTGTGGCACAGGCTAATACCATGTCGCGCTCATATAGTAGGCAATTTTTTGTAGGGGCGGACCCATGTGTCCGCCCTGATTGAGGGCGCACCGGGTGCGCCACTACAAAAGACCTTCTTAGTTCTATGGAGGCAACTTGAGTTATACAATTCCGTAAGGCCAATTTCGAACATCCCAAGACTAAAAGGCTCGGAACTCAGACTCACCCCTTCTCTCTGACTCTTTTTTCCTGACTGCTGCCTTCCGGCTTGCCCTGTAACTTGAGAAATTCCTGGAGGAGCTTTTTTTGTTGGGAGGTGAGGAGGGTGGGAGTTTCCAGGGCCACTTCCACCACAAGGTCGCCCCAGGATTTGCCCTTGAGGCCCGGGAGTCCCTGTCCCGGGATGCGGAACGCGGCCCCGGGCTGGGTGCCGGGGGGCACAGCCAGCCGCGTCTGGGAGTTCAGGGTGGGGATCGTGATGTTGACGCCCAAGGCGGCCTCCACAAAGGAGAGCGCGGCCCGGTAATGCAGGTCCCGTTCCTGGCGGGTGAAGAGCGGATGAGGGGCGATCTGGACTTCCAAATAGAGGTCGCCGGGTGGACCACCCATGATCCCGGCCTCCCCCTCCCCCCGCAGGCGGAGGCGCGTGCCGGTGTCCACCCCCGGTGGGATGCGCACCTGCATCACTTTCTTTTCTTTGACGGTGCCGCCGCCGCCGCAGTTAAGGCAGGGGGAAGTAATGAAGGTGCCGGCCCCGAGGCACTCCGGGCAGCTATTGAAGAGTTTCAAAAGCCCCCGCGATTGGCTGATCTGGCCCTTGCCGCCGCAGCGGGGGCAGGTCTGACGCTGGGTGCCGGGCTCCAGGCCGCTGCCGCCGCAACGCCGGCAACTGGCCCGGCGCTCCACCTCCAGGCTGGTTTCCAGACCATGGGCCACTTCCTCCAGGGTGAGGACCACCCGGTGGCGCAGATCCGCCCCGGGCTGAGCCTTATCGGCCCGGGCCCGATGGCCCCCGAAGCTGAAGAATTCTTCGAACATCTCCCCAAAGGAGCCGAAGATGTCTTCAAAACCGCTGAAGCCGCCGATATCCATGCCGGACAACCCGGCATGGCCGTAAAGATCGTAAAGCTGCCGTTTTTCGCCATCCGACAGCACTTGATAAGCCTCGGCAATCAGCTTAAACTGTTCTTCCGCCAGCAGGTCTCCGGGATTCTTATCTGGGTGATATTTGAGAGCCAACCGCCGGTAGGCGCCTTTGATTTCCTCCAGGGTGGCCTCCCTGGAGATTCCTAAAATTTCATAATATTCCTTCATTCCGGCCGGATGCTCCCAAACTCATTACTGACCTAATTTTTATCATCAAGACTTCCCTTGTCAAGCACGGAGAAAGACCGGAATATTGGCGATATTGATTGTGTCTTACAACTATTTCAAACTAGGCGCGGGCTTAGTAATTTTTAATCATTGAAAAATTGAATTATGGGAGAAAATTATTCAAAGTTTCTTTCAAACTATTTGATTGGAAATTTACATTTAGGAAATTCCTGATTAATCCTGGCAGAAATGCCTATTAAGGAGGTTATTAGTTTTTAAGTGTGATGATTGAAAACGGCTAAAAAAGGTTTGCCGGGTCGATATCCAAGGTCAGGTCCAGGTGGGCCCGGACGGGAGGAGCACAGAGGCGGCGGAGGTGCTGCAGGGCCGCGGCCAGGGCCGGCCGGCCATAGCTTTTCAGGAGCAACTGCCAGCGGTAGCGGCCTTTCAGGCGGCTCACACCCGCAGGGGCCGGGCCCAGTACCTGCACCAAAGTGCCCGATTGCTCATCCTGTTGCAGGGCTTTTCTCAGGGCTGCGGCCAGGCGCTTGGCCTCCTGGATTACATCTTTTTCTATGGAGCCGCTGACTCGCACCAGGGCCAGGCGGGTGAAAGGCGGGTAGCCCAGGGAGCGGCGGGCCTCGATTTCCCTGGTGTAGAACCCCACGTAATCATGAGCCTGGACCATTTGGAAGACGTGGTGCTCAGGCTGAAAGGTCTGGATCAGGACTTGCCCGGCAACCTCGCCCCGGCCGGCCCGGCCGGCCACCTGGGAGAGGAGCTGGAAGGTGCGCTCGCCGGCGTGATACTCCGGGAAAAAGAGACTGAGGTCGGCGGCCACCACGCCAACCAGGGTGACCCGGGGAAAGTGGTGGCCCTTGGCGATCATTTGGGTGCCAATGAGGATGTCCAGGCGACCTGCCGCAAAGCTTTCGAATACGTTGAGGGCCTTACCGCTGTGGGGGGCAATATCCCGGTCCAGGCGGGCCACCTTTGCCCCGGGCAACAGACGCCGCACTTCGCTTTCCACCTTTTCAGTGCCCAGGCCGTATTGCTTGATGGCGGTGGACTGGCATTGCGGGCAGTGCTCCGGAATTTCCTGGGAAAAGCCGCAATAATGGCAGATGAGGCGATTCGCAGATTGATGTTTGGTCAGGGCCACGCTGCACTGGCGGCATTGGAAGACGTGGCCGCAAAAGAGGCAGAACAGGGCCCGGGCATAGCCGCGGCGGTTTAAAAAGAGGAGAGCCTGCTCCTGTCGTGCGAGCACGCCTTCCAGGGCGGTGAGCAGGGGGCGGGAAATGATTTTCGCCGACTTGTCTCCCCGTTGGGTTTTAAGGTCGATGAGATGAATCTCCGGCAGGGTCTGGGGAGTGACCCGGCGGGAGAGGTTGAGATAGTGGTATTTACCGGTCACGGCCGAGTGGTAGGTGCTGATCTGGGGAGTGGCGGAAACCAGAACTACGGTGGCGGCCGCAAGCTTGCCCCGGTAGAGGGCCACGTCCCGGGCCTGGTAAAGGAGGCCGCCTTCCTGTTTGTAGGCAGGGTCGTGCTCTTCGTCCACCACCACCAGCCCCAGCCGGGGGAGGGGGGCGAAAACCGCAGAGCGGGCCCCCACCACCACGTCCACTTCACCCAGGATGATGCGGCGCCATTGGTCCAGACGGGCGGCCTCGGAAAGGCCGCTGTGCAGCACGGTCACCCGGGAGCCGAAGCGGGCGCGGAAGGCCTGGGCCACCGGGTGGGTCAAGGCAATCTCGGGCAGCAACACCAAAACCTGGCGCTGGAGGTTTAGGGCCTGGCCAGCCGCGGCCAGGTAGACCTCGGTCTTGCCGCTGGCGGTGACGCCGTGCAGCAAACAGGGGGCGAACTGGCCGGACGCCAGCCCCTCAGTAATGGCGGTCAGGGCCTCGGCCTGCTCCGGCGCCAAGGTTAAAGATGATTCAATTGCATTTCCGGGCTGGCTTTCGAGCGGGTCTTGTAAGGCGAGGCGCTGGTCGAGGCGCAGCAGGCCCAGGTCCGCCAGCCGGCGCAGGCTGGGCCGGCAGCCGGGAAAGATCGCCCGGAGGTCCTTGGCCCAAGCCGGCCCAAAACTGCGGAGATGGTGCAATAAAGCGCTGGCTTTGGGACCCAGGCGTGAGGGCAGGGGAGGGGCCTCGTCCTCGGAAACCGGGGCGGCCCAGGTTTCCAGACGGCCGCCGGCGATACGCTCCCCGCCGGGGATCAGGCGGCTCAGGGCCTCGCCCAGGGGATACTGGTAATAGCCGGCCAGCCAGCGGAACAGGGGCGCCAGTTCCGGACCGAAACGCGGGATGGGATCGAGCACCGCCTTGATGCGGCGGATGCGCACCGGCGGGGCCTCGGAGACCTGCGCCAGGAGATAGCCGGTCACCACCTGGCGGCCGACGGGGACCCGGACCAGGCTGCCCACCCGGGCCGCGGCGGTCAGTTCGGGAGGCAGGCGATAGGTCAAAGTCCGGTCCAGGGGCAGGCTGACGGCGACTTCCCAGAGATCGGATGCATCTTGAGCACTCTGAACCGGAGCAGGCGAGGTCGGCATGAGACCTATTATAGGTCAAAAAGCAGATTAATACCTCTTAGATTGCAGACCGAAAAGGTCGGCATAGGCCGCGGTGGTGGCGCCAGAAACTACCGGAAGGGCCACCAGAATCCCGACACCAAGGGCTAAAATACCGGTAATGATGATAAGAAACCCCCAGAAAACAAAGATGAAGATCATACTGGGCTGGCGCTGTACCATTCGACGGCTAAGCTCCATGGCCGGCCATAGACGGAGACGGCGATCGAAAATAATTATCGGAGTAAAAATGTAAAAGATATTGATGACAATGGTCATTGTTTCCCATACGACCTCAAAAACCGGACTACCATGGAAAAGATAACCGATACTATCAAGAAGCCCCATAATGAAACCAAAGATAAACAAAGGCCAATATTGAAATCCTAAAAAAAAATCAGAAAAAACAGAACCTTGCTTTTGTAGCAGTTTAGCACTTACAATATAACCTCCTGCAAAAAATGGATAAAAAAATGATTCAAAGAGAAATCCAATAAAATCAGATTTTCCGGTTAAATATTTTAGGCAAGCTATGATTATTATACATAGCGTCAAAATTATTTGCGCATGTAAAATTTTTTTGGTATGGTCTGGTTATGAAACCGCTGATCATACCCGAGGCAGAAACGATCATAATGGGTCTCCAGGCAGAGATTCGTCGTTCACA
>JAMCQY010000347.1 GCA_023381945.1 Deltaproteobacteria bacterium
GCAAAAGAGGTAAAAGGCCAGAAGGGGAAAAAGAAGAAGTCACTAATCAGTCATCAGTAATCTCATCAGTAATCCCTGATCGGTGGAAAGATACCTGGTTTTTACCGGTAACTGATTGCTGATGACCGGCCTTTTAAGGAGAAGGATATGCAATACTGCGAGGGCAACCTAGGGCGCATTTTTATATTAAGGTTGGAGGAGGGCGAGCGGCTAAACGATTGCATTGAAAAATTCGCCCGGGACAAAAAGATCAGCCATGGCCTGGCCTTCTTTCTGGGGGGCTCGGGGAACGGCAGTCAGATGGTAGTGGGGCCGCAGCCCGACCGGGAGACCATCATTCCGATAATCTACGCCCTTAATGGGGCGCAGGAAGTTCTGGCCCTGGGGACGCTCATTCCCAACGAAGCCGGAGAGCCGGTGCTGCATATGCATGGCGCCGCGGGGCGCGAAGGCCGCGCCACGGTGGGCTGTACCCGGGCCGGGGTGGATGTCTGGCTGATCGGAGAAGTGGTGCTCCTGGAAATCTTGGGCGCCGCCGCGGCTATTCGCAGGAAAGACCCGGCGACAGGGTTTCAGCTATTGAAAATTGATTAAGAGAATATAACCTAAAATCATCGTATCCTGTATGTAGGGGCGGCGGGCTCGCCGCCCCTACATACATTTGGCTGAGGTATGGAGGAATGGATAAGGACATCTTGGCAAAACTGGCACAGACCGGGCGGCAGGCGGCCCTGGCTTCGGGCGCGGTGCTGCGCCAGAATTACCTCAAACCCCATGAGATTACCATGAAGGGGGCCATCGACCCGGTGACCGAAACCGATTTCCAGTCCCAGGAGATGATCATCGCCCTGATCCGGCAGAAATTTCCCGACCACGGTTTTCTGGCCGAGGAGACGACAGGGGAGGGAGAGCCGCCGCCCTCGGCGGCTTTCCGCTGGATCATCGACCCCCTGGACGGCACGGTTAACTTCGCCCACGGCTACCCGGCCTTCTGCGTTTCCATCGCCTGCGAGGCCGCGGGTGTGCTGCAGTACGGGGTGATATACGATCCACTGCGGGATGAACTGTTTGAGGCCAGAAAAGGGGAGGGGGCCTGGCTAAATAATCAAGCCATCCGGGTCTCGAAGACCGAGAAACTGGAGCAGGCCTTAATATCCACCGGTTTCCCCTATGACATTAGAAAACGTCTTCCGGAAACAGTGGCCCGGATGGAGCGGATTCTGGGGGTGGCGCAGGGTTTGCGCCGGGGGGGCTCCGCCGCGCTGGATATGTGCTACCTGGCCTGCGGCCGCTTCGACGGCTACTATGAGGAAAACCTCAAGCCCTGGGACACTGCCGCGGGACTATTGCTCGTTGAGGAGGCCGGCGGGCGGGTGACGACCTTCGCTGGCGGGAAATATGACATTTTTGCACCGAATATCCTGGGCAGTAACGGTGTGCTGCATGAAAAAATAATTAACTTGCTTTAAAAAACTAAAGATTCAAAAGTTATATTTTTTGATCCCCCTTTCCCAGAAAATGATTGACATTCGGGGACGGTATTGCATATATTTTGATCATGGGACTGATGAAGAACTTAAACTGGTGCTGGTGGCGCATGAACTAGGACTCGTGAGGTGCGTTCACCGGCAGTTTGCATAATTTCGGGGCCCCTTACGAGAGGGGCCCCGGTTTTTTTGGCGCAGTCCAAAGCCGTGGCCCGAAGGGTACACGGCTTTTTTACCGTTTTTTTTTGTTTTATCGGTGTTCATTAGCGTGCATCTGCGGTAAATAGATGATTACCTTAAATAATGGAGCGGGTATGGTTCAACCGGATTTTGCTATTTTCAGCGGAGCCCCCCCGGCGTACAAGAAATTGCGGGACACAGGCCCTTCCTTCCTCTTGGAAAGCGTCGAAGGCGGCGAAAAATGGGGGCGCTTCAGTTTCCTGGGTCTCAATCCTTCTCTGCTGTTTCAGGTGCAGGGCGGCCGCACCAGAATCCAGCGCCGTGGCCAGGAGGAAATCCTGGAGGCCGGCCGCGATCCTTTTGAGCACCTGAGGGGCTTGCTGCAGGGCTTCAAGGCGGTGGATGCTCCCGGCTTACCGCGGTTTTGGGGAGGCCTGGTGGGTTACCTGGGCTACGATATGGTGCGGTTCATTGAACGTCTGCCGGAAATCACGCCGGCCATCAAAATGCCCGAGGCGCGCCTGATGCTGGCGGATAATCTGTTGATCTTCGACAATCTGCGTCAGACCATCAAGGTGATGGCCCTGGTTCACCTGGACCAGACGCTCTCCCTGCAATTCCAATACGACCGGGCGGTGGCGGACATAGAGGCTATTATCAAGCAGTTGGACCGGCCGGTGCCGCGCAGCCAGGAGGCCGCGGCTGAGGCCAGACCGCCGCTTTCTTCCAACCTGACCCAGGAGCGCTTCGAGAACATGGTGGAGCAGGCCAAGGAGTATATCGCGGCCGGAGATGTGATCCAGGTAGTGTTGTCCCAGTGTTTTAAGACGCCGCTGCGTCATGACCCCTTCGACTTATATCGGGCCCTGCGCTCCATCAACCCTTCACCTTACATGTTTTACCTGGACCAGGGAGACCTGAAGGTGGTGGGGGCCTCGCCGGAGATCCTGGTGCGCCTGGAAGAGGGCCGCATTATTTATCGGCCCATCGCCGGCACCCGGCCCCGCGGCGCCACCGAGGCCGAAGATAAGGAGTTAGAGACTGAGCTGCTGGCCGACCCCAAGGAGCGGGCCGAACATTTGATGCTGGTCGACCTGGGGCGCAACGACGTGGGCCGGGTTTCTAAAATCGGCAGCGTCCAGGTGCCGGAGCTGTTTACAGTGGAGCGCTACTCCCATGTAATGCACATCGTCTCCCAGGTGGAGGGGGAGTTGGCGGAGGGCCTGGACGCGGTGGATGTGCTTAAATCGACTTTTCCCGCCGGCACCGTCACCGGCGCCCCCAAGGTGCGGGCCATGGAAATCATCGAAGAACTGGAGCCCACCCGCCGGGGGCCGTATGCCGGCGCGGTGGGCTATTTCGGATTCGGCGGCAACCTGGATTTTTGCATAACCATCCGCAGCTTTTCCATTTACCAGGACCAGGTGTATCTGCAAGTCGGCGCCGGGATTGTGGCCGATTCGGACCCGGAGCGGGAATACCAGGAGACAGTGAACAAGGGCATGGCCCTGGTGCGGGCCCTGGACCGCGTGGAAGAAGGACTTATATGAGTGAGCAGTAAGCAGCAAGCAGAGCAGTTAATTTTTTCCTGATCACCGCTCAATGCTAACTGAGGTTATTATGCTGGTAATGATAGATAATTACGATTCCTTCACTTATAATTTGGTGCAGTATTTCGGTCAGTTGGGGGAGGAGGTTAAGGTCTTTCGCAACGATCAGGTCGACCTGGCAGGTCTGGAGGCGGCCGGGCCTGACCGGCTGGTGGTGTCGCCCGGACCCTGTTCCCCCAATGAAGCGGGGATTTCCATGGCGGCAATCCGGCATTTTGCCGGCAAGGTCCCGATCCTGGGGGTGTGCCTGGGGCATCAGGCCATCGGCGCGGTCTTCGGAGGCCGGGTCATCCGGGCGCCCCGGCTGATGCACGGCAAGACCTCCCTCATCTACCATGACGGCAGGGACCTGTTCCAGGGTATTCCCTCGCCTTTTGAGGCTACCCGTTACCATTCCCTTATCGTGGAGCGGGAAACCCTGCCCGGCTGTTTTGAGGTCACCGCCCAAACCGCGGTGGGGGAGATCATGGGCCTGCGCCATAGGGCATATACGATTTACGGGGTCCAGTTTCATCCGGAATCGATTATGACTGCCGAGGGTATGAACCTGCTGCGCAATTTTTTGAGACGCAGCCGTGGGTGAGGAGCGGGATCAGGGATCAGGGGTTAGGGATCAGTTGCAGCCGCAGGCTTTAGACTGCGCTAAGGTAATTGTGAGCCAGGCATGGAGCAAGAATTAGATTCTGAGAAAGCACCGGGAAATGGGATTGCTGCGGCGCCCGGTGTGGATGAGTCGGCGGAAAAGCCCCAGCCGGAGTTTAAAATCGACATCTTCAGGGATTGGTGCAAATCCTGCGGCATCTGCGCGGCCTTTTGCCCCCGGCAGTGCCTCGGCCTGGACGAAAACGGCGCACCGGTGATTAAAGACGCTAAACGCTGCAACGGTTGCCGGTGGTGCGAACTTCACTGCCCGGACTTTGCCATTTGCGTGAGGGAGATCGTCGCCGGTGAGCAGAAAGGCGAGGAAACGGATTGAAAAATCTCACCGCAGAGACGCAGAGAACGCCGAGAAATTTAAAATAGACAATATCCTCTGCGCCCTCCGCGTCTCTGTGGTAAAAAGATAGACCAGCAATATGAATAACCAACCTATCGGAAAACCTAAACTATTGCAAGGCAACGAAGCCGTAGTGGAAGGCGCCCTCTACGCCGGCTGCCGGTTTTTCGCAGGTTACCCAATTACCCCGGCCACCGAAATCAGCGAAGTCATGTCCTGGCGCCTGCCCGCAGTGGACGGCACTTTTATCCAGATGGAGGATGAGATCGCCTCCATGGGCGCGGTCATCGGCGCTTCATTGGCCGGGGTCAAGGCCATGACCGCCACCAGCGGCCCGGGCTTCTCACTGATGCAGGAAAACCTGGGCTTTGCCGTGGTGGCCGAGGTGCCTTGCGTGATCGTCGACGTTATGCGGGGCGGGCCCTCCACCGGATTGCCCACCATGGTGAGCCAGGGTGACGTGCAGCAGGCCCGTTGGGGCACGCACGGCGACCACCCGATTATTGTCCTGGCGGTGTCCACCACTCAGGAATGCTTTGAATTGACGGTCAAGGCCTTTAATCTCGCGGAAAGATTCCGCACCCCGGTGATTATCTTGAGCGATGAGGTGGTGGGCCACACCAGGGAGAAGCTCGTGCTGCCGCCGGCCTCTCCCCTGGAGGTGGTGGAGCGCCTGCGTCCGGATATGCCGCCGGAGTGGTACCTGCCTTATGCCGACACGGCCAGCGGCGTGCCGCCCATGGGCATCTTCGGCGACGGCTACCGGTACCACGTCACCGGCCTGATTCACGACGTGCGCGGCTACCCCACCGAGCGTCCCGACGAGATCGAGCCTTTTCAGAACCGGCTGTTCCGCAAGATTAACCAGCACTTCCACGACATCCAAATGGTTAAGGAGGAACAGACTGCGGATGCCGAACTCCTGGTGGTGGCGTACGGCTCCGTGGCCCGCTCCGCCCGGCGGGCCGTGGCGGAGGCCCGGGAACGGGGGCTCAAAGCGGGGCTGCTACAACTCATTACCCTGTGGCCCTTTCCGCGGCGCAGTCTTACCCCCTTGCTGCAGCAGGTGAGGGCCGTATTGGTGCCGGAGCTCAATATGGGCCAGATGTCCCGGGAAGTCAAACGGGTGAACCAGGGAATGACCCGCATAGAGACCTTGAATCGGATAGACGGGAATTTGATAACTCCAGGGGAGATTGTAGATAGACTCATGAACATATAAGAGGATCTTATATGCCAAGAATTAAGGAAAAAGTCATAAATGTTTTTCAAAGTAAAATCGGAGAGGTGTTTGATAGAGAAGAGATCATTGATCTGGTAGTGAATGAATATCCTGAAACCAATCGTGGAAGCGTTATTCCATCTGATTATTGTTACAATATGGTCAATGCTGGGATCAACTTCGATTTTCACCTATTCGAATCTCTTGGAGAAGGACGATACAAATGCTTAGGACTCAACCAACCCTATACTGGACCTATTTATTGGAAGGGTCAGAAAGTTGGAGAATGGAAGGATGGAAGATTTAGGCTATCGAGAAATGCTCCTCCAAACCTTATTGATGTATAAAGTAGCAATGTAGTGACGTCTTACAAACCGCAATAACTATCTTGAACACAGATATGTTTGGTGAGGGAGACGCACCCTATAGGAATTTTATCCGAGGGAGATGGCTGAAAATGGCGACGATAATCTGGGAGGAGTTAAAGCAGGAAGGCATCGGCTGGGTTGCCAGGCGCAATGTCTATCGCGCCAAGGTCCCTGGGGGTTGGCTGGTGCGAGTTCAGGGCGCGGAAACCGACTTCATCACTTTCCTGCCGGACCCGGAGCACCGATGGGTGTGAGGGGTCGGCGGGGGCCGATATTCGGCGGGGTGTTGCTCCTGCTGCTTTGCTTCTCATCGCTGGCCTTTGCCGAAGTCACCGGCGTCTACGAACTCCGGGAGAAAGGCGAACTGCGCCGCTTGTCGGTCAATGATCTGAAAGGTATCGGCTCGCTGCAATTTGTCCTTTATGTCGAGGCGGGCGATTTCACCGGTTCGATGATGGGTATGGCTGAATTAAAAGAGAACACCGCCACCTATAAGACTGGCGGCTGCCAATTTACCATAACTTTCTCGGGCAATAAGGCCTTGATCCGCAATGCCGACATCCAATGCCGTGATTATTTGAAGCCGGGGATATTGCTGGATGGCAATTACATCAAGCAACCATAGTAACGCCAATGAAGCGTCCGGTTAAGGGGTTGAACTATGGGACGATTAAGAATCTCAATTCGGCAAGATAAATTGGCTGAATTCTGCCGTAAACACCGAATCCGAAGGCTATCCCTTTTTGGGTCCGTGCTGCGAGAGGATTTCCGGCCTGACAGCGATATCGACGTATTGGTGGAATTCGAGCAGGGCCATGTGCCGGGGTTGGCTTTTTTTGCCATGGAAGGAGAACTTTCGCAACTCCTGGGACGTTCTGTGGAACTGCATACTCCTAATTTCTTAAGTCCGTTTTTCCGAGATCAAGTGATTGAAGAGGCAGAAATCCAATATGCCGCAATATAAGGACATGGTTTCTCTGCGTCAGATGCTGGAGTATGCGCGGGAAGCCCTGGAGCTTGCCCAAGGAAAAGAGCGCTCAGATATCGACAACGACCGAGTCCTGTCCCTGGCTCTGGTGCGCCTCTTAGAGATTTTGGGAGAAGCTGCTAACCGGATTTCACCGGAGTATCGTTCCCGCTATCCAGATATTCCCTGGTCGTTGATCGTTAGCTTGCGGAATAGGCTATTCATGGGTACGATGCTGTGGATATGGATATAATTTGGGAAATCCTGAGCCATGATCTGCCGATTTTGGTGAAGGAATTGGAAAAGATTGTCTTGGGAGGAAGCGGAAGCTGAAATTAGTTACCAGGGGTGCGGCGCGCATCCTAAACCTCGAAACTCGGAACTCTAAACTCAAATGGCCGAAGTAACTAAACTTATTCACAAATATTTACGCCACGAAAAGAAGTTCCCCCACGTCTGGTGTCCGGGGTGCGGCAACGGCATTGTGCTGGGAGCGTTGATCCGGGCCATTGACCGCACCGGTTTTACGAAGGACGAGATTGTCCTGGTCTCCGGCATCGGCTGCTCCGGACGGCTAAGCGTTTACGTGGATTTCAACACGCTGCACACCACCCATGGCCGGGCCCTGACCTTTGCCACCGGGGTTAAGCTGGCCAATCCCAAGCTCCAGGTTATCGTGGTGATGGGCGATGGCGACGCCACCGCCATCGGCGGCAATCACTTTATCCACGCGGCCCGGCGCAACCTGAACCTGACCGCCATTATCATTAACAACAATATCTATGGCATGACCGGCGGGCAGTATTCACCCGCCACTCCTTACGGCGCTCGCACCACCACCTCGCCCCTTGGCCATCTGGAGCATCCCTTTTCCATTGCGGAATTGGCCGTGACTGCCGGGGCTGCCATGGTGGGCCGGGGCACGGTATACCACGCCACGCTTTTAGACCAGCTCATGGAACAGGCTATCAGGAAACGCGGTTTTGCGGTGGTGGAGGTCATCAGCCACTGCCACACCCAGTTCGGCCTGAAGAACAAAATGGGCGGACCGGTGGAGATGATGCGGGCCCAGAAGGAGATGGCGGTGCGGGTGGAAAAGGCCAGGACCATGAGCACGGAGGAGCTGGCGGGGAAGGTCACCATCGGGGTGTTGGCGGACCGGGATTTACCCATCTATACTCAGGAATATCGCCGGATTCGTGAATTGTCGAAGATGGCCCTTAAATGAAGTTCAATTACCGCTTTTTATCAGTCTTTAGAAATTTTTCAGAGCTTGCTTGTAATTAACTTTGAACCTTGAACTTATAGCGATTGCCAAAAATAATTTCCTGTAGGGGCGCACACGCGGGTGCGCCCTCCTGCGGGCGGACACATGGGTCCGCCCCTACAATACATCCGGTATCGGAAAAAACTTTTGGCAATCGCTATAGAACCGGTTGACAGGCATGGCGCAACGTTACGAAATCAGGCTGGCCGGGTCCGGCGGCCAGGGGTTGATCCTGGCAGGAGTGATCCTCGCCGAGGCGGCTGGGATCTACGACGGCAAATTCGTCTGCCAGACCCAGAGCTACGGCCCGGCGGCCCGGGGTGGCGCCTCCAAGGCGGAGGTGGTGATCAGCAACCGCGAAATCGATTACCCCAAGGCCATCCGTCCCGATGTGCTCCTGGCCTTGAATCAGGTGTCGCTGGATAAATACTTGGGCGATTTGAAACCCGGGGGCGTCCTCCTGGTGGATGCAGACCTTGTGCGGGAGGTGCCGGTGGAAGGCGCAGTGACCATCCCTTTTACCCAGATAGCCCGGGAATTGGGCAAAGAGATGATAACCAACATTGTCGCTTTGGGGGCCTTGGCGGCCATCACCAGAGCCGTTTCGGCGGATGGTCTGCAGAAGGCGGTTTTGGCGCGGGTGCCGCCCCAGACCCGGGAGATGAACCAGAAGGCCCTGGAGGCCGGCATGGCTGCGGCCCAGAAATTTCTGGGGGCCAAAGAGGCGCGGGCCTCCGAAAACGAGGGCCTAGGTGAGGAATGAGCCCGGCAATCTTTAACCACAGATGAACTCAGATAAGGGCCGATAAATTCGGATTATCAGGAATGCTTAAGATGGAGAGCGGGCGCCCCTGCCTGCAAAATGTAGCCCCGGCGCTCTTGGCGGTCCAATAGTGCACTGGCGTCCAGCCGTTGTCGATCACCGGCCAAAAGCATGTGGCGCCTTGAAGGCTTCTAAAATGAATCAGAGACAGTGGCTCACCCTGAGTGATGGCAGCATTCTTTCCCGGCAGGAGCAGTATGTCCTGCAGCGGGTGGCCGCCGGCGAGATCGCTGATCTGAAAAAGGCCTTCGGCGAGGCAGAGGAAGACCGGCGGCTAAGGGGTCGGTTCCTGGAAGAGCTGTTAAGCGGGGAATTGCCAGGAATTAAGATTCCTCCTCAGGGTATAGTTATTAACAACGCCATAGTCGCAGGGCCTATAAATCTTGCAGGCGTTGAAATAAATTTTCCCATTGGGTTGAATGATTGCATTTTTAGAGAACCAGTGGAATTCAGGGACGCCCGCTTCGCGAATAATTTATCCCTCGTCGGCTCGCATTTCCTGCAGAGGGCGGATTTTGACCGGATAAAAGCGGCGGTCAATCTTTTTTGTATGAAAACAGTATTTTTCGGTGTGGCAAATTTTGGCGGCGCCGGCATTGCCAGACAATTGTCGGCAATTGGGGCGAAATTTCTCTGCGAGGATCATCGAGCCAACTTCAATCATCTTGTTGGAGGGCAATCCGTATTTTTTAATGAGGTGGAATTTCGCGGTCCGGTGGATTTCGAAGCCGCCGAAATCCGCGGCCAATTCGTGATGACCGAGGCAAAATTCTTGTCCGAAACCTCGAAGGTAGACTTTAGTAACATGCAAGTAGGCCAGAACATTCATTTAAACCGGGTTGAATTCCGAGGCCCGGTAGATTTTGACAATATCGATATTCGTGGTCAATTAGCGGCTTATGGCACTAGATTTTTATCGGATCATAAAACTAATTTTCATAGGATGCGGGTAGGGCAGGATGCCATTTTCCAAGGCTGTGATTTCCATGGAATAGTAAGTTTCATTCTGATCAGGATTGCCGGAGATTTTCATCTGGCGCCATTATTGAAACTCGGTCAGGAGATAGCCACTGTCTTCCTCGGCGCCGTGAACCTGCGCGGGGCCGAGATCGGCGGGGAGTTTATGGCGGTTAAAGCCCAGTTTTTGTCGCATAGCTGGGTCAATTTCAATGCCATGCGGGTGGGCCTGGATTTTTCCGCCAGCGGCGCCCTCTTTGCCGGGCCGGTGAATTTTAGTGAAATGCGGATAGGGAAAAACTTTTATATCGATCCCTTTGGCAGGATGAGGTCTTTCAAGACCCTGTTTAAGGGGGCGGCCAATTTTTCCGATCTTGAGGTTCACGGAGTCTTCAACGCCGATCAGGCGATTTTTCAGAGCGAGAGCACTATTTTCTCCGGCCTCAAGGTGGGCCAGGGGGCCTTTTTCATCGGCACCATCTTCGTCGGCGGGCTGGTTCTGAAGGAGGGACGACTCAATGACCTGGTGATTCGCGGCTTGCATCAGCTCTCCAGGGGTGGTTTGCCTTTGACTGAGCTCGTCCTGAACCGCACCAGGATTACCCATAGAATGACTATCGAAGATCTCGAGGTCAAGAAATTCGACGCCAGAAACCTGGAGGTAGACGGGCCGGCGGAGCTGAGAAGATTATTCATCAAGGACGAAGCCGACCTGCGGGGCGCCAACTGCCATCATCTGCAATTTGTCGAGATCTACTGGCCTGAACCGCGCCACGGCAAAGAATCCACTTATCTGGACGGGCTGACTTATCGGAGCATTACTACCAGGATGGCGGCCGATGAGGCGGAGAACTGGGCGGAGCTTTTGCAATGGCTCGGATTAAGCCGCTTCAATTCACAAAATTACCAGCAGCTCGACACCTATTTGCAACGCGGCGGCTTAAGAAGCTGGGCTGATAAGGTCCATATCGAAGGCCGCCGCCGGGAGTTGGGGAAGAGGAAATGGTGGCATCCGGCCAATTGGCTCACCCGGTTTTTTTGGGGAACTTTGGCGGGCTATGGCCGCAAGCCGGGCCGGGTCTTGTGGATCGGCCTGCTTTTGGTTATCCTGGGAGCCTTTCTTCTGGATCCGGCGAAGGTCCTGGCGCCCGAATTTCTTAATAGCCTGGCCGGATACCGGGATAACATCGTGCATCTGATCGCCATGAGGCTGATCGTGAGCTTTTACAACCTGGTCTCAAGCCTCCCGGGCTGGGGGGTTCATTTAAATCTGATCGCCCCGGAATTTCATCTTTTTGTGTTTCTCTGGTTTCAGCGGGTTTGCGGCTGGATATTAATTCCTATCGGCCTGGCGGCGGTATATACCAGGCTCAAATAGAAAGTTAGGAGCAACGACGTTGAAAGAAGCCATTTTAAAAGTGGTCACCAGGCAGGATTTGACCGAAGAAGAGATGACCCGGGCCATGGAGGTCATTATGGAAGGTTCGGCCACCGAGGCCCAGATAGGCGCTTTCATCACCGCCTTACGAATGAAAGGCGAGACCGTGCCCGAGATCACCGCGGCGGCCCGCGTCATGCGGTCCAAGGCCACCCGCATCCCCATCCAGAACGGCCTCATCGACCTGGACCGGGACGAAATCAACGTGGATTGGGAGACCGTGGTGGACACCTGCGGCACCGGCGGCGACGCCACCTCCACCTTCAACGTCTCCACCACCACCGCCTTTGTGGTGGCCGGGGCCGGCCTCAAGGTGGCCAAGCACGGCAACCGGGCCGTTTCCAGCCGCTGCGGCTCGGCCGACGTGATCGAGGCCCTGGGGATCAACCTGGCTTTGACCCCGGAACAGGTGGCCTGGTGCATCCTGGAGGTGGGCATCGGCTTTCTCTTCGCCCCCCAACTGCACGGCGCCATGCGCTACGCCATCGGCCCCCGGCGGGAGATCGGCGTCCGCACCATCTTCAACATCCTGGGGCCGCTTACCAACCCCGCCAATGCCAACGTCCAGGTCCTGGGGGTCTACGACGCCCGGCTCACCGAGCCCCTGGCCCAGGTGCTGGGTAACCTGGGCGGCAAGAGCGCTTTTGTGGTCTATGGGGAAGGCTCTTACGACGAAATCAGCATCGTTGGCCCCACCCGGGTGAGTCAGCTCAAGGACGGCAAAGTGACCACCTATAATATTGCGCCGGAGGATTTCGGCCTGAAGCGGGCCACCATCGAGGATATCAAGGGAGGCGACGTCTTCGAGAACGCCCGGATCGTGCGCGCCGTACTGGAAGGGGAGGGGGGCCCCCGGGAGGATATGGTGGCCTTGAACGCCGCCGCGGCCTTCATCGCCGCCGGCCTGGCTCCGGATTTCCCTCAGGGAATAAAAATGGCCCGCAAGACCATCCAGAGCGGCAAGGCCTTGCAGAAATTGAACGACCTGATCGCCAAAAGCAAGAGCTTTGAAGAGCAGTGATCAGTGGTCAGTGATTAGTAATCAGTTAAAGAGCCAAAAGACAAAAGACCAAAGAAAGTTAAGAACATGGATTTTTTGGCAACCATTGTCGGATTGAAGATGGCTGAGAACCTGCGATTGCAGGAAGCAGGAGTGATGGAGGGTTTTAAGGAGGCCATTGCCCGGCGGCCGGCTCCCTTAAGCCTTAAAGGCGCACTGGACGCTTGCCCTGGAACCGCCATCATAGCTGAAGTGAAGCGGGCCTCCCCCAGCAAAGGTGAGTTCGCCATGCACTGGGACCCTGTGGAATTGGCGTCAACCTATCAGGAGAACGGGGCCGCGGCCATTTCCGTCCTCACCGAGGTCTCCCTGTTTAAAGGCGAGCCGGATTTCATCCGGCGGATGCGCCCGGTGATCCGGGTCCCCATACTGCGCAAGGATTTTATCCTGGAAGAGTTGCAGGTTTATGAAAGCGCCGCATTGGGGGCCGACGCCCTGCTGCTCATCGTCAGCCTGTTAAACCCGGCGCAGCTTGGGGACTTGCTGGCCGTGACGCATTCCCTGGGACTGGAAGCCCTGGTGGAGGTCCACACCGAGGCAGAGATGTCCCTGGCGGTGGCCACCGGGGCAAAACTAATCGGCATCAACTCCCGGAACCTCCACACTTTCGAGATGTTTCCCAACCGGGCCCTGGAACTGGCGCCCCTGGCGCCGCCGGGAGTGACCCTGGTGGCTGCCTCAGGGATCAAGACCCGGGCCGATTTAGAAAGGTACGAGGCCGCGGGCATCCGGGCGTTTCTCATCGGGGAGACGCTGGTGAGGCAGGAGGACCCGGGGAAAAAGCTAAGGGAGTTTCTTGGGATTAAATTATAGGGCGGCCCGTGGCCGCCGGGTTTTTAGAGAATTCTGATGCGAATAAAAATCTGCGGCATTACTAATCTGGAAGACGCGCTCTTGGCGGCGGAGCTGGGGGCTCATGCCCTGGGCTTTATCTTTTATCCGCCGAGCCCCAGGAAGGTTGAAGCGGAGACAGCCCGGGAGATTATCCGGCAACTTCCGCCATTTGTCCTGAGCGTCGGAGTTTTTGTCAATGAAGAGGCGGCAACAGTGCAGGAACTGGAGGCCCGGGTGGGCCTGGATTGGGTGCAGCTCCATGGGCAGGAATCACCGGAATACTGCCGCAGCCTGGGTCGCCGGGTGCTGAAGGGCTTTCGCATCAAAGATGAGAATTCCTTGAAAGAATTAGAGGCTTACCGGGGAGCGGTGCAGGCCTTTTTGTTGGATACCTACAAGAAAGACCGGACCGGCGGCACGGGCGAGATTTTTGACTGGGAATTGGCGAGGCGGGCCCGGCAATACGGCCCCATTGTTTTAGCCGGCGGCTTGACCGCCGACAACGTAGCTCAGGCCATTAAGATCGCCCAGCCCCAGGCGGTGGACGTTGCCAGCGGTGTGGAGTTGTACCCAGGTAAGAAAGATCATGTTAAGATGATTGCCTTTTTCGAAAATATTAGCAAAATTGATGGAAGAAAATAATGCAAGATTTATATTTATTTATCGGTTGGGCCTTATTTATTTTATTAATCTTATTTGCGATATCAGGTTTCTTATACATTTTAAATGCATTTAAGAAAAATATCCTTGTTTCTTATATGGGAATAGCACAGTGGACATTTTCAATTATATTAAGTTTGATATTTGCATTTGCTGATATTGATAAATTTGATCTTATTTATGCTATTCCTATTTTATTCGTATTATCCTTCACTAAAATTGGGTATATCGTCGCTTATATTACTTCATTAATATTAAGTATATTTATAAATGTGGAAAATATATTGCCAATTGATCAAATTCAAAATGAACGATATAAAATAGAAATAATGTGGAAATATTGCTATGAATTATATTATAATATCAAAAAAGTTATTGAGACACAAATGGCATATAAAAGATATAAAATTAATGATATAGAAGGGGTATTTTTCAGTATTTTCGTTATATCGGCTTTCTATGTTCTAATAATAAAAAAGGCATCGTCTCCCATACAAGAAATAAATACTTTTAGTAAGGAAATACTAACTTATTTTCTCAATGAAATGTACCAAATGATTAAAGACAAAAAGAGGACAAAGGAAGAACTCAACAAAGAGATAGATAAATTTAAAGAGGAATATGATTATTTAATTAAGTTAAGACCTATCCAGTATATATCAGCATTACAAAGGGATTTGCATCCTGAAACAATTTATAGTCAATTAATTGGAATTTTTGCAGAAAACTATTTCATAGAACCGATTAATGAGGATGAAAAAAAGACTTTTATAGTAAACATAGCGATACCTATGTCACAATCTATCAATAAATTAATTTCTGAGATGAAATAGCGAAGGAGGCTCAATTGTTACCAGACAAACATGGCAGATACGGCCGCTATGGGGGCCGGTTTGTACCGGAGACCCTGATGCCGGCCTTGTTGGAGTTGGAGGAGGCTTATCGCCGGATCAGCCGGGACAAGGATTTCAAAGACGAACTGGCCTGGTACCTGAAGGATTACGTGGGCCGGCCAACTCCCCTCTATTTTGCGCGGCATTTGACCAAAGCCTTGGCTGGCCCGCAGATCTATATCAAGCGGGAAGACCTGGCGCACACCGGAGCCCATAAGATCAATAATACCCTGGGGCAGGGGCTGCTGGCCCGGCGCATGGGCAAACAGCGGCTCATCGCCGAAACCGGGGCCGGCCAGCACGGCGTGGCCACGGCCACGGTGGCGGCCCTGCTGGGGATGGAGTGCGACATCTACATGGGCACCGAAGACATCCGGCGCCAGCGGCTCAACGTCATCCGGATGCGCCTGTTGGGCGGCAAAGTGCTCCCGGTGGAGTCCGGCAGCCGCACCCTGAAAGACGCCATGAACGAGGCCATCCGGGATTGGGTCACCAACGTGCGCCATACCCATTATGTCCTGGGTTCGGTGGGCGGGCCGCATCCTTACCCCATGATCGTCCGGGACTTCCAGTCGGTCATCGGCAAGGAGGCCAAGGCCCAGATACGCAAAATCACCGGCCGCCTGCCCCAATGCCTGGTGGCCTGCGTCGGCGGCGGCAGCAACGCCATGGGTCTGTTCCATCCCTTTGTCCATGACGAGGTGCGCTTCGTGGGAGTGGAGGCCGCCGGGCACGGCCTGGCCAGCGGCCATCACTCCGCCACCCTGGTGGCCGGGACGGTGGGGGTGCTGCACGGGGCATTCAGTTATCTCTTGCAGGACCCCTGGGGCAATATCCAGGAGGCGCATTCCCTGGCGCCGGGGCTGGATTATCCCGGGGTGGGGCCGGAGCATTCCTATTTCAAAGATACAGGGCGGGCCGAATATGTGGCGGTAAGCGATGCCGAGGCCCTGGAGGGCTTCAAGCTGCTGAGCCAAACCGAAGGCATCCTGCCGGCCCTGGAAAGCGCCCATGCGGTGGCTTACCTGCAGCGGCTGGCGCCGGAGTATACTGAAAACGATCATATTATTGTTAATCTTTCCGGCCGGGGCGACAAGGACGTGGACGCGGTGGCCGAAGCCCTGGAGGTGTCCGGTGTCTAGAATTGATCAGGTTTTCAAGCGGCTCAAGGCGAAGGACGAAAAGGCGCTCATTCCCTTCATCACGGCCGGCGACCCGGATCTGGACACGACGAAGGCCCTGGCTTTGGAGATGGCGGCTAAGGGCGCCGACCTACTGGAGCTGGGTATTCCCTTTTCCGATCCCCTGGCGGATGGACCCACCATCCAGGCGGCCAGCAGCCGGGCCGTGCAGGGCGGCATCCATCTTAAGGAAGTTTTGGAACTGGCGGGAGAGGTGCGCCGGCAAACGGATATCCCATTGATCTTAATGGGCTACTATAATCCTATTTTGAGTTACGGTCTGGAGCGGACTGCCCGGGAGGCGGCTACTCTGGGGGTGGACGGCTTCATCATTCCGGACCTGCCGCCCGAGGAGGCCGGCCCCTGGCGGGTGGCCGCGGCGAAGAATGGCGTGGCCACCATCTTCCTGGCCGCGCCTACCAGCGGGATGGAACGCATCAAGCATATGGCCCGCCTGACCCGGGGGTTCTTGTATTATGTCTCGGTCACCGGGATTACCGGGGCTCGCACCGAGTTGCCCCCGGACCTGGCGGCGGCTTTGAAAGAAGTGCGGTCGCTGGTGAAATGTCCCCTGGCCGTGGGCTTCGGCATCTCCACCCCGGAGCAGGTCAAGTGGCTGGCCCCGTATGTGGACGGCATCGTGGTGGGCAGCGCCATCGTGCAAAAAGTGGCGAAGCTGAAGGGCCAGGAATTGATTAAGGAGGTGGGCGAGTTTATCGCCGCCTTGAAGGAGCCTTTGCGGAAGAAATAAATTGCTGCCGAAATGTAGGGGCGGGTTTAAAACCCGCCCCTACCAAAATCATCTCATTACACAGCCATCCGGTTTCAAAGATAGCCTGAAATCATAATATCCTGGGCGATACGACGCATGTTCAAGTGCGTGGCCTGAAGGGCGTTGGCGAGGTGACTAATTCCCTCACCGCCCAAGACACCGGGGGAGGTACGGCCCCCCAGGATTTTGGGGGCAAAGAAGAAGTAGAACTGGTTGACCAAACCCTCATCGAAGAAGCCGCCCAGTACCTCGGCCCCCCCTTCCACCAGCAGGCTTTGCACCTGCTGGTCGCCTAAGAGTTTCAGTAAGGGTTTGAGGGGGACCCGCCCTGCTTCCTCCGGGAAAACCAGAACCTCGGCCCCCAGGTCCTTAATGGCCTTGATTTTCTCTTTAGGTGCTTCTTTAGTGCAGGCCACCCAGGTGGGCGCCTGTGATTCCAGGTGCAGGAGTTTGGCCGGCAAGGGCAGACGCAGACGGCTGTCCAGGACTACCCGGATCGGGTCTTTGCCCCGGCCCCGGGGCAGCCGGGCGGTGAGCTGCGGGTCGTCGGACAAAACGGTCTCGATGCCCACCAGGATGGCGTCCACCTGGTGGCGCAGGCGGTGCCCGTAAGCCCGGGCCGCCTCGCCGGTGAGCCACTGACTTTCGCCAGTGGCGGTGGCGATCTTGCCGTCCAGGGAGCAGGCGGCCTTGGCGATGACCCAGGGACGTCCGGTGGCCGTCCAATAAAACCAGGATTCATTGAGGCGCCAGGCTTGAGCCTCCAAAACCCCGGTCTCCGCAATTACGCCTTGGGATTTCAAATATTCCGCCCCGCCGCCGGCGACTTGAGGATTAGGGTCCCGGGTAGCGATGATCACCCGGGCCACGCCGGCGGCCAAAATAGCCTGTGTGCAGGGGGGAGTGCGCCCCTGGTGGTTGCAGGGCTCCAGGGTGACGTAGAGGTCGGCCCCCTGTGCCGCGGCTCCGGCCTGGCGCAGGGCCTCCACTTCGGCATGGGCCGCACCCACGCGGCGGTGAAAACCCCGCCCGACGATTTGCCCGTCTTTAACCACCACCGCGCCCACCATGGGGTTGGGGGAGACCCAACCGGCGCCGCGGGCGGCCAGACGCAAGGCTAACTTCATATAGGCAGGATTAATTTCGCTCATTGCTGTAAAAAAGATTAACCACAGAGATACAGAGGGCTTAGAGAGGCACCGAAGCAAAAACTATCTTAAGCCAAGCGGCGGGTCAACCCCGCCGATAAACATCCCCTTAGAAACCCCCGTGGTCTTGTGCTCTTATGAAAATATTTAGCTCTTTTGCGGTTCTTTGCGACTGGCCAGCAGGTGGCGGATCTCTTCCATGAAGTCGGTGGCGTCGGTGAAATGCCGGTACACCGAGGCAAAGCGCACATAAGCCACTTCATCCCACTGGCGCAGTTGATTCATCACTCGTTCGCCGATCCAGGTGGAGGCGATCTCCCGCATCCCGCTTTCCAGCATCTCGCGTTCCAGGCCGTCCAGGAAGTTTTCGATAACATCGATGGACACCGGCCGTTTCTCACAGGCCTTAGTGATGCCTTCGTAAAGCTTGGCCCGTTGGAACGGCTCCCGGCGGCCGTCTTTCTTCACCACCAGGGGCATGGTCTCTTCCACCTGCTCGTAGGTGGTGAAGCGCCGCGAGCAATGGAGGCACTCCCGGCGCCGGCGAATGGCGTTGGCCTCCCGGCTGGGGCGGGAGTCGAGGACCTTATTTTTGGTGCTGTGGCAATAAGGGCAGCGCATAGGAACAGTGGTCAGTAGTCAGTAGTCAGTAAAATAAAGAAATCATTAATATTGAATCTTCATCTGATTTTATATCAGGGTATAGAAAAGGTCTAAATTTTTTTCTTTTCTCGAATAAAGACCAAGAAATTAAAAAAGGGCGATTCAATTAGTCGCCCTTCGAAACTTTTATACATTTAGTTAGAGTAGATTTTACTGAGCACTGACCACCGGCCACTGACAACTGTTACTCCGCGGTCCATTCCTCGGCAAACAGGGGGTACTGGGAACAGAACTCTCGCACCTGGACCTGGAGTTTGGCCTGGAGATCGGTATCGTCGGGAGCGCTTAGCACCTGGTGCATGAAATCGGCAATGGCTACCATCTCCTTCTCTTTCATGCCGCGAGTGGTAAGGGCCGGAGTGCCCACCCGGATGCCGCTGGTGACGGTGGGCGGGCGCTGATCGAAGGGTATGCCATTTTTGTTAACCGTGATGCCGGCCCGGTCCAGGGCCTCTTCGCCTTCCCGGCCGGTAAGGCCGTTGGGGCTCAGGTCCACCAGGATGAGATGGGTGTCGGTGCCACCGGCCACCAGACGATAACCCCGCTTCAGGAATTCCTGGGCCAGGGTGCGTGCATTCGCCACTGTCTGTTGCTGATAGCGTTTGAAGGAGGGCGCCAGGGCCTCCTTGAAAGCCACGGCCTTGGCGGCAATGATGTGCATCAGGGGACCGCCCTGGATCCCTGGAAAAATTTGGCTATCCAGGGATTTGCCATAGTCTGCCTGGGCCAGGATGAGTCCGCCCCGTGGGCCCCGCAGGGTCTTGTGGGTGGTGGAAGTGACAAAGTCCGCCACCGGCACCGGATTGGGATGGAGGCCGGCGCCGATAAGCCCAGCGATGTGGGCCATGTCCACCATGAGGTAGGCCTCCACCTCCCGGGCGATCTCGGCGAAACGGGAAAAATCCAGAGTGCGGGGATAGGCGCTGGCCCCGGCGATGATCAGCCGGGGGCGGTGCTGCTGCGCAAGTTCCCTCAAGGCGGCGAGGTCGACCTGTTCGGTCTGCCGGTCAACGCCATAGGTCACCGACTTGAACAGACGGCCGGAGAAATTCACCTTGGCCCCGTGGCTCAGGTGGCCGCCATGGGCCAAGTCCATACCCATAATCGTATCGCCAAGCTTCAGGAAGGAAAGATAGACGGCCATGTTGGCCTGGCTGCCGGAATGGGGCTGAACGTTGGCGTAGGGTGCCCCAAAGATCTCCTTCACCCGGCTCAAGGCCAGGTCTTCGGCGGTGTCGACGTATTCGCAGCCGCCGTAAAAACGCCGCCCCGGATAGCCTTCGGCATATTTATGAGTCAGGATGGAGCCCTGGGCCTGGAGCACCGCATTGCTGACGAAGTTCTCCGAAGCAATCATCTCCAGTTTGTGGAGCTGGCGCTGCCGTTCCCGCTCGATGACGGCATAAATCGCAGGGTCAATGCGGGCCAGGTCTTCCATGTGGTCCATTATGTTGCCGCTCCGGTCGAATGCTGCTCCCGTGCCAATCGTTCCAGTAGATCCAAACGCTCCTGGTGACGGCCGCCGTCAAAGGGGGTCTTGAGCCAGGTACGCACGATCTCTTTACCGAGATCGGGCCCGATTACACGACCACCCATGACCAGGAGGTTGGCGTTGTTATGGCGTCTGCTCATTATAGTCGCAAAGAGGTCGTGGCACAGCGCCGCCCGGATACCGGGAAAGCGGTTGGCCATGATGCTCATCCCCAGGCCGGTCCCGCAGATTAAGATGCCCAGGCTCCCGGGGCGAGCCAACAAGACATCCACCACCTTTTTGCCGAACAAGGGGTAGTGCACCGATTCTTCGGCATTGGCGCAGCCGAAATCATCAAACGGCACCTTGAGTTCGCGCAACAGCTTGACGATCTCTATCTTCAAGCCGAAGCCCGCGTGGTCGCAGGCAATGGCAATTGTACCAGGCTCAGGCGGCCCGGGCGGTGACGAAACTGATGACATCCTGGACGGTCCTCAGCTTTTCTGCTTCTTCATCCGCAATTTCCATGCCGAATTCTTCTTCCATGGCCATGATCAATTCAACCAGGTCCAGGGAATCGGCGCCCAGGTCATCCACAAAGACCGCTTCCGGGGTGACTTCGGAACGTTCCACGCCTAATTTATCCACGATTATATCAATTACTTTTTCTTCAATTGCTCCCATCGACCAAAACCTCCTGTTTTCTTAAACCATCAACATGCCGCCATTAACATGAATCACCTGGCCGGTTAGGTAAGCCGCGGCTTCGGAAGCGAGGAAGGCCACCGCTTGGGCCACCTCCGCCGGGGTGCCGAAGCGGCCCAGAGGAATCTGGGCCAGCATCTCGGCCTTGACCTTTTCCGACAGGGACTCGGTCATCTCCGTTTGAATGAAGCCGGGGGCCACGGCGTTCACCGTGATATTGCGGGAGGCCAGCTCCCGGGCCACCGACTTGGTCAGGCCGATCAAGCCGGCCTTGGAGGCCACATAATTGGCCTGGCCGGCATTGCCCATCACCCCCACCACCGAGCTGATGTTGATGATGCGGCCAAAGCGCTGCTTGACCATGGTCTTGCTCGCCGCTCGGATGCAGTTATAAGCTCCCTTGAGATTCACGGTCAGGACCGCGTCCCAATCGTCCTCTTTCATGCGTAGAATAAGGTTGTCCCGGGTGATGCCGGCGTTGTTCACCAGCAGGTCCAGGCGGCCGCTTTCTTTGATGATATCGTCGAGCCCTTTTTGCACCTGGCTGAAGTCGGCCACATTAAATTCGATCAGGTGGACTGCGGCCCCTTGGGCCTCGACGTCCTTTTGGGTTCGAACCGCATCTTCGCCCAGGGCCACGTCGTTCAGATACATGGTTAGGCCGGGGCGGGCCAATTCCAGGGCGATGGCCCGGCCAATGCCCCGGACGGCGCCGGTTATCAAAGCCACAGAGACGTTATCGTTCATATCAAAGTTATCCAAAAAATCTTGGCTGAAACCGCACTTCACCCCAGCGCCCTGAGCCGGGCGCGCCAAGGCCTGCTGCGTTAATTAAATAATCCGAATTGCCGCAAATTGAAAGAGGTTTCTTATACTTTTTTTCACGTACAGGCGATTAAATCAAATTGTTGCAATATGGGTGGAGCGGGCCTGCGTTCTGGTCTCCATGGCGGCGGCCACAGGCCGCCCTGCTCATTGTTTAATGCCCACTTTTTTGGTGCGCGAGGCGCACCCTACATTTCAGCGGCTGACCCCTGACCCCTAACCCCTGTCTTTCTTGATCTCCTGAATCAGGGCCGGGAGGATTTCAAACAGGTCGCCCACCATGCCGACGTCGGCCACCTGGAAAATGGGGGCCTTGGGGTCCTTGTTGATGGCCACAATGAAGTCGGAGGACTGCATGCCCACCAGGTGCTGGGCCGCGCCGGAAATGCCCGCGGCCAGGTAAATCCTGGGGGCGACGGTCTTGCCGGTCTGGCCGATCTGATGGGGATAGGTTATCCATCCGGCATCCACCGCGGCTCGGGTGGCGCCTACGGCCGCGCCCAAGAGATCCGCCAACTCCTCCAGGAGGCGAAAGTTTTTGGCGTCCTTGAGGCCGCGGCCGCCGGCCACGATGATATCGGCGGCGCTCAAAGGCACCCGCTCCTTGATTTCCTCTACGGTGGCGACGAAGCGGCTGCGACCGCTCTCGTCCAGGAAAGCGGTGTCCACCGGGATCACCTCGCCCTCGGGAAAATCGGCCGGTGGCCGGGGCTTGAAGACTCCGGGCCGGGCCGTGGCCATCTGAGGAAAGGTGCGCGGGGTGATGATGGTCGCCATGATATTGCCGCCAAAGGCCGGGCGGGTCTGGAGCAGCAGCCGTTTTTCCGGGTCGATGGCGAAGGCGGTGCAATCGGCAGTCAGGCCGGTTTTAAGGCTGGCGGCCACCCGGGGAATGAAGGCGCGGCCTACGTAAGTGGCTCCGGCCAGGATAATTTCCGGCCGGTAGCGCCGGGCGAGCTCCGTCAGGGCCGCGGCGTAAGTCTCTTCCAGGAAATCCTGAAGGCGCGGATGTTCGGCCAGATAAACCTTGTGGGCTCCGGCGCTCAAAAGGGCAGGGACCAGGGAGGCCACCTCAGCGCCAAAAAGAACCGCGGCTACCGGCGCTTTGAGTTCTTCGGCCAGCCGCCGGCCTTCGCCCAAAAGCTCCGCGGTCACCGGGGCCAGGACCCCGCCGCGCTGCTCGGCAAAGATCCAGACGCCGTCCGGCGGCACCTCGGGGCGGGGAGCGGGACCGGCGGCGGCCTCGATCACCAGGGCCTCCATCTCGCAGACCTCGGTGCAGGCGCCGCAGAGATTGCAGCCCTCGCCGATCACCAGGGTCTCGCCCTCCAGCCTAAGCACGCCAAAGGGGCAGGCATCGACGCATTGGCCGCAGGCAATACATTTTTCAGATAAGAAAGTCAGGCTCATTTAAATACAGTTTTTAGTTTTTAGTTGTTAGTTGTATTGACAATAGACATTAACATACATTAATATGCTTGGGTAAGGAGGGAAACTCATGAAACTCCATTCCCAGGCGGCTCTGACCCTGAAACAGCGT
>JAMCQY010000103.1 GCA_023381945.1 Deltaproteobacteria bacterium
GCTTAGGCAGATGCGAGAGGAAATATTATGAGAGAAGTAGCGGTGTTGGGTGTGGGCATGACCAAGTTTGGGCCGTCCAGCTTAAGCTTGCAGGAACTCTTCGCTGAAGCCGCCCTGGAGGCCATACGCGAATCGAATCTAACTTCCAAGGACATCCAAGGTCTGGTCATCGGCAACGTCCTGGGCGATTTCTCCGAAGGCCAGATGAACCTGGCCCCCTTGCTGGCGGATGAGATCGGCTTGGGGCCGCAGGTACCAGCCACCCGGGTGGAAGGCGGCTGCGCTTCGGCTTCCGTGGCTTTCCGGGACGCCTTCATGTGGGTGGCCTCGGGTTTTTATGACATCGTGATTGCCGGCGGGGTAGAAAAGTTCACCCACATGGGCACCTCCCAGGTGGCCGGGGCCCTGGCCATGATCGAGGACAGCCACTATGAGGAATTCACCGGCCTGACCTTCCCAGGGGTTTTCGCCATGCTGGCTCACCAGTATGCGGATAAGTACGGCATTCCGTTGGCGATCCTCAAAGAGCGCATGGCCAAGGTGGCAGTTAAGAATCATCACCATGGCACCTTAAATCCTCTGGCCCAATTTCAAAAAGAGATCACCGTGGAAAAGGTGCTGGGGAGCCCCATGGTGTGCGACCCGCTCCAGGTCTTCGACTGCTGCCCCATTTCCGACGGCGCGGCCGCCGTGGTGCTGGCCACCCGGGAGATTGCCAACAAGCTGGTGGCCAAACCCATTAAAGTCCTGGGAGTGGGGCAAGGCAATGGCCGGCCCTATTCCCGGCAGAAGGACTTCACGGTGATGCGGGCGCGGCTCGCCTCATCGTCGCAGGCATACAAGATGGCGGGCATCGAACCCAAGCACGTGGACGTGGTGGAATTGCACGACTGCTTTACCATTGCTGAAATCGTCGCCAGCGAGTGCCTGGGATTTTTCGAATTCGGCAAAGGCAGCCTGGCCGCGGACCTGGGCGAAACCAGCCTGGGCGGCAGAATTCCCATCAATCCTTCGGGCGGCCTCAAGTCCAAGGGGCATCCGGTGGGGGCCACCGGCTGCGCCCAGGTTTACGAAATTACCAAACAGCTCCGGGAGGAGTGCGGCGATCGGCAGGTGGACGGGGCCCGGATCGGCATGACCGATACCCTGGGAGGCACCGGCACCGTGGTGGTAAATATCCTCCTCGGCCGCTAAGCATAGGGAGATTGCATGTACAAACTGACCCACGTCCAATATTTCGAAGCTTTGAAAGAGAATGTTCTGAAGGGCTTAAAATGTCTCGACTGCGGCACCATTACCGTGCCGCCCAAGGCCGTCTGCGACGACTGCGGCGGAACCAATCAAGAAATCACGCAACTTTCCGGGGACGGCACGGTCAAGACCTTTACGGTGGTCAGGGTAGCTCCCGAAGGCTTCAAGGCCCCTTACGTCGTGGTCTTGGCCCAGCTCCGGGAAGGCCCCTGGCTCACCGGGCTCTTGAACAGCACCGACCCGGAAAGCGTCACCATGGAGATTATCGGCAAAAAGGTGGAATTGGGGCACCAGGTGGTGCAGCATATGAAGCATACGGCCGGAGAGGGAGTCGTACCGCTGTTTTCGCTGGCGGATTGAACGATATTAAAAGTCCCCCTTTGAAAAAGGGGGACTTGGGGGGATTTAAGAAGCCCATTTAAATCCCCCCTGCCCCTTTACAAAGGGGGGTTAAAAACCGGGTCTCTTTAATATATTCAAGCGGCTGTCTGAGAGGAGATAAAAATCATATGCAAATAAAAACCGTGGGAGTGGTAGGCGCCGGTCAGATGGGCAACGGCATCGCCCAGGTGGCCGCCATGAGTGGTTTCTCCGTGATTATGAGCGATATCAGCGAGGAATTTGTCCAGCGCGGCCTGAAAACCATCACCAAGATCCTGGGCAAAGGCGTCGAGAAGGGCAAGATGAGCCCCGCAGACCGGGACGCAGTTCTCGGCCGCATCAAGACCACGGTCAACCTGAAGGATATGACCGCGGCAGACCTGGTGGTCGAGGCGGCCACTGAAAACGAGGCGCTGAAGTTTCAGATCTTCCGGGAGCTGGATGCCATCTGTGCCCCAGCCGCCATCCTGGCCAGTAATACCTCCTCCATCCCCATCGGCCGCATTGCCGCCCAGACCAAGAGGCCCGATAAGGTCATCGGCATGCACTTCATGAACCCGGTGCCGGTCATGCAACTGGTGGAGCTGATCCGGGCCCTGACCACTTCGGATGAGACCTTTGCGCTAATCCATGATCTCACTGTCAAATTCGGCAAGACCCCGGCAGAAGCGAACGATTATCCCGGCTTCCTGATCAATCGCATCCTCATGCCCATGATCAATGAAGCGGCCTACTGCCTGTATCAGGGCGTGGGCACGAGGGAAAACATCGACACGGTGATGCGCCTCGGGGCCAACCATCCCATGGGTCCGCTGGCCCTGGCCGACCTGATCGGCCTGGATACCTGCCTGGCCATCATGGAAACCCTGTTCAACGGCTTCTGCGATTCCAAGTACCGGCCCTGCCCGCTGCTGCGCAAATACGTGGAAGCCGGCTGGCTGGGCCGGAAGGCCGGACGCGGCTTCTACGAATATCATTAAAGAAAAGTTTCACGAACCCCACTTTGATTTTGACATATTTGGAAAAAGCTAGTTACCATACGCCGACACTGGATCAAACTTTCCGGCTGGTTGGCGTTCGGTTTTTTCCCGGCGGCGAGTGGCTGCGGAGCAGTTGCGGCGATCCAATCTTTCGGGGAAGACGGCTGGATCCGGCATCTGTTTATTCGGCCCATGGTTTGAATTGAACGATATTTCTAAAAACCGAGAGGAGGCGACATGGCAACAGAAGATTATTTTAAATGGGCCGAGTCCATGCTGGACCCGTCCAAGACCTTTGAAAAACCGGAGGCTTTGGCAGATATCAAGATCGTGGAGCTCTGCACCCTGATTTTGGGTCCTTCGCTGCCCGCTTATTTGTCGGAATTGGGAGCAACGGTTTTCAAAGTGGAACTTCCCGGCGCCGGGGACACCATGCGGTCCCTGACCCCCTTTGCCAAGTTTTACAAAGGCAGCGCCTTAGGCTATCTGAAGGAAGCCCGCAACAAGTATCACATCAGCATCGACGTGCGGGTGAACGAAGGCAAAGACCTCTTCCGGGAGCTGGTCAAACGCTCAGACATCGTGGTGGAGAACCTCCGGGCCGGCACCATGGACAAATGGGGCATCGGCTACCGGCAGCTCTCCGAAATCAACCCGAGGATCATCTACATCGCCTTGAACGGCTTCGGCCAGTGGGGTCCCTACGTGGAGCGGCCCTCATACGACGCCATCGCCCAATCGGAATCGGGCATGGCCTGGATCACCGGTTTCCCGGACAAACTGCCCCTGAAATCAGGCATCTGGCTGGCGGACTACTTCGGCGGGCTCATGGGCGCCGTCGGCGTTTTAGGGGCCCTGGCGCACCGGGATCGCACCGGCAAAGGCCAGTACATCGAGTTTTCCCAGGCGGAGAACCTCATCCGGGTCCTGGATTGGACCTGGCTCTATCAACATCTCACCGGCAAAGAGCGGGAACGCTACGGCAACCGGGACGTCTCCATCTGCCCGGCCGATATCTTCCAGGCCAAGGATCAGATCGTGGCCATCGGCGCAGCCACCGACCAGCAGTTCCAGGGGCTCTGCGAGGCCATGGGCCGGCCCGAACTGGCCCATGACGAACATTATGCCACCCACCCCGTCCGGCTCAAGGAAGAAAACGCCGTCAAGCTGTTGGACATCATCCGGCAATGGGCGGCGACCAAGACCTATGAGGAACTCAACCACCTGGCTTGCAAGCACGGCTTCGGAGCCCACCTGGTCTCCAAGGCCAGCGATAAGATCGAAGACGATCATCTGATCCAGCGGAACTTCACCTACACGGTCAATGACGCCATCTTCGGGCCCACGGTGGAAGAGGGCGTTGCGCCCAAGCTCTCCGAGACTCCGGGCCGCATCAAGTGGGCCGGCAAGGCCGTGGGCTTTGACAACGAATATGTCTTCAGACGTTTTCTGGGAATGACGGCAGAACAGATCAAGGGGCTGAAGGAGCGCAACGTCATCGGCAAATGGGCCGATGCCCCCGGCCGCAAGCCTCCCGAGGATTGGGACGGCAAAAAGGGCGTCATCCTGGGCTGAGACCTTGCTTTGTGCTCACGCTTCCATCAGATTTTGAGAGGAGATAGATCATGCCGCACCATGAAGACGATAAAAAGAGCTGGCCGGATTGGATCAGGGAAAAAGACGATCCGGTTCATGCCCCCGGTAAAGCCGAGGCCTTGGACCACCTCACCGTGCTGGATTGCAGCTACGGCAGCATTGCCGGCTGCTTTGCCAGCTCGATACTGGCCGAACTCGGCGCCGAAGTTATCCGCGTCGAAGCCCCGGAAGGCAATCCCGAACGGACTTTTACGCCTTTCGGCATCATGCATAAAGACACCGGCCTGGGGTACCTCAACGAAGGCCGCAACAAGTTTCATATCACCTTAAACCTGCAAAGCCAGGAAGGTCAGGAGATCTTCAAAAAACTGGCCAAACGGGCCGACGTGATTATCGAAACCTTCCTGCCCGGCGTCATGGATAGTTGGGGCATCGGCTACCGGCAACTCAGCGTTGAAAATCCCAGGCTCATCTATTGCGCCATTTACGCCTACGGCCAATTCGGCTCGAAAGCCACCTGCGGCAAGGCCGATGTGGATGTGGTCAGCCAGGCCTTTTCCGGGGTGACCGCGGTCACCGGCGAACTGCCTGATGATCCTAACAATCCGAAGCCTTCCGAGGTGCCCACCAAACAGGGCAACTGGATGTCCTGGTACGCCGGCGGCGCCTTTGCCGGCCTGTCGATGCTGGCGGCTCTGCACTTCCGGACGATCTCCGGCAAGGGCCAGTTCATTGACGTGGCCCCGCCGGAGGC
>JAMCQY010000419.1:0-1164 GCA_023381945.1 Deltaproteobacteria bacterium
CACCGCCCTGATCCTGGTATCGCGGGAATACACCCTGGTGTTCTTTCCCCGGCCCTTGACCGGAGATATGGTCAAGATGCTGCTCATCGACACCCTGAATCATCCGGTCTTCTGGGTGCCCTTCGGGTTTCTGATAGCCCTGTGGGGCTATGCCGCGGTGGATGCCGCCCGCCGTGCCGGACCGCCGCCCTCGGAGGAACCATGAACTTTGGAGAGCTTTTCTGGCTGGCCCTGCTGGGCGCCGCCTTCTATCCCCTGATCAAGCAGAAGGCCCTGGAATATGGCAGGAAGAGCCTGCTAGCCGAATTGGAGCAGAAAAGGAACTCCCGGGTCATCATGCTGGTGCACCGCCAGGAGACCATGGCTATCCTGGGGTTTCCCATCTACCGCTACATCGATATCAATGACGCCGAAGAAGTCCTTAGGGCTATCCATTTAACCGACCCCCAGATTCCCATCGATTTCATCCTGCACACCCCCGGCGGACTGGTGCTGCCGTCGCTGCAGATTGCCCGGGCTCTGAGTAAACACCCCGGCAAGGTGACGGTTTTTGTGCCCCACTACGCCATGTCCGGCGGCACCCTGCTGGCCCTGGCTGCTGATGAGATCGTCATGAATGAATTCGCCGTGCTGGGTCCGGTGGACCCGGTGATCTGGCAGTTTCCGGCGGTATCGCTGCTCAAGGCCGTGGCGAAAAAGCCGCCGGATGAAGTGGATGACCATATTTTGATCATGGCCGATCAAGCCGAAAAGGCGGTGGCCGAAATCAGGAATTTCGTCCGGGAGCTGCTAGTTAAACACCAGTCAGCGGCAAAGGCCGACGAGCTGGCCCGGCTTTTGGCCGAAGGCACCTGGACCCACGACTATCCTATTACCTTCGAGGCCGCCCGGGATCTGGGCCTGCCGGTGTCTACCGCCATGCCCAAGGAAATCCTCCGCCTCATGAACCTCTTTCCCCAACCGCTGCGCAAGACCCCGACGGTGGAATACCTTCCCACCTCCCGCCGCCAAAAGTAGGGGCGACCGGCCGTTTCGCCCTCTAGTGTTGGATAGATCGAAGAAATGACTTGTTGTCCATGTAAAAGGAAAAAAGAAAGAGAATGCGCCAATATCTGCTTGACGAAATCGCCCGGAAGGATATTCCCCGGGTACGGGAATACCTGA
>JAMCQY010000419.1:1198-4957 GCA_023381945.1 Deltaproteobacteria bacterium
TTGCCGTGGAACTGGGGGAGCCGGTAGTGGGGGATAGCTTCGTGCGCTTCGAATTGCTTATCCGCTCTGAGCAGACCATGCGCTGCGCCTGCGTCGGCTACGCTACCCGCCAGCAGCGGGACTTCATCCTGGGCTATGCCGACCGGCTGGTGGAGGAGCTGGCCTTAAGGACTTGAGAAACAGTTGCATAGGGACAAAAAAATGGCAAAAACCTTACTCGGCATTGCGGCCTCTCCCAGAAAATATGGCAATTCGGAACTGTTTATCAAGGAACTCTTCCTGCAACTCGAAGGACCTTGGGAACTCCAGCTCATCCGGCTCCCGGATATGGATATTCGCCCCTGCAAGGCCTGCTATCAATGCCTGTTCGGTGAAGAGAAGTGTCCGCAGGACGACGATTTTGCCCTGGTGCTGGAGGCCTTGAGTCGGGCTGACGCCTTCGTGGTAGCCGCACCCACGTATTTGCTGGGGGCCAATGCGAGTCTGAAGAAGTTCTTGGACCGGGGTCTGAGTTTTTACGCCCATCTCGATAGACTGTGGGGAAAACCAGCGGTCGGGGTGGCGATTGCCGGCATCGAAGGCATGGAAGGCTATACCAAACTGAACGTAGAAAATTTCATTAAATTGACCATGGGAGATTTACGAGGCTCCGCTGTGGTGTACGGCGCCCTACCGGGGGAGATATTTCTTAAAGAGGGAGGCAAAGAGGCTGCCAGGCGGCTGGCCAAGGCGCTCGCCACTGGCAGGGAGGACGCAAACCCTTCGGTCCCGGCCTGCCCCCTTTGTGGGGGAGACACCTTCAGATTTCTGCCCGGCGGCCAGGCGCGCTGCATGTTGTGCAGCAATGCCGGGGCGTATAATTATCAGGAAGGACGGCTGCAAATGTCCATGCAGCCGGCCGAACATGGCCTCTTCTTGAGCTTTGATGAGGCCAGGCGTCATGCCGACTGGCTCAGGGGGATGAAGGAGCAGTTTCTGGCCCGCCGCCAAGAACTCAAAGAGGTGACGTTAAATTATACCAAAATCGGGACCTGGATTTCTCCCCAAAGGATTAATCAGTCCTGATCCGCTTCACTCCGGGCCTGATAGTAGGTGATGATATCCCGCTTAGAGATCATGCCTAATACCTCATCCGGGAATTCCGTCCGTACCACCGGCAGCTCGTCAATTTGCAGTTTCCCCATCTTGAGCAGGGCTTCTTCCAACGAATCGTTCCTATTGACCCGGATTACGTTGCGGTTGGCCACATCTTTGGCCAGTGCGGGACTTGCGTGTCGTGTTGGAACACCGCCTCCTTGATATTAATACCTTTGGGGTCCTCGAGCAATCGCTCAGCTAAAAATCAGAGATCCAGGCTTGGCGGGTCGGTGCATACCTATCTTTGCTATCAATTTTAGCTAGGTGGAACAGGTAATTGTACCTACTTGACCATCTTGAGCCGGATACATAAATTTAACCTCATGGCAGCGGTTCTATTAACTAGATAATGCTGGCAATCTCATCGGATACGTCTTTTTTTGCCCGAATAAAATATTTGTCCCACTCTTATTCATATCCTCCAGAAAATGGAATCGCTGAAAGGTCTTATTTGGACCTGTTTAAAAGTCATCGGCGCTTGACGCCTGGAGGTCGCCATGCTTGGATGGGCAATTACTTTTTTGGTCATTGCGTTAATTGCAGCGTTGTTGGGGTTTACCGGCATCGCCGTCATCTCGGTGGAGATCGCCAAGGTTCTTTTCATCGTCTTTATTGTACTCTTCCTTATCTCTCTGTTCTTCGGTTTGAGGATGAGGAGGCGGCCCCCGGTTTAAACCGGACAAGCAGCATGGTGAAGATTATAGCGTTTGCCAAAAGTTTTTTCCGATAACCCGATGGATTGTAGGGGCGGACCCATGTGTCCGCCCGCAGGAGGGCGCACACGCGGGTGCGCCCCTACAAGAAATTATTTTTGGCAATCGCTATAACATTCAAAAGATAATGTCCGAGAGGAGGAAGTATGCGCAAGGCCATGGTTTTTGTACTGGTGGCGGCATTGTTGATAAGCGTCGGTTATGCCTTCGCCCAGGAATCCGGCGGGACTCCGACTCCCAAGCCGGGGGATCAGCCGTCGTCACCCATGATGGGGCCAGGTTCGATGGCTACCACCCCCCAATTGATGCAGCAGATGCAGGATACCATGCAGCAGATGCAGGAATTGATGCGCAAGCCCAAGACGACCGCTGCTGAAATGAAACGATTACAGGATATGATCAATCAGATGCAGGGCATGATGAATCAGATGCAAATCTCGTATATGATGCAAAGTTGCCCGATGATGAAGCAGCCCCCTTCCATGCCCCCTTCATCTCAGACACCGTCTGGACAGCCGGAGCCGGAAAAGAAACCATAAGACAATTCCGCGGGGCGGACCGGGAGACGGTCCGCCAAAAGACAAGCCCGGATCAGCAGTCCGGGCTTTTTTATGGCATGACGCTGGTCTTCAATACGGCGACATGGTGTATTTCTGCTCGCCTTTGGGCACGTACCATTTGATAAAGTTATAGTCGATACCGGCGGCGGCCGGTTTGATGCCCCGGATGCGCTTGGAGATGGCGGGCAGGTTGTCAGGGACGAACAGGAAGGTATAGGGCTGATCTTCCGCCAGGATTTCCTGGAACTTAAAATAGATCTGCCGGCGTTTCTCCCGGTCGAAGGTGTGGCGGCCTTCATCCAACAACCGGTCCACCTCGGGGTTTTTATAATGGTTAAAATTTAGTTCTCCCGGCTTGGTCTTGGAGGAGTGCCAGATATCGTATTGGTCCGGGTCCAGGCCGGTATTCCAGCCCAGCAGGACCGCCTCGTAGTTGCCTTTCTCGATGAACTCCTTGAGGAAGGCCGCCCATTCCACCTGGCGGATCTTCACGACGATACCCACCTCCCGCAGGCGGCCTTGAATGATCTCGGCGGTCCGGATCCGGGTGTCGTTGCCCTGGTTGGTCAGAATGGTGAATTCAAAAGGCCGGCCATTCTTGGTCAGGATGCCGTCGGCGTTCGGCCGCCAGCCGGCTTCGGCCAACAGCGCCTTGGCTTTTTCCGGGTTATAAGAAAACTTGGGGACATTGGGGTTGTAATACCAGGTGCCGGGTTTATAGGGGCCATAAGCCTCTTCTCCCAGCCCCAGGAGCACCCCTTCGATGAGCTCTTTTTTGTTGATGGCGTAAGTCAGGGCCCGACGCACCCGGTGGTCGGCGAACCTGGGGTCTTCCAGGTTGTATCCCAGGTAAAGGTAAGAAAAAGGCATATAGCGGAATTTATTATAGAGCCGGTTGAATTTGGGATAGTCGGTCTGACGCCTGTACTGAATGGCATTGAGGTTCATGCGATCCAGATTGCCGGCCTTAAGCTCCAGGAACATGGTGGCCGAGTCGGGCTTGACCTGGTAAAGGTAGCCGTTGAGGTAGGGGCGGCCTTCGAAGTAGTCCGGGTTGGCCACCAGGACGATCCGTTCCCCGGTACGCCACTCCTGAAATTTATAAGGCCCGGTGCCGATGGGATGGCGTCCGAGGGGAGACTTGGTGATGTCCTGGCCGGCCAGCAAATGTTTGGGCAGGATGGTGAGGCTGGCCCAGCTTCCCAGGGCCGGGGCGAAGGGCTGCGGGTAGGTGACCCGGAAGGTGTAATCGTCCAGGACTTCGGCCTTTTTCACCTGGAGGTAGTCGCCGGAGTAGGCCGTGGGGGTCTTGGGATCCACCATCACCTGGTAGCTGAAGAGCACGTCCT
>JAMCQY010000095.1 GCA_023381945.1 Deltaproteobacteria bacterium
TGCAGGACCTTGGCGCTGGTCATCAAGACCCCGTTATCCTGGGTCAATCTTTTCACGATTTCCTGGAGATCGGCGGAGGCTACCGCGGAGTTGCCCCCGGTAAGAAACTGGCTCTCCGCCTGGGCCAGGGCCTCTTTCATGGCCTTGTTGCCCTGTTCAATTCTGGACTTGCTGGCCACGAGACTCTGGTATTTCTCCAGCAACTGCCGCTTAAGCGACAGTTCCTGGGACCAACTGTCATGCAGGGCCCACAAGGGGCTGATCACTACCAGATAGACCAGGACCAGCAGCAAACCGCCGCCGGCGATCAAGGCCAGGCGTTGCTGCTGGGGATTCAGCCGCTCGAAATAACGGCTCGAATCACTTAAAATCTGCTTTAATTTTAAAATGTTCTTGTTTTGTGGCATCGGTCACTATGGGTGAAGCGAATTCAGTTTTGGTTAACCAGCCGGATTTTTCCAGCAGGGGGATTAAATCGGAAGCCGATTTGGAAACCCCGCTGATATCGAGGTTCTGCCGGCTGAGGCGCATATTGAAAAGCCAGGTGTTGTCGGGGATTAGCTGGGTCAGGTCTTTCAGAACCCTGAGCTTATCGGGAGTGCTGCCCATCTTGCGGAAGTTTTCCATCTGCTTTGCCAGGGCCCGGCTCCCTTCCAACTGACGCTCGACCGCCCGGGCCTCCGGCTCCAATTTGGCGATCTGGCTGTTCATCTGGTAGAGCACCACTCTGGTATGGATAAAGTCGCTGCCGGCCCAGAGGAAGCAAAGCCCCAGGAAGATCAGGAGCATCAGGCCATTGAAGTTGAAGCGGCCGAGGTGCACGGTGGCCCGCTCCGAGACCGGCAGCAGGTTGCCCTGCTGAGAGACCTTTCCCAGGCTCCGGAGGGCCGCCCCCACTGCGGCCAGGGCTCCATCCTGCTCCGTTTCCGCCGGCAGATTCTGGATGGCCAGATGGCTGGGATAGACCAGGTTCAGGTTTTGGGATTCACTCAAGGCGGTGGCCTGGAACCCGGAACCGCTCCGGCCATACAGGCACAGGGCTTTAAACTGAGGTCCCGCGGCCTTAAGGCGCTCGATTTCTCCGGCCAAGAGCTGGGTGAGGTCGGCCCCGGGGGCGGTGCGTCCCTGCCTAAAGGCCCGGATCGCCTGGCCCTGAATATGCGCCAACTCAAAGGCCCCCGGCTCCAGGTGCAGCAGCAGCCAGGAAGACGGCAGCTTGGCGGTCATCTGGGTGAAGGCGGCGGCCACCGCGGCGGGCGCCAACTCCATAGCCATGGGCCGTAATCCGGCCTGGGACAGGAGGTCGAGGCAGACGTCCACCGTTTCCCGGGGCAGGGCCATCAACATGAGGCGAATTTCCGTGTCCGTCGCTTCCAATATTTGATAATCGTAATAGAGGCGTTCGGCCGGCAGGGGCAAAAACCGGTCCAGTTCGTAGGCCACCACCTGGGCCAGGTTCTCGGCCGCGGCCTGGGGCAGGGCCGCCGGACGCAGGAAACCCAAGTCCCGGCTCACCGCCAGGCTTACCGGGCAACCTTCCAGCCCCCATTGGGTCATAGTCTCCTTGAGCTGCTTCGCCAGGGCTCCGTTTTCGCCCTGCCGCTCCAGCCGGATGAGATGCTGCAACTGGAAGCCTTTGAGGCCCTTTTCCACATGGGCCAGGGTCAAGGCGGACTCTTCCAGGTAAACCCCCAGACCGTCGGCGCCGGCCAGAAAGGTGGCGGAAAAACTTTGCCACAGATCGTTAATGTTGAAATTAGATTTCATAAAGTCAAATTCAATCCACCCGGAATCTACTATCCGGGAAAATCATCCACCCAAGAGAGGATTTGCCAGGGACTTCGGGCTGACGGATCTACCCGCACTATGGCCTTGATAGTCTGCCTCCCTCCTTGTTTATTTACCATACCTGTTGACTTAATTGTAAAAAAAGGTGAAGTCAAAAATACCATCTGCTGAATCTGAGACGGCTGGGCGGGCACACCTAATTTGGTGATATCCTGGAAATTGCGAAAGGGCTGAAGCTGCCTGGTGGTGATAATGTTCCGGGCCACCTCCGGCGGAATTCCTTTGGTCAACAAGACCGCCAAGGGCGCGGTGTTGACGTTGACCCCCTGCCTAATGGGCATGACGGTCAGCCACTCGCTCAGACGGGGCAGCATGGGACTGTTTTCGAAACCCCGCACCCAGCCCAATTCTTCCACCGCTTCCAGGGGACCGTTCCGGGCCACGTAAGGCGGATCCAGACCCAGGTAGTAACTGCTCTTGGCGCCGTTGAGGCGGGGCTGATCCCCACGGCTGCGCCAATCCAGGACGGAGTCCACCATGGTGGGAATCTGCCCACGGGGAAACTCCAGGGCTGAAAAAAGGGTGGCCAACTCTGTTTCGCTGGCCTGGTTGATATTCACTTTGCCGCCCTCATCTTCCACCCGGACCTCGACAATGCCTCCGGGCAGTTTGATCTGGTGAGACTCCTGGCTTCCCTTCCAGGAGTCGGCCAGTAGAGCCAGGGTCTCGTAAGAAGCTCTCGGTGTGGCCAGAGTGGCTTCCAGGCTCTTGGTCTCAATAAGCTTGCCCAGGGCGTAATAGACCCCACCCTCCGCCAGGCGGCGGCACTGGCTGGCTTCCCGGAAGTTGGCGGCAAGCCGCAGCTCGGTGCGCCACTCCTGGGCCCAGCTCAACACCAGGACACTGATAAGGGCCAGGATCAGGAGCACCAGCAGCAGCACCACCCCCTGTTCATCCCGGGGGCCGCACCGGCTCCTATTTAACTTTAAATTCAGCCACATGAATGGGGATTTCCACTTCCAAGGGCGGCTGGCCTTTCAGGGTCAGGTGCACCTTAACCCAAGCCGGCAGGTTGCCGGCCTTTTTGCCGTCCCAGGTTTCAAACTCATCCTTGCCGGTTCCATAAGTAAAATGCAGGTCGGTCACATCATGCAAAATAATTTGGCGGATCTCCACCCCCTCGGGGTCTCTGAACCAGTTGACGATTTTAGTCTGCTCCACCGCCAGGACGCCCTGATGGGCTTTGTCCTCGCCCAAAAGCAGCCGCCAATGGTAAACGCCCCCTAAATTGTGGGCCTCTAGGGGCACCAGCGTAAAGAACCGCAGCTGCCGGCGCTCGCCGATAAAATAGGTCTGGTTGCCCAACGTCTCCGGGACCGCGGAGGTCAGTGAGCGCTCCAGGATGGCCAATCCCACCCGTTGCTCCTGCAACCGATCCGCCGCTACCCGGCCCCGGCCCACTGCCTTAAGGCTCAGGTTAAGGGAAGTATAGGCCACCAGAGAAAGGAGACTGGTCAGGGCCAGAGCGATCATCAACTCCAGCAAAGTGAAACCGGTTTGTCCTTGGGGTCTCATCACTGGCGCTTCTGAGAGGCGGTGCGGATGGTTTCCAGAGATACGGACCGGCTCCGGCCCCGCTCCTGCCAGGACAGCGTCACCTGAATCAGGGCGCATCTGACCAGAAGGCTCAGGTTGGCGGGGGTGGTCACTTCGTATTGGGGCGTGATCTTTACCCAGTAGCTGTAAGGCCCGTCCTGACCCGAGTATTGTCTGGCAGACAGGTCCATGGCGTTGCAGCTGTCCTGCAGCACTCTATCCGCCACCTGCAGGGCCCGGGCGTGTTCCAGGGAGGTCTCTTGGGCCGTGATGGCGCCGGTGAGCACCTGGAGCAGCACCACCAGCACCAGCCCCATGATGGTGGTGGCCACCATCACCTCGAAAAGGGTGAATCCCTGGCAATTTGCCTCACGACGCGGAAGCGCAGGAGCTTCCGCCGATTTAAAAAAGCGCGGGAGACTCGTAAATAACCGATTAATTCTCCCCACGAGTCCCGCCTCCGGCCCAGGGGAAGATCTCTCCGGAAATCGCCGGGCGCTAATCATCATATCAGTTCACCAAACCAAGTTAAGTCTGCTCCACGATCTTGAGGGTAACCTTGCCGGTGATGATTTCCACGTCCAGGCTGTAGACGCGGCCGGCGGGGTCGGTCATCACTAATTTGCCGCCGCTGGAGGTGCCGTCGGAGTAGAAGGCGATGTAGCCCTGGCGCCGGTCAACTCCCTCCCAAACCAGGCGGGTATCTCCCAAGCGCATGCCGGCCAGGACCCCCTTCTGGTTGGAGCCTTCCAGCCAATAGCTTCCGTTCTCCTTGTTCAGGAAGACCCGCACCCGCCGGTGGCTGGTGGCCGCCTGGCTGCGGGCCAGCCTCAAGACCGTGGCAAATTGACGTAAGTTGGCCCGGATTCCCTCTTTTTTGGCGGTGCGCATCAGGCCCGGCAGCACCAGGCCCATGAGCAGGGCCAGGAGGGCCATCACCGCCACCAACTCCAGCAGGGTGAAGCCGCCTTCCCTACAGAGACCGGTCTTAACTGGAGCGGGACGATACCTGAAAAGACTCAAATTCATCCTAGCGTGACTAATTTCCCGTCATTGCCCGGTTTGCCAGTTGGTGATGGCGGCGTTGTCGCCTTCGCCGCCGAGTTGACCGGAGGCCCCTAAAGAGTACAGATCATAAGGTCCATGTTCACCGGGGCACTTATAAACGTAATCCCGGCCCCAGGGGTCTTTGGGCGCCGGCTTGTCGAGATAAGGCCCGCTCCAGGAAGACAGGCTCTCAGGCTTGGTGAATAGGACCTTGAGGCCTTCTTCGTCCGTGGGATAGCGGCCCACATCCAGGTGAAACAGGTCCAGGGCGGTGGCCATCATCTGGATCTGCGTCTGGGCCGTCTTGATCTTGGCTTTGCCCACCCGCCCCATGAGACGGGGAGCGACCAACATAGCCAGCAGGCCCAGGATGAACAGCACGACCATCAGTTCGATGAGGGTGAAACCGGCTTGCCGCTGTCGTCTATCTTGCAAAGGTAGTTTTCCTCCTAAAAATTCCTTACTTATTGTCGGGACGCATGGTGGT
>JAMCQY010000056.1 GCA_023381945.1 Deltaproteobacteria bacterium
AAGGTTTCCAAAGAATACGGCCGCAGATTCTATCTAACCCAAAAGTCGCTGGAAGTTCTACAGGATTACGCCTGGCCGGGCAATGTCCGGGAACTGGAGAATCTGGTGGAACGCCTGTGCATTGTGGTGGAAGGGGCTGAGATCGGAGTCAAAGATCTGCCCTCCTATCTGGCCCCGCCATCGAGATCGGGGCAGACCGCAGACCAGGCCTTTCTGTCCCGCTTGAAAGAAATGGAAAAGCGGGAGATCTTGGCCGCTTTGGAGCGCAACCGCTGGATTCAATCCCAGGCCGCCATGGACCTGGGCCTGACTTTGCGCCAGATCGGCTACCGGGTCAAACAATTCGGTCTGGAAAAGCTCATCAAAGAACAGCGGGGGCAAGTGCGGTCGGTGTAGGAAAAGGATTCACCACAGAAGCACAGAGAATTACAGGAAAAAAATGAATCCTCCTGGCGAAAACGCCCGGAGGATTTTTTCTTTCCTCTGTGGCCCTCTGGGTTCTTGGTAATTCTTTGGGAATCCTTTTATCTATCCCAGAGCATTGAGCTGTAAAGTAATGGGCTTGGTGTCGGCGCAGGGGCCGCTGAACTGGATGGGCCCCGGAAAGCGGTAATGGTCCTCCCGGGCCCATTTCCGCCGTTCCCGGGCCAGGATGCGGAAAGATGGCGAGTCCAGATCCACCTTCTGTTTGGCAATGACCAGTTCCAGGCGGCCCTTGCGCTCCTCCAGGTGCATCAGAGGAGCCAGAGGGATGCCGATCGCCCGCCAGTCCGCCACCGGTTTGTGCAGGTCATTAATGGCCGCCATGTAGCCGGTGGCCCCGTTGGCCAAAAGGGCGTAGGCGGCGTGTCCCAGGTTGTAACAGTAATCGCAGTCGAACTTGGCGGGGAAGGTGCCCCGGCCGTCATAGCCGTAGTAGTGGTTTTGGGTTTTAAAGGTCCCCTTATAAAGGCCTTTGGCCCGCTGTTTGCGGAGGTAGGTGGCCACCATCTCCAGCAGGATGCGCTCGGTGTTCACCAGGGAGAACTGGAAGTTGCCGTGGCTGTCCCGGGGCAGCAGCAGGCCCTTCTGGAGCAGGGAGGGGAAGCCAAGAAAAACGCGGCTATCATAGTCCCGCCAGATATCGTTGTTATCGATGAGCTGCACCTGGTCTTCGTAGGAGAGTTTATGGAAGGACTCACCTTCGTGGGCCTCCCGGTCATAGGCTGCAATGATGTAACTAATCTTGATGATCAGGACGTTGATTTCATGGATGAACTCCAGGATGCCTTCGGGGATCAGGATAGTACCGTAATTCATGCCCTGCCGCGCCCGTTCCACGATGACGTCGGCGATGAGACGCACCACCTGATGGATGGTCAGTTCATTCTCCTCAATCTCCTCGCCGATGAGGATGACGTTGGGATGGGTCTGGAAGGCCACCTCCAGGGCAATGTGGGAGGCGCTGCGGCCCATGAGCCGGTTGAAGTGCCAGTATTTCAGATCCGACTTGCAGTCGGAATTGAGGTTGCCGATCTCGGTGGCAAAGGCCATGCAGGCGGAGTGATATCCAAAAGGCACCTGCAACAACCCTGGAACCTGGAGGTCACCGTCGATGGTCTTGGGGATGCCGATGACCTGGGTGCCCTGCTCACGCAGATTTTCGGCCAGGAAGGCGGCATTGGTGTTGGAGTCGTCGCCTCCCACCACTATCAGGCCGTCCAGTTTCAGGCCGGAACAGGTTTGCCGGCACTGCTCCATCTTCTGGGGGGTGTCGATCTTATCCCGGCCGGTCCCCAACATGTGGAAACCACCCGAGTTTTTGTAATGGGCGACCATCTCGCCGGTCACTTCCAGATGCTTGCTGGTGATGATGCCCTTGGGGCCGGCCTGGAAGCCGATGAGTACGCTGTCGGGATGGTCCTTTTTAGTCGCCTCGAAAACCCCGGCGATGACGTTGTGGCCTCCCGGGGCCGGCCCGCCGGAGAGGACGATGCCCAGGCGGCGGGGCTTAGGAGACTTTTTGCCCCCCGGGGTGATTTCCAGCAGCCGGTTCTGGCTGACGAAAGGCAGTTGCTCCCGGGCGACCTTGAGGACGTCGAGTTCGAAGCCGTCCAAAGGCCGGGTAAGCCCAGGGCTCGCGGCCAGGGCCGGGCAAAGCTCGGGTTGATAAGCCCGGCGCTCTTCCCGGAACCGGCTTTCGTTGTCCAGCAGATAATCCTCTTGTGCTTTAGTTGATCCCCCAGCACGGGCCTTCGCTGCCATCAGAGTCTCCTTCAAAATAGGGAACTTTCACATTATTTCATCAATTCCCGCAGCCTACTCACGTTGGCGGCGACGTCGCCGCCCCCGCCGAAGATGCCGGAGCCGGAGACCAGGACGTCAGCGCCGGCGGCAACAATATCACTCACAGTTTTGGTCGACACCCCGCCGTCCACCTCGATGAGCACCGGCAATTTTTGCTGGTCGATCATCTGCCGCAGCCGCCGCACCTTGGGAAGGACCGCCGGAATGAAGTCTTGGCCGGAAAAGCCCGGATTCACGGTCATCAGGAGGACCATGTCGACTTCCGAAAGCACGTATTCCAAGTGGTCCAGAGGAGTGGCAGGGTTCAGGGTCACAGTGGCCTTGGCTCCTAACTCCTTGATACTTTGGATCAGGCGCTCCAGGTGGACGGTGGCTTCCACATGAATGCCCAGCCAGTCGGCGCCGGCATCTACGAATTCTTTGATATACAATTCCGGGTTTTCAATCATTAAGTGGACGTCCAGAGGAAGTTTGGTAGCCTTGCGGATGGCTTTGGTCACTGCGGGGCCGATGGTAATATTGGGAACGAAATGGCCGTCCATGACATCCACGTGAATCCAGTCCACCCCGGCCTGCTCCGCCAGGTGAACCTGCTCCGCCAGACGGCCGAAATCGGCGGAGAGGATGGAGGCAGAAAGTTTTTTCATGATGGCAGTTCTCCAGGGTGTTGGGATACGGAAAAGGTACCCCCAGTGCCCTGCAAAAATCAAGCGCAATTTGTCTGGACTGTAGATTCAGGGCTGCGGCCTAGCTTCGTCTGCACCCGATTTCGGCGCCAAAACTTCCGGGAGAGTCTCGGCCGTCGTCTTGCCGAGCAGGTCCCATGCGGCTCTGCCGGCCTCGTAGACAAAGATGGGGCCGCCAACGACGATGTACCAATAAAAGGTAAAGGTCCGCCAGACCAGCAGAGTAAAGGCCACGACATCAGCACCCATGAACGGGCTCATGAAAGCGGCGTAGCCGCCCTCTTCGACGCCGGCGCCGCCAGGGATAAAGGAGGCCTGGCCAGCCAGGTGCAGCATGGCTTGGGTCAGCAGCAGGTACGCCGCAGGCACGCTTTGGTTCATCATGTCGATTACCAAGAGCAGGATCAAGTAACGGGGCAGCCAGAAGTCCAGGGTAATCAGGTAGAGGGCCAACCGCTCGGACCAGGACATCTGGCGCAAAACACGGACGGCCCGGAGAAAATCCACCGTGGCCCGGCCCAGGCTCCAACGGCGCCGGACCAGCCACGGAATTATAGCCAGATAACGTCCAATAAACCCGTAAACGCGGCGATGATAGCGGATCAAGGCCCAAAAGAAATAAGCCCCGCCCGCCACCACCACCAGGCTCAGGGCCACCAGGCGCAAGTTGTGGTAGGACCAGCCCCCCTGGATTACCTGGATGAGGGCGGCAGCGGGCATGATAGTACCATAAAGGAAAAGGTCCGTCACTACGATGATGCCCACCAAGCCGGTGGCCCTTCCCAGACTCAGCCCTAATCTGTTAAATAGGAAAGCATAGGTAGCCGCCATGCCCACCGCCCCGGGGGTGGTGACCCCGGCGAATTCGGCGGCGATGGTAGTCGAGGCTGCGTTCAGAAAGCCTAGCTCCCGGCCTGAAAGGCTCAGGAGAAATTGAGCCCTGAGGGCGTTGAAGGCCCAACTGATGAGCTTGAGTAAAATGAGCAGTAGGACGGCGCCAATGGAAAGGCGATACAGCAGCCTAAACTGAGAGAAGCCGCCCAGGAGCAGGGGCGCGGCCAGGCTGAGGCTGAGGCTGGTCAGGAGCAGGAGAAGCCATTTTTCTTTCGTGGTCATAAGGTTTTGATGGCTGCAAGTTTTACCGTGAATCAAAATCCCCCTAAATCCTCGTTTGTTAAAGGGGACTTGGAAAACCCACCTTTGAAAGGGGGGGGGGGAAGAAGGGATTCATTCCCGGAGGATGGACTGATATCGGCAATGAACGGTTTAACCGCGCAAGTTGTTTTTTGTTTCTTTGGCCCTCAGGCGCCAGCCCGCGGCCGATATCAAAGAAGCAACCGCAGTCCCTGATGGTTCATGAGTCAGCAGGAACTTCGGTTGATTATTGGCCGGAAGGCCGTCCTCCTCAGTCTTCGTTCCATTGGGCATGAAAGACGCCTGGGCCGTCAACACGCTCAAAAGTATGGGCCCCGAAATAATCCCGCTGAGCTTGAATCAGGTTGGCCGGCAGGCGGGAGCTGCGGTAAGCGTCGAAATAACTCAGGGTCATCATCAGTCCGGGAGCAGGCAGGCCCAATTCGGCGGCGACGGCCACCACATCCCGCAGATCCCGCTGCCGAGCCTGAAACTCCCTTGCCAGCTTGGGATCCAGGAGCAGATTATTCAGATCGGGCCGGGCCCGAAAAGCCATCCGGATATCCTCCAGCAAGGCGGTCTGGATGACGCAGCCGCCTCGCCAGATACGGGCCACCGTCTCCAGATCGAGGCCATAGTCGTAAGTGGCGGAGGCCTTCTTGAGTAGGGCCAGACCCTGGGCGTAGGTGGCCAGCATGCCGGCGTAAAGGGCGTTTCGCAATTTTTCCAGAAATCGGGCCCGATCGCCGCCGAAGCTGACGGCCGGGCCCTTCAAGACCTGGGCCGCGGCCT
>JAMCQY010000257.1 GCA_023381945.1 Deltaproteobacteria bacterium
GAAGGGGTTTCCTGGGGGGAAATTCGTAGCTCTGGAGGACGGTGGACGCTTCGCGGAAGTGTTGTGCGATGCCACCATCGCCTGGCCAATCCTACTCAAAGGCGTCAGTCAACGTCTGGAAAAACCGGCGGTGCTTTAATGTCACCCATTCTCAGCCGCTGCCAAATCTCAAGAAGGCCATGCCAGCAAAGAGGGCCAGCGAGACCAGGATAGTCAACAGGGCATATTCCGTTATTTTGGTCTGCAAGGCATCCGGCCTTGATTTCCTGTTTCCGTTACTCATCTTGAGCTGCCTTTTCAATTAGATTTGCCAGATTTCCAGCTGGCCTTCCTAGGCCAACCGGGTAATGCAAAATACCTTTTTTTACATCTTAATTGATAAGGCAAATGATTTATCGTTGTATACCAGGGGTTTCCTGATTTTAAGCGGGGAAATCCCTGATTTTATGGGGAAAAATTGCTGCAGGGACTAATCCAGTAGAGTTAGTTCAGACGGGTCAAGCGTCTCGGGAGGGCCAGGCGGCAGGCCGCAAGCCGCGCAGGTGCAGAGTTTCCCTTGCTGCACGGCCCGGTATCCTTCTTTGACCAGAAAGACGGCAATGAGCAGGCCGATAACCGGGTCCGCCTGCCAGAGACCGAAAAAGTAGTTGAGTCCCAGGCCGATGAGCAGGGCCACCGACAACAGACCGCAGGCCATGGTCTGCTTGGAGTCGGCCTTCAGACTGGCGCTCCCCAGAGTCCCCCCTGTGCGCAATTTGAATAGATACAGCGCTGGCATCAACAGGCTGGAGACCAAGGCAATACAGATGCCCAGCAGGGAAGGGGAGGGGGGCTCCGCAAAAACCGATTTCTCCACCGATTCATAGAAGATATAGGCGGCCAGGACGAAAAAGGTGTAGCCGATGATCTTGATGGCCCGGCGCTCCAGCAAGGCCTCTTCAGCCTCGGACAGGTTACGGTGCGGGTAGAACCGCCAAATCATCACCCCGCCGGAGAGGCATTCCAACAGGCTGTCCAGCCCGAAACCCACCAGGGCGATGCTGCCGGATAGCATACCCGCCAGCAGCGCCAGCAGGCATTCCACCACGTTATAGCCTATCGTGAAGTAGGACAGGAGGAGGGCTCTTTTCTTTAAATTAGCAGCCATTTTTAAGCTTTCATTAATATAGGGCGGGCTGTGCCCGCCGACTTATGGCGGCCACAGGCCGCCCTATAATTTCTTCGCCTGATAAATAAATGATTTTAATCTCTCAAAGTACTCTTTGCCGCCCACCAGATAGGTGTCGTTATGATGCGCCCCGGGAATGATATAAAGTTCCTTGGGCTCCCGGGCCGCGGCGAACAAACGCCGGCCCATCTCCACCGGAATAATCTCGTCCTGGTCGCCATGGATGATGAGCAGCGGCACCTTAAGCTTATCAATTTTCCCCAGGTTGTCATAGGGGATGCTGGGCCGCCAGTCGAACATGAAGGGTGCGAAGAGTTTGGCCATGTCCGAAGAATTGGTGAAGGCACTCTCGATAATCAGTGAGCGGCAAGGGGCCCGGACGGCCAAGTCCGTCGCCAAAGCGCTGCCCAGGGAGCGGCCGAAGAGGACAAGCTCGCCGGCAGGCACCTGGCGGTCTTCCGCCACATAGCGATAAGCCGCGGCCGCATCTTTAAAGGTCCCTTCCCGGCTGATCTTCCCCTCGGATTTGCCGTATTCGCGGTAATCGAAGATGAAGACCTGAACCTCGGCCAGCTCGTGCAGCAGTTTAAGATTTTCCAGGCGGTGGCTGATGTTGCCGGCATTGCCGTGAAACCACAGCAAGACCGGGGCAGAGGCCCTGGGCACCCACCAGCCGTGCAGGCGCACGCCGTCTTCGGCCTCGAACCAAACCTCCTCAAACTCCAGGCCATAATCCCTCGGGGTGCCGGCCAGATGCGGGTCCGGGAAAAAGACGATGCCCTTTTCGGAAAATACCCATGGCATGCGGAGAGTCCTCTTAGCGCCTTTGCACGAGGACTATATCACGCCAAGCCGCCAAGACGCCAAGAGAATATCTGCCCGTAACTCGAAACCAAAACGGGGCCATTAGCCGTCGCTAATGACCCCTATATATAAATGGGCAGCAGGCCAACCGGGTGGGGAAAAACCTCCGCCCGCTACAACCTCTCCCTCAACGGACTCAACTCAGCAAAAAACCCAGGATGTAACGCATTTTTCGGGTCCAGCAGCCAACTGGTATGGACTAACGCCCCGAACCAGAGGCCGGGCAAGGTGTCCAGGATGGTGTCGCCGGCTACCGGCCAATTCATCCAGCCTTCCCGAAGGAAGCGGTAGACCCCGCTGGGAATGGCGGCGATGTTGAATACCAGGTTCGTGGGACTTACTGCGGGGCTGGTGAAACCGAGGAAGCTTACCTGATAAGGCAACAGCAAAACGGCTACGGAGACTCCTCCCATGGAGGTGCAGGTGAACACCACCACGGCGATGAGCGGCGGGATAAGCGGGTCGACTTCAACGCCTGAGACAGGAAAGAGCATGCCCCGTTCCTTGTGAAATTAATTGCAATACTAAGCCAAATTTAGACTCCATGTCAAATAAATTCTTACGTAGACAACCTGATGGTAAGAAGAAATTTTTTAAACCGATATTACTGAGTAGTTATCGATAGTTATGCGAAAGGAGTGTTGGCGGTATAAAAATTTGCACCGGAACCGCTTCCAAGGCATGAAGTGAGGTTAGAGTAACTTATCTAAATTTATGGAAAAATCGGAAATGGGCAATTTGGCATATCTAATGCATATATTATATGCAAATACGAACCAAGTTAAGGATTCCCCCATCCCCCCCTTAAGCTAAAGTTCGTATCCATTTCTCCTTTCACATGCTGGCCGGGTCTCCCCCACCCGGCCAGTTCCTTTGAGGGAGGTTGTCGCGGCTGAGAAAATTAGGTGCTTAACATTTGGTGAAGACTTAAATCTAATCCAACAAAGATATGAAAGGTATACGGCGACAACATCTCCTCAAGTGGGCAGTGGTTTTCTGCTCCCTGCTGTTGCCCCTGACGGCGCTGGCGGGAACGGGTCTACCGCAACAGATTTCTACGGGGTGCGGCATGGCCGCTTGCCATTGCAATTGTTGCCAACCCGGCAGCACACCCCAGTGCCAAAAATCGTCGCCCTCGCCTTGCGGCTGCACGACCCTCCCGGGTTATAACCCTGTCGTTTTTGCCCCTGAGGCTGGCAAGGGGACGGCCTATCAGCCGTTAAGATCAACCCCGGCGCCAAAACTTTTCATTTTCGCCATCTATCATCCGCCTAAAGCTTCTCCCCTGTCTTCCCTTTAACGCGGCAAATTGCTGGTTAGTTTAGCGCGGGACGCCAGAGGTCGGTTTCTTGCCTCTTGGCGGTCCCAATGATCCCCGCTCTGTCTAAGCCGGGGCGGGAGGCGAGGTTTGGCCTCGCTCAACCGAAGAACAGGAGAAGTTTCGTGTCTAAAAAGAGCAGGTTGGCCATTGGAATGGCCTTGATCCTGACGATTTGCCTGGCCGGCAGCGCTATGGCCATGGGCATGGGTGGCGGAGGCATGGGCGGCGGCGGAAGCAGCATGATGGGCGCCGTGGGATCCATGATGTCCGGCAACCAGCAAAACTGGAATGGGGGCCCCGGTTCCTCCTACCACGGGAATTCCGGCGGCGGTCCTGGCTATTTCGGCAATCCGGGTTACGGCAATATGGGTTACGGCAATCGGGGTTACGGTAATCCTGGTTATGGCAATCGGGGTTACGGCAACACTGGCCGGGGGCGTATGTACGGCAATTAATGGACTCCGGGTCCGGCGGCCTTAAGCTGCCGGACCGGGACTTGAATCTTAAGGAGAAAAACACCATGAACCGATATGTCTATTTAAACGTCGGCTTGGTATTTGCTCTGGTTTTTGGAGCGTTGTTGACCTGGGGCCTGGTTAACGAGGCCCTGGCGCAGTCCAGCGGCGCGAGTGAGCTAAAAGGCACCTACGTCTTCCAAGGAGGCAGCCCAGCCCCCGGCTTTCTGGATACCTCCGCCAGCCTGACCTCTAACTATGGATGCGAGCCGTCGGGTACCTATGTTTCGGACCATGGCGGTCCGGTTCCGGCTAATCCGTGTATGCGAGCACTTAGCCGGCACCATTGTCCCCTTGATCATGCTGCTTGTCCAGTTCACTCCGGACCCGAAGCATGCGGGTAATCCCCCTGGGATAAATCCAGCGATTCTTAAAGGAGAACAGACTCATGAAAAAAGATCGACATCGGCCAGTAATACTGATCGTGCTGCTCTCAGCAGTCCTAATGGTGGGCATGCCCTCGTGGGCCCTGGCGCAGTGCGGTGACAGCAGTTCCGGTTCCGGATCATCGCACCACCAGCAGCACATGGGCTCCTCCGGCGATTCCGGTTCCGATCATTCGGACCATAGCCAGATGCACGGCTCTCAAGCCACTGGAACTGGCCCTTTTGCCGTCACCCCCGGTTATTCCACACCGGCCCCGCAGGGGTATGCCGATCCGCAGACTTCGGGCAGCACGGGCTCCGGTCATCAAGGACACACGGGCAATTAACGAATATTAACCATTGCGCGCCGGGCGGGAGGCCCGCCCGGCGCCGCTCCAAGGAGCAGGATCATGCAAAACCTGATGCTGACCATGATGTTGTTGGCTATGACGTTTGCTGCTGCCGGAAACGGCTGGGCGGCCGACTCTTCCACGGCTATCATGGATAAACCTGAACCTAAGCAGCAGGTCGTCTGCCCGGTCCAGGGCAGCAAGATCAACAAAAACCTTTTCGTCGATTATCAAGGTCAGCGGATTTACTTCTGCTGTCCCGAATGCATACCCATTTTCGAGAAAAATCCTGAGGTCTATCTGCAAAAG
>JAMCQY010000265.1:0-371 GCA_023381945.1 Deltaproteobacteria bacterium
AGTCCCCTCTTTCGCCATGGCGTGGCGGGGATCGATGGTTACGGTACCCCGGCTGCCGATAATTGCCACCCTGCCGCCCGCGGCCAGGACTTCCAGGTCCTTCCCCAGATTGACATTGGCCAGCAGCTCGACAATCACGTCCACCCCCCGGTCTTCGGTAATCTTCATGACCTCCTGCAGATACCCATCCTTGCCGTGGTCCAGGACGTGGTGGGCCCCGTTTTCCGCGGCCAGGCGGCGGCCTGCATCGGTGCCGCCGGTGCCGATGACCGTCAGCCCGGCAGCCCGGGCCAGCTGTACCGCCGCCAGGCCCACCCCGCCGCTGGCGCCATGCACCAGGATAATTTCACCGGGCAGGGCGTTGGCCTTCT
>JAMCQY010000265.1:444-22670 GCA_023381945.1 Deltaproteobacteria bacterium
ATGCACCTGTCAGGGTGCCGGAGGTGTAAACCCGATCCCCCACGGATACCCGCTTGACCTCCGGCCCTACTGCCTCTACTACCCCGGCGGCGTCATGGCCGGGGGTGAAGGGCAGGGGCGGGGACAGATAGACCCCGGCCCGCATGTAGGCCTCATACGGGTTAACCCCGATGGCGTAGACCTTGACCAGCACTTGGCCGGAGCCCGGTTTGGGCTCCGGCGCCTCCTCCAGGCGCAGTACCTCGGGTTCGCCGAATTCATGGACGCGAATGGCTTTCATTATGTTCCCCCTTTCAAAGCTGATCATTGTTGGTGGAGGCTGGGAAGAGAGATGGATTTTGTTTAGAGGAATACAGGTAGAACGGGGAAGTCCCCCGGCCCTCAAAAAAAGAAATAGTCATTAAAGGACCAGGGTGAAAGGTTTAATTGGAGAAAAAATGTCAAATAAAGAGAGGGGTTTTTCTTTCGCTTTTTACCCGTGTGTCGTTTCGATCCCGGAATTTTTAATAACTACGGCCAAAATACCCAGTTGTTTCTGCTCCAGGCAGCGGTGCAAGGACAGGCCGCACTCTTCCAGGCATTGGCGGAGATCATGGCTGTAAAAGCGGTCATGCTCCGGGTGCAGGAAGATACGTTTGGCGAGGAAATTTTGATAAAGGGCTGGATAAAACTCCTCCAAAAAATAGAAGCCGCCGGATTTCAGCACCCGGGCGATTTCCTTGAGGCCGCCCCGCCAATCGGGCAGATGGTGCAGCACCCCGAAGCCGAAGACCCCGTCCAGAGCGCCATCCGGATAAGGCAGATTAAAGACGTCGCCGACGTAAAGGGAGATACAGCGGCGCTGCTCCGGGTTCAGGTAGCATAGGGCCTGACAGATCATACGATAATCCAGGTCCAGGGCGTGGAGCAGCGTGGGCTTAAATTTCTCCAGGATCAGGCAGGCCCCGGCGCCCCGGCCACAGCCCACTTCCAGGATCTTCGCCTGTGGGTTCGGGGTCACACTGCGGCCAATCCATCCGATTATCAGGCGCTGGATCATCACCCGCACCGGATTATTGACGATCAGCCGCTCCGCCCAATTGAGCTTCAAGGCTTCACCGCCAGGTGGATCACCGCAATGCCGTTGGTCAGGCGCCGGTAGCGGATTTCTTTGAACCCCAGGCCCGCCAGGGTAGCTGAGACCTCCTCCGGGTCGGCGAACATGCGGATGGATTCCGGCAGATAGGTATAGGCCTGCCAGGAGCCTACGAAGAGGCGGCCCATCAGCGGCATAATATAGAAAGAATAAAAGTCGTAAAGCCGGCGGAACCAGGAAGTGACCGGCTGGGAAAATTCCAGGCACATGAGCCGGCCGCCGGGCTTCAGGACACGGTACATCTCCTTGAAGCCTTGCTCGGGATGGGTCAGATTGCGGATGCCGAAGCCGACCATGGCGGAGTCGAAGCTGGCGTCCGGGCAGGAGAGATGCTCAGCGTCGCCCTGGAGAAAGGTAATATTCGATTCCAAGCCAGCTTTGGCCACTTTGGGCTGGCCCGCGGTCATCATGGCCCGGTTAATGTCATAGACCATCACCCGACCGGCCGGTCCAATCTTCTTCGCGGCCAGTAAGGCCAGATCAGCGGTGCCGCCGCAGACATCCAGGACCCGGTCGCCGGGCTCGAGTTTCAGGAGCCGCACCGCGGTCCATTTCCACGGATAGTGCATCCCGAAGCTCAGCAAGGTGTTCATGAAGTCGTAGCGGCTAGAGACCGTATCGAAATGCCGGTGCACCAGTTTCTCTTTTTCCGCGGGAGCCACCGGCTGATAGCCGAAATAGGCGAATTCGTCCAGGCCAGGCCTCGATATTTGAGTTTTCTCTTCTGGGTTCATTCAATTTTCCAAAGGAAGCGCAGGCGAAAAGTTCATGGCCGGTATGAGTCCATCATCGGGAATGAAAATCCCCTCGGCCCCTTTTTCAAAGAGATGGTTATAAAGCCCCCGTTTAGCAAAGGGAAATTTTGGGGGATTTGGTTATCACGGTAAAGCCTGCGGCTGACCAAGATGTTTTTTCAATTTATCAATTCTCAGTTCAACTGGCCACCTTGGGGTTAAATTATCTTTTAAGGTGATTCAGTCTTGGGATAGGTGACTTTGTCACCCTCAACCTGGGCAAAGGGGATGAGGCGGTGCTCCTGAAGCTTGGTTTCACTGATGATATGCTCCACCTTGATCCCCCGGACTGTTAGAGCGTCAGCAATCAGTGAGCGGTGGCAGCGCCAGGGCAGGGTTTCAGCGCACATCAGCACCAGCCGCTCATCTTTGGCCAAGTCAATGAGGGCCAGTAAATTTTCCTCGAACTCCGGAGTCTGCATATAGTCGGCAAAGCCCCGGAAAGAGTCATTGCGCCAACCCATATTGGGAGAATCTTTCAAGGGATGGCGCAGGCCGCCCAGCCCCGGCAGGTGCACGTAGCCAATCCCCGCTTCGGCCAAAGCCTGGGGCAAGGTTTCTTTATTAAATTGGGGATTGTGCCGGGACCGGGGCACGGTGCGGACATCGGCGACTTTTTCCACCTCATGAGCCTGTAAAATCGCCAAAAAATCAGCCAGGGGCCGGGTGGAGTGGCCGATGGTCAGAACCGATATCGCCTGGCTCTCCCGGTTCATTTGGCCTGCTGCTCGCTTCCGGTCAGGTATCCCTCTGTGGCCAGACCCTTCAGCAAAAAATGAAAATAGATAAGCCCGCCGAAGGGCGCAAAATCGGCCATTATCCGCTGCACTCCCTGATAATCCAAAGCCTCCTTTAGATTTAACCAGGCCTCCAGTCGTTTTCGGGCTCCCACATCGTCGCCGGGAAACAGGTGGATTCGCCCCAGGCCCCGCAGCAAGGCGTATTCCGCTGACCAGCGGCCGATTCCTTTAATACGGCTCAAGATCTTGACTGCCTCCTCATCATCCAGGGAAGCGAGATTATCCAGGCTAATGCTTCCGTCCAGCAGGCCTTGGGATAGCCCGATAAGGGTCCGGGCTTTGCTGTAGCTGAATCCCCTGTCCCGCAGGCCCTGGGGTTCCAATCCCGCTAAGTCTTGCGGCCGGGGGAAGGCGTGCACCGGAGGTTCGGCATCGCCGGGAAATGGCAGCCCGTAGGCCTGTGTCAGCCGATTAAGGACGTGGATGCCCACCGTCAGGCTGATCTGCTGGCAGGCAATGGCATTGGTGAGGGCCTCAAATAGGCTGGGGAATCGGGTGGGCTTGATGCCGCGGAAATCCTGGACCAGGGACTGCAACTGCTGGTCCCGGGAGGCGAAGTGGTAAAAATCCTGGAGATCAATCTCCAACCCCAAGATGCGTTTTAAAGTGGCGCTGAGAATTTCCGCAGCTTCCTTACCGACCGCTCCCCTGGCTTCTATTTGGAGTTCCGGGGCCTCGGCCGAACCGCTTTGTCTCACCGCGACCTCTGTTGGCCGGTCCCGGACCAGCAGCACCCGCCGGTAAGTGGCGCCGTCCCAGCGGTCCATGAGGTTGTGAGCCCGCCGGCGCAAGACCCAGACGGTCAGGTCCAGGCGGAAAGGCGCGACCGGCTTGAGTTGCAGGGAAAGGTTGGCCAAAAGAAAACCCCGGAAGCATTAGTCGAAAGACTGATGGAAAGGTAAGGCCGTTGAGGGAGGTGTCAAGAATAAAAGATTATGGGTTAGGGTTAGGGGTTAAAGAGGCCAAGATTCCTTTTCCTGACCCCTGATCCCTGACCCCTGAATTAAACCGCTTCTTCTCCGGTCTCGCCGGTGCGAATGCGTACGACCTCCGTCAGGGGATAAATAAAAATCTTGCCGTCACCCACCTTGCCGGTGCGGGCCTGCGCGATAATGGCGTTGGTGATGGCCTGCACCTGCTCATCCGCGGCCACGACTTCGATCTTCACCTTGGGGAGGAAATCCACCTGGTATTCCATGCCGCGGTAGACCTCCCGCAGGCCCTTTTGCCGCCCGAAACCCTTGACTTCCGTGACGGTCATGCCCTTGACCGCCAGTTGGTGCAGGGCCTCTTTGACTGCCTCCAGCTTATAAGGTTGGATGATGGCTTCCACTTTCTTCATAGATAATCTCTCCGTCTTTATTCCGCCGATATTGTTGAAATAAGGATGCAGATTAAAAGATTATTTATTGTAGGGGCGCTGGGTGTGCGCGCTCCTGGGCGGACACATGGGTCCGCCCCTACAAAGGCAAAGATTTGGAAATAATATTGAGTAACCGATCATACAACGGTTAAATTGCCAAAAGCAAGGGGAAGGAGGCGAATGGCAATAATTCCATGGTAAAGGCCAAGATCTTAGAGACCTCGGCCTTCATCTTTTGCTCGAGCTGACTGCGGAAGGCTACTTTTGCAGCTCCTTGACCCGTCCCAATGGGTCAAAGGATTTATCCTGCCGCAATTCCTCCGCACTGGGCAATTTTTCCAGCCGCAGCAGCTCACCGATGGCGGCCATCTGGGCGTCGTGCCCCAGACCTACTGCGGCCAGAACCTGATTCCCCTTGGCATAAAAGGCCACAAAATTGTGTCCCTCCAGGTCGCCGTGGATGATGACTTCGTCCCACTTGCCGGCATAGCCCACATATTGGGGCATCACATCAAAGAGCTCGCTCCAGAAGAATGGTACGCGCCGAAACTCTTCGTTTTTCCCCAGCATATTGCGGGCCGCCACGCGGCCATGCTGCTGGGCCAGCCGCCAGTGCTCGATGCGGATCGGTTCATGGTTACGCCAGTCTGGAAAGCGGGCAATATCCCCGGCAGCGTAAAGGCCATCGGCCACCCGCAAATACTTGTCCACCGTCACACTGCCGTCGGGATTGAGGGAGACGCCCTTCAGGAAACCGGTGGCGGGCTTGACTCCCAGGCCCGCCACCACCAGGTCGGCCGGCAGTTTCTCTCCGGAGTCCAGGACCGCGGTGCGCACCTTCCCGTCACCTTCCAGCCGGGAAACCCTGGCACCGAGGCGGAACGTAACCCCTTCCTTCTCAAAGACCTGTTGGATGACTCGGCCGATCTCCGGTCCCAGCTGCTTCTGAAAGGGCACGGTCCCCGGCGCCACTACGGTCACCTTGAGGCCCCTCTTGCTGAGGCTGTAGGCCGCTTCCATGCCGATAAAGCCAGCCCCCGCCACCACGGCCTGCGTTCCTCGTTTGGCCGCTTCAATGATGTGGGTGGCGTCTTCAATAATTCTCAGGGTGAAAACATTTTGCAGGTCCGCGCCGGGAACCTCCAAAGGGCGGACCTCGCCGCCGCTGGCCAGGAGCAGGGCGTCATAACCCTGCCGGGTGCCGTTACTGAAGGTGATGGACCTGCTCACGGGGTCCACCGCGGTCACCCAATGTCGCAAGCGGATTTCAATGCCATATTCCTGGTAAAACTGCTCCTTTCGCCAGGGCAGGGAATCCAGGGAGGCGTCGCCGTAGAGGTACCCTTTGCTCAGGTTGGGGCGGTCATAGGGCAGGCTGTTTTCATAGGTGATCATGATCACCCGGCCTTGAAAACCTTCTTCCCGCAAGGTTTGGGCCGCCAGGTTTCCTGCCGCCCCGGCCCCCAGGATGACAAAGGTGCGCGGGTCGGCCTCGGGATTATACTTGACCATATCCGGCTCGCGCCGATCCCCGGCGCCTTCCGGCACGGTGACGATGATGTCTTGGCCTTCCACCCGCACCGCAAATCGGGGGACTGCGTCCAGGGCGGGCGGCTCCTCCATATCCCCGGTGATCACGTTGAAGCGGGACTGATGCCAGGGGCAGTAGACCCCGGTGCCGGAGAGGCAGCCTTCATGGAGCCAGCCGCCGTAGTGGGTGCAGACGTTGCCGATGGCATGATACTCGCCTTTGATCCGGGTGAGCAACGCCTGGGTTTCGCCCACCTTGACCTCCTTCATTTCGCCGTCTTTCAGATCACCTACCTTGGCCACGATGGCTTCCATATCCGCACCTCCTTCTGGCTGATCTCCCTTTTATTCGACATAAACTAGTTCCTGAGGGCTGGGCTGGCAACCGTTCATGCCTAAAAAACCGCCGGAGGGATAATGAGGAATACGGTCAGGACTGAATTAGGGGGCCGCTGCCGCTTGCACCGGCGCCTGGCGTGCCTTATTATTGGATAGCAGGAAATGGCAGGCCGCCGGCGGCGGCTGCTTTAATCGGGAGGACTGATGTTTCCTTTAAAAAAGATTCTTTGCCCTGTTGATTTTAGCGAACCTTCCCACCACGCCCTCAAGATCGCCGTGGAAATGGCCCGGCAATTTGGCGCGGCCCTGAACGTGATTCATGTCATCCCGCCGGTGCCGGTGCATTCGCCCTATCCGGACCCGCCGAATGCCTCCAGCGATTATGAGCCCCTCCACCAGCAGGAATTGGCCCTGGAAAGCGAAGAATCCTTGAAAAATATGATCAGGTGGGTGCCAAAGGAGATTCCCACGCTGGCCACGGTCGTGACCGGTGACGCAGCCGAAGAGATTCTGGCCTTTGCGGCCAAAGAACATATCAATCTCATCGTCATCGCCACCCATGGTCTGACGGGCTGGCGGCATTTGATCACCGGTTCAGTCACCGAAAAGATTGTGCGTCAGGCGTCTTGCCCGGTGCTGACCATCCGGCCGCCGGCTGGAGAAAAGCAGGAAAAATGATTGTCGAGTTGCATTCCCGGATAAATTTGGGCAATAATGATCAGTACGGCGTTAGGCGGTTTTAATACCGTCATCGCTGCCGCGCGCTTATACTGCAAAATGATTCATTTAGAAACTAAAGCAACTTAGGCAGATAACAGATAAAATTTCCCGAGGAGGCTCAATATGGCAAAGGTCGCGATTAACGGCATGGGAAGGATTGGCAGGGCGGCGTTAAAAATTATTATGGATCAACCGGAATTGGACCTGATTGCAGTCAACGATCTGATGCCCATTGATAATCTGGCCTATTTGCTCAATTACGACACCGCCTACGGCCGCTATAAACACCGGGTGGAGATCGCCGACGGGGCCCTGCAAGTGGCCGGCAAGGCCATTAAATATCTAAGCGAACGGGACCCCGCCAACCTCCCCTGGAAGGATTTGGGGGTTGACATTGTTTTTGAGTGCACCGGCCTGTTCACTCAATCCGAGGGCCTGGGAAAACATATCGCCGCCGGGGCCAAATACGCCGTGCTGTCGGCTCCGCCCAAAGGCGGCGACGTCTGCTGCATCGTCCATGGCGTCACCAAACCCGGCGAGAAAGATCGCGCCATTTCCTGCGCCTCCTGCACCACCAACTGCATCACCCCGATTGTGGAGATTATGGGGCGGCGCATTGGCATCAAAAAGGCGACCATGACCACCATCCACGCCTACACTTCTTCCCAGGCCATTGTGGACGGACCCAGCAAGAAATTTCGGCGGGGCCGGGCCGGGGCGCAAAATTTGGTGCCCACCTCCACCGGCGCGGCGGTGGCCACCACCAACGTCCTGCCGCAGTACAAGGGCAAATTCGATGGGGTGGCTATGCGCTGTCCGGTGGTCCTGGGCTCCGTGGCCGACCTGGTCTTTGTCACCGAGCGGCCCACCACGGTGCAGGAGATCAACGCCATCTTCAAAGAAGAAGCCGAAACGACCTATAAGGGCATCGTCGAATACGCCCGGGATGAAATCGTCTCCTCGGACATCATCGGCAGCACCTATGCCTCCATTTTCGACCCCAGCATGACCCAGGTAGTGGACGGCGACCTGGTGAAGGTCATGAGCTGGTACGACAACGAATGGAGCTACACCTCCCAGATGATCCGGGAAGGAGTGCGGCTCGCCAAGGAATGCCTGACCTGCTGAGGCCGGTTGACATCCTTTCATCGTCAGTAAAATTAATGGCAGGGGCGGGTTTAAAACCCGCCCCTGCCGCGTCTTAGCGCCCGCCAACTTGCCGCCTTGCCTCCCCGTGCTTATCTTCAAAAAATGCCACCAAAAAAGGAGGGCCGGATTATGACCATGACAGGCCTGGACGTCTTTGATCGCAGCATTCACGCGGCCAACGATTGGCTGAAAGATATCATGTATGAGTTGGGCACGGAGGACCGGCACCGGGCCTATCTCGCCCTGCGGGCCACCCTGCAAGCCCTGCGGGACCGCCTCAGTGTCAACGAGGCGGCGCAACTGGGAGCCCAACTGCCCTTGCTCATTCGAGGTTTCTACTATGAAGGCTGGACCCCCTCGGGTAAGCCCTTGAAGGAGCGCCATAAAAAGGACTTTCTGGCCCACATCCAGGATCAGTTCGGCCCGGATGGGATCGACGCCGAAAGCGTAGCCCGGGCGGTCTTCAAGATGTTGCATTTCCGGGTCTCCAAGGGCGCGATCCAGGATCTCAAAGGAGTTATGCCCAAGGAGTTGTTGGAACTCTGGCCGCAAACGCCGTAATCAGAGAGACTCTCATTGCTTGCCTGGATCTTGATCTTAATCTTTCTGGAAGTGCTTATCATCTGGGCTGCCATCTTTTCCCCAGAAAATATCTTTTTCTGGGCATTTTTATTCTTTGGGACAGGGGGTACAATCGCGGCTGTCTTGGGCCTTGAAGGGTTGGCGGGCGTGGTAATCTTTCTTAGTTGTATCTTTGCCTTCTTTGCCTTTCTGCTTCCCTTGAAAGGCTGGTCGCGGGATGAGTGATGCGGCGCTGCTTTAAGAAAATTTCTTATGAGAGAAAAGACCCGCACGGGTGAAGGCGCAGGTATCGGAGCCATTCACCTCGGCACCTCGGGCTGGCACTACGAGCATTGGGTAGGGCCTTTTTATCCGGATGATCTGCGTCCGCGAGATTTTTTGCGCCATTACTGCGACCATTTTCACACGGTTGAGATCAATAATTCCTTTTATCAACTGCCCTCGGAAAAGACCCTGAAGGACTGGCGGGATACCTCGCCATCGGAGTTTATCTTCACGGCCAAAGCCAGTCGCTTCATCACCCATATGAAAAAGCTGCTGGACCCGGATGAGACTTTGCCGCCATTTCTGCAACGCATCCGGGTCCTGGGCGGCAAACTTGGGCCAATCCTGTTCCAATTGCCTCCGAACTGGAAGTTCAATGGCAAGCGCCTGGCCGACTTTTTGGAGGCCCTGCCAAAAGATCTCCGCTACGCCATGGAGTTTCGGGACCAAAGCTGGATCAAGCCAGAGACTTATGGGACCCTGGCGGACCGCGGGGTGGCCTTTTGCATGTATGACCTGGCCGGCTACCAGTCTCCCCGGGAGGTGACCGCAGATTTCGTTTATATCCGCCTGCATGGCCCGGAAGGCGCTTATCAAGGCCAATATCACCAAAAAACCCTGCAAAGCTGGGCCAAGGATATCACCGCTTGGGCCGAAGATCGCCAGGAAGTCTTTTGCTATTTCGACAATGACGAAAAGGGCTATGCCGCCCAGGATGCCCTGCGGCTGCAGGAGATGATCAATAAGGGCTGAGTAAATTTTTGCGGAAAACGGAAAACTGAAAACAGAAAACGGCCTTTACCATGCCGATTCATAATCACGACATCGCCGATATCTTTGAGCGCGTGGCCGACCTGCTGGAAATAGAGGGCGCCAATCCCTTCCGGGTGCGGGCCTACCGCAATGCCGCCCGGGTGGTGGACAGCATGTCCCAGAGCCTGGCGGATCTGGCGGAACGGGGAGAAGACTTTACAGATTTGCCCGGGGTAGGCAAGGATTTGGCCGGCAAGATTCAGGAAATCATCAAGACCGGTGACCTCGAGATGCTGAAAGAACTGGAGGCCCGCACTCCGCCGGCCCTGGCCGTCTTGATGAACGTCGGCGGCCTCGGCCCCAAGCGGGTCCACCTTCTGCATGAAGAACTGGGAGTCACCACCGCCGAGGACCTGAAGGAGGCGGCCCAAGCCGGAAAAATCAAGGAATTGAAAGGCTTCGGCCCCAAGATCGAGCAGATGGTCCTGGAGAGCCTGGCCAACCTCCCCACCGCCGGCAAGCGTTTTAAGCTGGTGACGGTGGAACCGGTAGCCGAATCCCTGGTGCGATATCTCCAGAAGGTGCCGGGAGTGGATGAGGCCATCGTGGCCGGCAGTTATCGCCGCCGCCTGGAGACAGTGGGCGACCTGGATATCCTGACTACCTGCAAAGATGCCGCCCGGGTAATGGACGCCTTCGTCTCCTACGAGGATGCGGCCAAGGTTGTGGCCAAAGGTGACACCAAATCCACCCTAGTGCTGCGGAACGGCCTTCAGGTGGACCTGCGGGCCGTGGCGAAGGAAAGCTACGGCGCGGCGCTGCACTATTTCACCGGCTCCAAGGCCCATAACATCGCCATTCGGCACCTGGGGGTGCAGCGCGGCCTCAAGATCAATGAATACGGGGTCTTTCAAGGCGACAAGCGCGTGGCCGGCAAGACCGAGGAAGAAGTTTATAAAATGGTGGACCTCCCCTTTATCGAACCGGAATTGCGGGAGGATAGGGGCGAAATCGAGGCCGCCCGGCAAGGCAAACTTCCCAAGCTGATCACCTTGGAGGACATCCGCGGCGACCTCCACGCCCACACCAAGGCCACCGACGGACGCAACAGCCTGGAAGAAATGGCCCAGGCCGCCAAGGAACGGGGCTACGAATACCTGGCCATCACCAACCACTCAAAGAGGGTGAGCATGGCCCACGGCCATGACGCCAAGAACCTGGCTGCCGAAATCGCCGAGATCGACCGCCTCAACGCCAAACTGGACGGTATCATCCTGCTCAAGGCCATCGAATTGGATATCCTGGAAGACGGCTCCCTGGACCTGGAGGACGATATCCTCAAGGAACTCGACCTGACCGTCTGTGCCGCCCATTATCACCACAACCTGCCCCGGGAAAAGCAGACCGCCCGGATTCTCAAGGCCATGGATAATCCCTATTTCAACATCCTGGCCCACCCCAGCGGCCGCCTGATTCATCGCCGGGACCCTTCCGACCTGGACATGGAGCGGCTGATTAAAGCCGCCAAAGAGCGGGGCTGTTTCATGGAACTGGACGCCCAGCCTGACCGGCTGGACCTGATCGACATCCACTGCAAGCTGGCCAAGGATGTGGGAGTCAAGGTCTCTATCTCCACCGACGCCCACAGCACCTCGGATTTAGGCTTCATGCGCTGGGGCATCGGCCAGGCCCGGCGCGGCTGGCTGGAGGCTGACGACGTGTTGAATACCCGCTCCTGGCCGGAGTTGAAGAAATTGCTGAAAAGGGTTTGACGAAGGCGAAACGACGAAGAGAGAAAAAAGTTTGTAAGATATATGCACTCCACGCCGCTTTACCAAATACAATTTATTTGGTAGGGCGGGCCTCCGTGCCCGCCATTTGTGGCTATTCATTGAAAACCCATACCCATGGATAATTGATATCTTGCGGCTCGACTTTGAGAGGATTATTTAAAATATACTGAGCCTTCTCAAGGAATTCACTTTCATCTCTCATAATCCGATCAAAATAATCTTCCTGCCAGATTCTGCCTTCCCTGTTATATTCACGTTGCAATCTATTGGCGCTATAGGATTTCCAAGAGTGAACAATTTGGTGAAGGAGATATTTTTCGTATGGCCTGATTAAAAGGTGAATATGATCAGGCATTACTACATAAGCGAAAAGATCAAATCGTTTCGTTTCAAAATGCTTTAAGGTGGACACGATTAATTCACGTTCGGCTGGAGTAAGAATTTCTTGAAACTTATTTAACCTCCAGGTAACAAAATAAGTTGAGCCGCCCAGACGCCAATGCGGCAATCTTCTATGATAGATCCATATCTTATTTTCTGAATTATCATTCATGCGAGCGGGCATTTGGCGGGCACGGAGGCCCGCCCTACCACTCTTTGCTTCAACTCAAATAAACTTTGAAAATTTGATATGATTTTTTATTATAATAAAAATCGAAAAAACAAAAAGTAATTAGACAAACCGCCGCATCAATTCCGCAATAACCTCATCCACATTCGCCGGGGTGAGGTCATTTTTTCGAACGATTTCCTCGGCCCGGCGGCGGTGGAAGGGGTTTTGCAGGTCATGCAGGCCGCCGAAAACCCCGGTGCGCCGCCCGACCTGATAAAGACACTGTTCTTCCGGACTCATCTGCAAAAATCTCTCGATCACCGCAATCATGCGGCCCTGGTCCTGGGGCAGGGTTCCTTCCACCTCCGGCAGCAGGTTGAGAATGTGGTCGCTGGCCACGGTGCTGGTGATTCCTTGCAAGGATTCGAGGAAAAGCAGAATCTCCCGGGCCATTTCGATATCACTGGGCCGGTCGAAGCGTCCGGCTTGATATTCTTCATAAAGCGGAGCACTGCAGGGGATGGCCAGGGAGCGCAGCCGGATAAAGTCAGGGTTGATCTCGTTTAGGGCCGCGGCGGTCTCTTTGGCATTAGCCGAACGCAAGGAGCGGCCGCCCAGACCCGGCATGTAATATTCCGAAAGCTCCATGCCCGCCCGCTTCACCTTCTGGCCGGCCGCAATCTGGTTCTTTTGAGTCGTCCCCTTGTGCATGCGGCGCAGCACCTCATTGCTGCCTGATTCGAGACCGATATGCAGGCGGTTCAGGCCCGCCTCCCGGATATCCTTCAGGTCAGCCAGGCCTATCCGGGCCACTGTCGCGGAGCGGGCATAGGAGGTTATTCGCGGTATCCCGGGAAATTTTTCGGTCAGGTGACGCAGAATCCCCAGCATTTCCGCCGGCGGAATCACCAGGCTGTCGGCGTCCTGGAGAAAGACCGAGCGCCGGCCGTTTCTGAGCCAATTGGCCGCGGCCTGCCGGGCAACAGGGTCGCTGGAGGCCTGCCTGCCCCCGCCGTTGAGCGACTGAACCTCCTCGTAGAGCGCGTCGATGTCGCACCGCACGTGGGCGGTGGGGCGAACCGAAAACTCCGTGCCCTTATAGACCGGGCAGAATTTGCAGCGGTTCCAGGGGCAGTTGCGGGTCACCCGCAGCAGCAGGCTGCCGGCCTCGCTGGGGGGCCGGATGGGGCCTTGCTCATAACCGCCGTAAGCTTCGATCATCATCAGATATCCTTTATCGGAGTTTCCCCTCCAGACATTACTAGTATATAATTTAACCCCAGGCTATCCAATTGTTGTTAGGGAGAAAATTGTTACAAGACACCGCGGTTGCCTTTATCCTGGAACGATTTAATTTATAGGCGTCTCGATTAATGGAATTTCCACTTCCCCGGAAGGATAATGATATGAGCGAAATGGAACCACAACCCTCTGACTTTATTCGCGATATCGTGGCTGAAGACCTGAAGGCCGGGAAACACGGCGGCCGGGTCATGACCCGCTTTCCCCCGGAGCCCAACGGCTACCTGCACATCGGCCATGCCAAATCCATCTGTCTCAACTTCGGCATCGCGGCCCAGTTCGGTGGGGTCTGCAACCTCCGGTTCGACGACACCAACCCCAGCAAAGAGGAAGTGGAGTACGTCGATTCCATCATGGCTGATGTGCGCTGGCTGGGCTTCGACTGGGGCAATCGCCTCTATTACGCCTCGGACTATTTCCAGCAGATGTACGATTATGCCGTGCACCTGATCAAAGCTGGCAAGGCTTACGTCTGCGACCTGACTGCGGATGAGGTCCGTAGGTATCGGGGCACTCTCATCGAGCCCGGTAAGGACAGCCCCTACCGCAACCGCTCGGCGGCCGAGAACCTCGACCTGTTTGATCGTATGCGGGCCGGGGAGTTTCCCGATGGGGCCCGGACTCTCAGGGCCAAGATTGACATGGCGTCACCCAATATTAATCTGCGGGACCCGGTGCTGTACCGCATCCTCCACGCCGAGCATCATCGCACGGGGGACAAGTGGTGCTTATATCCCATGTATGATTACGCCCACCCCATTTCGGACGCCATCGAAGGCGTCACCCACTCCATTTGCACGCTGGAGTTCGAGGACCACCGGCCCCTGTATGATTGGACCCTGGACAACCTGCCGGTCCCGTGTCATCCGCAGCAGATCGAGTTTGCCAGGCTCAACCTGAGCTACACGGTGATGAGCAAACGCAAGCTCCTGAAGCTGGTGAACGAAGGCCTGGTTGCCGGTTGGGACGACCCCCGCATGCCCACCCTGGCCGGGATTCGCCGCCGGGGCTTCACCCCGGAGGCCATGCGTAATTTCGCCGAGCGCATCGGCGTCGCCAAACGGGAAAACCTGGTGGACCTGGCCTTGCTGGAATTTTGCGTCCGGGAGGATTTGAACCGCCGCGCCCCCCGGGTCATGGGGGTGCTGCGGCCCCTGAAGGTAGTTATCGAGAATTATCCCGCAGGGCAGGTGGAGGAATTAGAGGCGGTTAACAACCCAGAGGACCCGGCCGCCGGGACCAGGAAGGTGCCCTTTTCCCGGGAACTCTATCTGGAGCGGGAAGACTTTATGGAGGAGCCGCCCAAAAAGTTTTACCGCCTGGCTCCGGGCCGGGAGGTCAGGCTGCGCTACGCCTACTACATCAAATGCGTGGACGTGGTGAAGAACGCCCAGGGCGAGGTGGTGGAACTGCGCTGCACCTATGATCCGGAGACCCGGGGAGGTTATGCGCCGGACGGCCGCCAAGTGAAGGCCACCCTGCACTGGGTGTCGGCGGCCCATGCCGTGCCGGCGGAGGTGCGCCTCTACGACCGGCTCTTCACCCAACCGGAGCCTGGATCGGCACACGGCGGGGATTTCCTGGCGGACCTCAACCCCAATTCCCTCGAAATCCTGAAATCCTGCCGGCTGGAACCCGGTCTGGCTAAGGCCGCGCCGGGCAGCTTCTTCCAGTTCGAGCGCCAGGGCTATTTTTGTGTCGACCAGGATTCGGCTCCTGGCGCCCCGGTCTTTAACCGCACCGTCACCCTGAAAGACCCGTGGGCCAGGATACAGCAGAAGGGGGCGAAATAATTATAAGTTGTGTAGGACAGCCGCCCCGGCTGTACTTGGACAGGCGAGGGCGCCTGTCCTAAATACTCTTCGCTGTAAGGGCGGTTCTTGAACCGCCCATTAGCCCAAATTATCAGTGAATCCATCGGGCGGCTCGTGAGCCGCCCCTACCAATAATATTCCCAAAACCATAAAAAATGTAGCACCCGCCCTCGGGCGATTCATTACCCGGCAAGGGCGCCGGGACTACATTTTCAGAGAAAATAACCAAAATAATCAGCTAAATACCTTCAACTACAAAGTCAAAAGTGGTTAGGAAAAATTTTCGCACATGTGGCATTTTTACTCATTTACGACAATTATGAAGAATATCCATAAGTTAATCCATAACCACCTTTTTCCCCCGGTAATTTTGCCTCAGAACCCCTTTTCTTTTCTTGATTGATATCAACCATTCCGTCCAGCATTAGTCCCCACTTCCGGTAGTCTTGTCTTTGGCACAGCCCTTGCTTTTAATAACAAGGGAGTGACTGCTTCGACAATTTCGCAGGCCTCTTACCTTAATTCCGGGTGAGTTGATGACCGAGAAATGCAACACGCTGTTAATTGCCGAGCGCGGCTGCGAGCTGGCGCAAGGTCTCTGTTCCTGGCTGGAGGCACAGGGCCATCGATTTAAGCTGGTGGACAACCTCAAGGACCTCCTCATGACCATTCAGAATGAGAAGGTCAATGTCCTGGTGATGGATGTGCGCCTGCCTGAGCCCATGGGTTTTGAGGCGATTTCCATCATCAAGGGGTTGGACAAGAAGCTCCCCATCATCATCACCGCTGATGAAAACAATCCGGAACAGGAAAGCCGGATCAGGCAAAAAGGCATCTTTTATTACCATGTAAATTCGTTTGGCATGGATGAACTCATCTTAGCCATCTCCAATGCCCTGGGGCGCTCATCCCACTAATCCAGAGGGGAGTTCGATGCAATTACAAAAGAAACTGGCTTCCGGAGAATTTGTCGTGCTGGCGGAGATGGAGCCGCCCAAGGGGACCGATGTCGCCGCCATGGTGGCCAATGCCGGCAGTGTCAAGCGTCAGGTGGATGCCTTTGTCATCCCAGAGATGAGCAATGCGGTCATGAAGATGAGTTCTCTGGGCGGCGCCCTGCTGTTGCAGAGCAAAGGTTTGGAAACGGTGATGCAATGTTGCTGCCGGGACCGCAACCGCCTGGCCCTGCAGGCCGACTTGCTGGCCGCCCAGGCGTTGGGGGTGCCCAACATTATGGCGGTCTCGGGTGAGGAGATCACTTTTGGTGACCACCACGAGGCCCGGGCGGTCAATGATCTCAGTCTGCTGCAACTGCTCGGCGCCATCCAAACCATGCAGACGGGGCGGGACTTGGCCGGGGTGGATCTCCAGGGGGCGCCACGCTTTTTTGTGGGCGCCACCGTGAAGATTCCCGCGAGCGATGCGGCCCTGTTGGATGAGGTGGCGGAACTGGATAAAAAGATCGCCGCGGGGGCCTCTTTTTTCATCACTCCGCCGGTTTACGATGTAGCGCCTTTGGCCAAATTCACCGGCTATTTGAAGGGCCGGAACGCTGCCATCATCCCCACCGTTCTGCTCCTCAAGTCCGTGGGCATGGCCCGCTATATTAACCGGCATCTGGAACCCAAGATACCGGAAGAGTTCATCACCCGGATTCAAAAGGCACCGGACCGGGTGCGGGAATGCGTGCAGATCGCCGCGGAAATTATTATAGCGCTGAAGGACAAGGGTTTTAACGGAGTGAACATCTCCACCATCGGCTGGGAGGACAAGCTGCCGGCTATCCTGGCTGCGGCCAAGTTGGAGTTTGGGGTTTAGCGTCCACTGTCGCAAACCTTCAAGGACCAGATTATGCCCAAAAAGAAAGATCCAATGGTGAAGGAAGAGTCCCGGAGCGGCAACATCGGCTCCGTGATGTTGGTGGGTGGAGGGATTGCCGGCATCCAGGCTTCCCTGGATTTGGCCAATTCCGGCTTTTTTGTCCATTTGGTGGAGTCCAAGCCCGGCATCGGCGGGACCATGGCCCAGTTGGACAAGACCTTTCCCACCAATGACTGCTCCATGTGCATTCTCTCTCCCAAGCTGGTGGAATGCGGGCGGCATCTCAACATCGAGATCCTGGCCCCGGCCCGGGTGGAGTCCATCAGCGGCGAAGCAGGCCGCTTCACCGTCAAGGTGGCGCAGCCGGCCCGCTATATCGATATGAGCAAATGCATCGGCTGCGGCGTCTGCGCCGAGAAATGCCCCAAAAAGGTGCCGGACGAATTCAACCAGGGCCTGGGCAACCGCAAGGCGGCCTACGTCCTGTATCCCCAGGTGGTGCCGCTGAAGTACGCCATCGACAAGGCCAATTGCCTCTATTTCAAGAAAGGCAAGTGCAAGGCCTGCGAGAAGTTCTGCCCGGCCGGTGCCGTGAACCTGGAGGAACAGGACAAGGAGCGGGAGATCGAGGTCGGGGCGGTGATCATGACTCCGGGGTTCCAGACCTTCGATCCAAGCAAATTCAAGTCTTATCACTATGCCAGCTTCCCCAACGTGGTCACTTCGCTGGAATTTGAGCGGATTTTGAGCGCCTCCGGCCCCTTCGGCGGCCACCTGGTGCGGCCCTCGGACCACCAGGAACCAAAGAAGATCGCCTGGCTCCAGTGCGTCGGCTCCCGGGACGTCAAATACCACTCCTACTGCTCGTCGGTCTGCTGCATGTACGCCATTAAAGAAGCGGTGATCGCCAAGGAGCATTGCAAGGATTACGAACTGGATGCCGCCATCTTTTTCATGGACATGCGGACCTTCGGCAAGGAGTTCGAGCAGTATTACAACCGGGCCAAAGAGCAAGGTGTGCGTTTCATTCGCTCGCGGATCCATACCATCGACCCGGCCCCCAATGACAACCTGATCATTAGCTACACGGATGAAAGCGGGGTCAAGCGCTCCGAAGAGTTCGACCTGGTGGTCCTGTCGGTGGCCATGGAGGTGAGCGAACCGGCCAAGCGCCTGGCCCAGACGCTGCAGGCGGACCTGAATCAGCACGACTTCGTCCAAACCCGACAGTTCGCGCCGGTGGTCTCTTCCCGGCCCGGAGTATACGTCTGCGGCGCCATGCAGGGCCCCAAGGACATTCCCGAGTCGGTCATGCAGGCCTCGGCGGCCGCGGGTGCGGTGAGCGCCGCCCTGGGCGATGCCCGCTGGACCCGCACCGCATCCAGGCAGGTTCCCGAAGCTAAGGAAATCAAGCCGGAGGATGCACCTCGCATCGGCGTCTTTGTTTGCAACTGCGGCATCAATATCGGTGGCATCGTCGATGTGCCTGGTTTGGCCGAATATGCCAAGACCCTGCCCAACGTGGTCTATGTGCAGGAAAATCTTTTCACCTGTTCCCAGGACACCCAGGTAACCATGGCCAAACTCATCGAAGAGCACCAGCTCAACCGGGTGGTGGTGGCAGCCTGCACACCGATCACGCATGAGGCCCTGTTCCGGGAGACTTTGATCGACGCCGGGCTGAATAAATACCTCTTCGAGATGGCCAATATCCGCAACCAGGACTCCTGGGTGCACATGCAGGAACCGGAGAAGGCCACGGAAAAAGCCAAAGACCTGGTGCGCATGGCGGTGGCCCGGGCCTCGCTGCTCAAGCCCCTGATGGAAAAGCCCCTGACCATCAACCAGCGGGCTCTGGTGATTGGCGGCGGTGTGGCGGGACTGAACGCCGCCCTCAACCTGGCGGACCAGGGGTTCGAAACCGTCATCCTGGAAAAGGAAGATCGGTTGGGCGGCAACGCCTGGAACATCCACCACACCCTCGAAGGCTCGGAAGTGGCGCCTTACCTCGACAACCTGATCAATCTGGTAAAAACCCATGACAGGATCCAGGTGCTCACCGGAGCCCTGGTGGTAGGGTTCAAAGGCTACAAAGGCAACTTCACCACGGAGGTGCTGGTGGGGCCCGGCATGTACGAACGCAAGATCGACCACGGCGTCACCGTGGTGGCCACCGGGGCCCATGAGTACCAGCCCAAGGAGTTCCTCTACGGCCAGCATCATCGCATAATGACTCAGTTGGAGTTGGGCCGGTTCCTCCACGAGAAACCGGCGGAAGCAGCCGGCTGGGGCCGGGTGGCCTTCATCCAGTGCGTGGGCTCCCGCAACGAGGAGAACCCCAACTGCAGCCGCATCTGCTGCCAGGGCGCGGTAAAATACGCCCTGCAATTGAAAAAGAACAATCCGGAGACCGAAGTGCTCATCCTTTACCGGGATATGCGCACCTACGGCTTGATGGAAGACTACTACAAGGAGGCCCGGGACCACGGGGTGCTCTTCGCCCGTTTCGACCCGGAGTGTCTGCCGGAGGTCAAGAATGAAAACGGTGATTTAAGCATCACCTTCATCGACCACGTCCTGGAACGGCCGGTAAGCCTGCCGGTGGATGCCGTGGTCCTGAGCGCCGGAGTCCGGCCTAATGATACCGAGGAACTGGCCTCGCTTTTGAAGATCCCCAGGAACGCCGCGGGATTCTTCATCGAGGCCCATGCCAAGCTGAGGCCGGTGGACTTCGCTTCGGAGGGCATTTTCCTCTGCGGCTTGGCCCACAATCCCAAGCTTATCACCGAGTCCATCGCCCAGGCCCAGGCTGCGGCCTCCCGGGCCGGGGCCTTCCTGGCGGACACCCGGCAGACCATCAGCGGCGTCACCGCCCATGTGTCGCCGGAGCGCTGCGCCGCCTGCCTGGTGTGCGTGCGCACCTGTCCGTACGGCGTGCCCCAGATCAATAAGGAGAACGTCTCGGAGATTAACGAGGCCCTGTGCCAGGGTTGCGGCACCTGCGCCTCGGAGTGTCCGGCCAAGGTGATCCAGGTGTCGCATTTTGAGGATGACCAACTGAGCGCCAAGATTAAGACGCTGTTTTGAGTTGTAGGGGCGGACCCGCGTGTCCGCCCAAATAAGGGCGCACACATGGGTGCGCCCCTACGATAACCCTAAAGGAGCCCCCATGATGGAACCGTTTGAGCCGAAAATCGTCGGGTTCTGTTGCCACTACTGAGCGTATTCCGCCGCGGACCTGGCAGGTTCGATGCGACTGCAATACCCGCCCAACGTGCGGATCATCGAGGTCCCGTGCACCGGCAAGGTGGACCTTATCCACATCCTTCAGGCTTTTGAATACGGGGCCGACGGGGTCATCGTGGTGGGCTGCATGGAAGGCGATTGTCATTACCAGCGAGGCAATCTGTTCGCCAAGACCCGGGTGAAACGGGCTAAGGAAATCCTGGACAAGGTGGGCCTGGGGGGCGAGCGCGTGGGGATGTTCAATCTCTCCTCCGGCATGGGGGGCAGGTTCGCCGAGATTGTCACGGAGATGACCAACAAAATCCTGGAACTGGGACCGAGCCCCATTCGAGGTGTGAAAGAAAAGGCTAAGGCAGCTTTCGCCGCCGGGGAGGTAACCACATGATCAAGGCAAAACCCAAGCCGTTGGAAGAGATTATCGACAATGTCAAGGATTTCCAGAGGTTGCTCATTGCCGGCTGCGACGGCTGCGTCACCGTCTGCGAGGCCGGCGGCCTCAAAGAGGCGAAGATTCTGGCCGCGGCCCTAAGGCTCTACTTCACCCAGGCGGGCAAACAGGTCCAGGTGGATGAAACCAGCCTCACCCGCCAATGCGAAAAGGAGTACCTGGCGCAGCTCAGCGACCGCATGGACGGCTACGACGCCGCGGTCTCCCTGGCTTGCGGCTGCGGCATCCAGTACCTGGCGGAGATGTACAACAACAAGCTCGTCTTCCCCGGGGTGGACACCTGTTTTATGGGGGTCAACGAGGAGCGGGGGCTCTACTCCGAGCGCTGCGCGGCCTGCGGCCGCTGCATCCTGGCCGAGACCGGCGGCATCTGCCCCATCGCCCGCTGCTCCAAGCGCATGCTTAACGGCCCCTGCGGCGGCTCCGACAAAGGCAAGTGCGAAGTCAACCCGGAGATTCCCTGCGGCTGGGAGCTGATTTACGAACGCCTCAAGACCCTGGGGCAACTGGACCGCTTCGAAAGGCCGGTGGTGCCCAAAGACTGGACCACTTCCCGGGATGGCGGACCCCGCAAGATTGTCAGAGAGGACTTACGGATATGAGCGAGACGACTCCCAGCAAACTCCAGAAAATTATCGCCTCCGGTCAGGTGGCCGTCACCTCCGAAGTGGGTCCGCCCCGCAATGCCGACGGCGCGGTGATCGAACATAAGGCCAAGCTGATCAAAGACCACGTGGACGCCATCAACGTCACTGACAACCAGACTTCAGTGTGCCGCATGTGCTCCCTGGCCTGCTGCATTCGCATCAAGCTCATGGGGCTGGAGCCCATCCTGCAGATGACCACCCGGGACCGTAACCGCATCGCCTTGCAGAGCGATATCCTGGGGGCGGCAAGCTTCGGGATCAACAATATCCTCTGCCTGACCGGCGACCACCAGCACTTCGGCGACCACGCCACCTGCGCCAATGTCTTTGACCTGGATTCGACGCAGCTGGCCATGGCGGTGAAGATGATGCGGGATGAAGGCAAGATGCTCGGCGGTTTTGAATTCCAGGTGAAGCCCCAGATGTTCATCGGCGCCGCCGTCAACCCCTTCGCCGGTCCCAACGTCTACATGCGGGCGGTCCGCATGGGCAAGAAGGCCGCGGCGGGGGTGCAATTCGTCCAGACCCAGTGCATCTATAACCTGGACAAATTCAAGGAGTTCATGAAAATCGCCGCGGACAAGGGCCTGACGGAAAAAGTGGCCGTCCTGGCGGGCATTACCCCCATGAAAAACGTGGGCATGGCCAAGTATATGCAAAAACGGGTGCCGGGCATGGATGTTCCCGATGAGATCGTCAAGCGCATCGGTGGCGTGCCCAAGGAGAAGCAGGCAGCGGAAGGCATCAACCTGGCCGTCGAGCAGATCGAGGAACTCAAGAGCGTCCCGGGAGTCAAGGGCTTCCACCTTATGGCCATCGAATGGGAGGAGAAGGTCCCGGAAATCGTGGAGCGGGCTGGTCTGTATCCCCGGCCGCAGTAGAGAAACAGGGAATTTTTTTCCGGGTAAAATTTACCCGGCCCGAAAGTGCCTTGTAATTTACCATCTTAGTGACTAATAATTAGGGTAAGTAACGCCATCTAGAAAGGGGAGACCTCATGTCTGGTAAATATGTGCTGATTGTGGACGACGATCCTGATCTGGTGGAAACTGTGGCGATGATGCTGGAGAGCAAGGGCTTCGAGGTCGGCAAGGCCTATGACGGCATTGAGGGCGAGGCGGCCATCAAGCAACGCCGGCCTGACGTGTTGGTCCTGGACGTCATGATGCCCCG
>JAMCQY010000288.1 GCA_023381945.1 Deltaproteobacteria bacterium
TGGCGGTGAATTCCGGAGCCCAGGTCACCATTCTGGACGCCATGCTGCCGGTCTACGGCGGCAACCTCTTTAATCTGGAAGGCATTTTCGGGGCCATAAAGTTCATCCAGGGCGATATCCGCGACGGCTCGCTGGTGAAAAGTCTGGTCCGGGAGGCGGACCTCATCTTCAGTCTGGCCGGCCAGGTGAGTTATGTGGATAGCAACACCGACCCCATGCTGGACCTGGACATTAACTGCAAAGGACATTTGCAGGTCCTGGAGGCCTGCCGCGAGGCCGAGACCCGGGCCAGGCTGGTTTTCGCCAGTTCGAGATTTGTCTATGGCAAAATCGAATACAACCCGGTGGACGAAGGTCATCCGTTCAACTGCTTGAGCATCTACGGCATTCATAAGCTGGCGGGGGAGAAATATTATCACTTTTATCAAGAGGCCTATGGTCTGGAAACGGTGAGCGTGCGCATCGCCAATCCCTATGGCCCCCGGCAGCAGATGAAGCACAGCAAATACGGCATAGTCAACTGGTTCATCCGGCTGGCGCTGGAGGGCAAACCTCTGACCATCTACGGTGAAGGCCGGCAGGGCAGGGATTATATCTTTGTCGAAGATCTGGCTGAAGCCATGCTGGCCCTGGCGCAGACGCCGGGAGTCTCGGGGGAGGTATTTAATTTGGGGTCCGCCACCAGCACGCCCTTCATCGAAATGGCCCAAATGGTGGCTGAAGCCGTGCCCGGCACCCAGGTGCAGCAGGTGGAATGGCCGGCGGACCGCTACTTCGTGGAAACCGGAGATTACCTCAGCAATATTGACAAGATCAGCAGGGCCACAGGCTGGCGGCCCCGGACCTCGTTGCCAGACGGGATCGGTCGAACGGTGGCCTATTATAAAAAGTATCGTGACAAATATTGGTGAGTTATAAGAGCCTCTTGCAAAATTCATTTAGAGAGCGAAGAATCTTCTTTCCCTGGTGGCACAGGCTTTCTAGCCTGTGCAAGCGCAGGCTGAAGCCTGCGGCTACATTTTGCAAGAGGCTCATAAGTTATAGTTAAGGATAAGATTGAAATTGGCGGGTAGATTTGATAAGGAATCCGATCGAGGATATATATGGAATGGGAATCGCAGCTTAAAAATACTACCTTTTTAGTGACTGGCAGCGCCGGGTTCATCGGTTTTCACGTAGCGCGGGAGCTGCTGAAGCAAGGCGCTACGGTAGTTGGTCTGGATAATTATAATGATTATTATTCTCCCGCTTTAAAGCGGGATCGGGATCATCAACTACGCCAGTTTCCTAATTTCACCTCCATTGCCGGCGACCTGACCGACTTTCCATCCCTGGAGAAGCTGTTTGAGGCCCACAGCCCCCCTAAGGTCTGCCACTTGGCGGCCCAAGCCGGGGTGCGCTATTCCCTGGTCAATCCCTTTGCTTACCAGAAGTCCAATCTCGAGGGTTTCCTCAACCTCCTCGAATTGGCCAAAAGATTTCAGGTGGAGCGGTTCGTTTATGCCTCCAGCTCCAGTGTATATGCCGGCCTGACCGAAATGCCGTTCTCCGAAGGCCAAAGGGTGGACACCCCCATCAGTCTCTACGCCGCCACCAAGAAGGCCAATGAGTTGATGGCCCATGCCTATACCCGCCTATTTGGCCTGCGGACTGTCGGCCTGCGATTTTTTACGGTCTACGGCCCCTGGGGCCGGCCGGATATGGCCATGTGGCTGTTTACCGAGGCCATGCTCCGGAACCGGCCCATCAAGGTGTTCAACTATGGACGGATGCGCCGGGATTTTACCTACGTCGACGACATCGTTCGGGGGGTTTTGGCCTCCTTGGCCGTTTCCGGACTGGAAGATTATGAAATCATCAACCTGGGCAACCACCACGCGGAAGACCTGGGAACGGTGATCGCCTTACTGGAGAAAGAACTGAAGGTCAAGGCCAGGCAGGAGCTTTTGCCTATCCAGCCGGGGGACGTGCCAGCAACTTTCGCCGACATAAAGCGGGCTCAGGAAAAATTGGGTTTTGAGCCTGAAACTACGATTGCTCAAGGCATCCCTCGCTTTGTGAAATGGTATCTAAATTATCACGGGGTCAGCAGAAGATAGCACTCTGCGACTTCGACCAAAGGACCAGATATTAGGAGAGAAGTGAATTATGGGCGATCCCCAACGAGATCTCCAAGTAAAAATTTCCACAGGCACAGCTTTAATCGGGGTGATCGGCCTGGGCTACGTGGGCTTGCCCCTGGTGCTGCATTTTGCCGGGAAGGGCTTCCGGGTTCTCGGATTCGATGCCGATAAGCAAAAAGTAGAGGCCCTTAATGAAGGCCGGTCTTATATCATGCATATTCCCGGTGAACAGATCGCCGGCATCAGATTCAAGGAATCGGGTTCGCTTTTCGAAGCAACCCATGATTTTAAGCGGTTGGGAGAGCCGGACGCCCTGCTGATTTGCGTTCCCACGCCGCTGAACCGCTTCCGGGAACCCAATCTGGAATATGTTGAAAGGAGTGCCAAAGACATTGCCGCCACCCTGCGCCGCGGACAATTGATCGCCCTGGAGTCTACCACGTACCCCGGAACCACCGATGAAATTATCTTGCCCATTTTGGCCGAAAGCAATTTGCGGGTGGGAGAAGATTTTTTTCTGGCTTATTCGCCAGAACGGGAGGACCCGGGCAACGCCGCTCACGAACTCAGCAATACCCCAAAGGTGGTGGGGGGATACACCCCCGCCTGTTTAGAATTGGGGGCGGCCCTGTATGGCCAGGTGGTGGAACAGGTAGTACCGGTATCTTCCACCCGGGTGGCGGAGATGACCAAACTCCTGGAGAATATTTACCGGGCCGTCAACATTGCGCTGGTTAATGAGCTTAAGGTTTTGTGCCACCGCATGGGCCTCGACGTCTACGAGGTGATCAACGCCGCCAAAACCAAGCCTTTTGGATTTCAGGCTTTTTATCCCGGCCCCGGTCTGGGAGGGCACTGCATCCCCATTGATCCTTTCTACCTTACCTATAAGGCGCGGGAATACGATTTCAGCACCCGCTTTATCGAATTGGCGGGAGATATTAATACTTCCATGCCGTACTATGTTATCGAGCGCCTGGTCCAAGGGCTCAACAATCAGGGCCGGTCGATAAATGGCGCCAGGGTTCTGGTGGTGGGGATCGCGTATAAGAAGGACGTTGATGACCTGCGGGAATCCCCCAGCTTGAAGCTCATCGACCTGTTGCTCAAACGAGGGGCCCAGGTGGATTATCACGACCCGCATATTCCGGTGATGCCTCGAACCAGGCGCCATGATTTTAACCTGCGCTCAGTGCCGTTGACCCCGGACAATCTTGCTTCCTACGACGCAGTGCTGATCGCCACCGACCATTCCAGTCTCGATTATGACAAGATCGCGGCCCATGCCGCCCTGGTGGTGGATACACGCAATGTCTTTCCCGGAGCAAAGATGGCAAAGATAATTAAAGCCTAGAAACGCGCCAGATTTTTCCAAGATCGCCTTGAGCCCTGTGGTGCCGGAGCCTGGGGAAATCTTGCTGAAGCCTCCAAGGAATTTATCGCACATCTCATTTATAGCGTTTGCCAAAGTTTTTTCCGATAACCCGATGGATTGTAGGGGCGGACCCATGTGTCCGCCCGCAGGAGGGCGCACACGCGGATGCGCCCCTACAAGAAATTATTTTTGGCAATCGCTATAGGGCTCAGAAATTAATCGACCCTCCACAATCAGGTGAATGCCGCCGGGAAAACCAGCGACGGTTAAAAACTGTTTTCCAAGCCAAATCATGGTAAAATATGGAATGCCTTAGCCTGGATGATTAGGTAATTTCAACCTCGAACCGAGTTCAAATTATTCTGATAAGGTATGTATGATGAACCAACCAAGTTCCAGGCCTGATCGGACCATTTTTGAGAAGGGCTGGAAGGGGATCATCCTGGCCGGCGGCGCCGGAACCCGTCTCTATCCCATTACCCGGGTAGTCAGCAAACAATTATTGCCGGTTTACGACAAGCCCATGATCTATTATTCCCTATCGGTTCTGCTGCTGGCGGGAATACAGGATATCCTCATTATCTCCACCCCGGAGGATCTTCCCAGGTTCAGGGCCCTGCTGGGCGATGGCCGCCAATTGGGGGTGCGTTTTGCCTATGCCGAGCAGCCCCATCCCGGCGGGCTGGCGCAGGCCTTCATTATCGGCAGGGAATTTATCGGAGATGACCGGGTTTGCCTGGTGTTGGGAGATAACATCTTCTATGGCCACGGCTTCCAGGGCATACTGCAGCGCGCCGTCACCCTAACGCGCGGCGGCCTGATCTTCGGCTATTGGGTGCGGGACCCGGAACGCTATGGCATAGTAGAATTTGATTCGTCCGGTAAGGTCTTGGACATCGAAGAAAAACCGGCCAACCCCAAGTCGCAGTACGCCGTGCCGGGGCTCTATTTTTACGATAACCGGGTGGTGGAGATCGCCGCCGGTCTCAAGCCCTCGGCTCGGGGAGAACTGGAGATTACCGACGTGAATAAAGCATATCTGCGCCGTGGAGAACTCCAGGTGGAACTCTTGGGGCGAGGGTTTGCCTGGCTGGATACCGGCACCCATGAATCCCTGCTGGAGGCCTCGGCGTTCGTGGAAACCATTGAAAAGCGCCAGGGATTGAAGATTTCTTGCATCGAAGAAATCGCCTATCGCAACGGTTATATCGATGCGGATCAACTGCGGCGGCTGGCCGAACCCCTTAAGAAGAATGGTTATGGCCGCTATTTGCTGGAGATAATCAGAACAGGCTTACCCACGGGCTAAGATTATGACTAAAGAGAACAACACCCCCATTTCGGCAATTATTCTGGCTGGCGGCATCGGCTCCCGATTTTGGCCGCTGAGCCGTTCCCAATATCCCAAGCAGGTGCTGCGCTTGCTGGGTTCGGAATCCCTGATTCAATCCACCATCGAGCGCCTGTTGCCCGCCATTCCCCTGGAGCGCATGCTGGTGGTGACCAATGCCGCCCAGGCCGACGTGATCAGTCTGGAGTTGCGGCGCAAGGGTTGGGAGAATATCCGCCTCATCCTGGAGCCGGAGGGACGCAATACCGCACCCGCCGTGGGGGTGGCCGCAGCCTTGCTGGGTGAGGAGAATGATACTGGTCTGGTGGCGGTGTTTCCGGCCGATCACTTTATTCGCGACCAGGCGAGCCTGCTGGCGGCTTTGGACCGGGGAGCCAGGTGGGCTGAGGCCGGTTACCTGGTGACCTTTGGTATTCCACCGCACCGTCCCGAGACCGGCTACGGCTATATCAAGCAGGGTGAGCCTCTGGATGCGCCAGGCAGCGGGTTTCGCGCCGCCCGATTCATCGAAAAGCCTAATCTGGCCCGGGCCCAAGGCTTCCTGGACGAGGGCGGCTATTATTGGAACAGCGGCATCTTCCTCTTTCGCCGGGATCTGTTGCTGGAGGCGATGGCGCGCCATTTGCCAGAATTGAGTCAGGGACTGGGCCGGCTTGCGGAGGATGGCGGCCGGGAGATCCTGGCCGAAATTTATAAGGAGTTTCCAAATATCTCCCTGGACCACGGCATCATGGAGCGGGCTGACAATGTGGCTATGGTGCCGGTGGAGATGGGGTGGAACGACGTGGGCACCTGGGGAGCTCTGCAAGAAATTTTCCCCAAAGATGATCAGGGAAATGTCCTCCTGGGCCGGGCCCTGGACCGGCACAGCAAAGGCTGCACCTTTTACGCCCAGAATCGCTTGGTGGCCACCATCGGGCTGGAAAACGTCATCGTGGTGGATACCCCTGACGCCACGCTGGTCTGTCACCGGGACCGGGTCCAGGAAGTCAAGGACCTGGTGGCGGACTTAACCCGGCAGAATATGGTGGAGTCGATGATCCATCCCACGGTGTTCCGTCCCTGGGGGCACTATACCGTGATGGATGAGGGGCCGGGATACAAGGTCAAGCAGATCGAGGTGAGCCCGGGCAGCCGTCTCAGCCTGCAGATGCATCAGCGCCGGGCGGAGCATTGGGTGGTGGTGCAGGGCACCGCGAAGGTGACCATCGGCACGGACCTCAAACTGGTGACCAGCAACCAGAGTGTTTACATTCCCCTGAAAACCGCCCACCGGCTGGAAAATCCGGCGGCCGAGCCGCTGCGCATCATTGAAGTGCAAACTGGCGGCTATCTCGAAGAAGACGATATCCAGCGCCTGGACGACGATTACTCCCGCTCTTAACTCCGGGATTCCGGCTCTGAGCCACCGCCCATGAAGGCCCCCACCCTCTGGGAAATCAGCGCTTCCTTTCTGCACCTGGGAATCAGCGCTTACGGCGGCCTGGCCATGATCGAGCCGGTGCGCCGCCGGGTAGTGGAAGAAAAAGGCTGGCTGAGTCAGGCGGAATTCCTGGAGGGCCTGGCTCTGTGCCAGATGGCTCCCGGGGCCACGGTGGTGCAATTGGCCGCCTATGCCGGCTATCGGCTGCGGAGACTGCCAGGGGCCCTGGCGGCCGCGGCAGGCTTCATCCTACCCGCCTTTTTTCTGATGTTGGGCCTCTCTTTCGCCTATTTTCGCTTTGGCAACCTCTCCTGGGTGCAAGCCGTTTCCCGGGGGCTCGGCGCCCTGGTCATCGCCTTGCTGCTGCAAACCACCTGGCGGCTGGGACGGACCATCTGCCAACGCTGGCCTGACTTACTGATTACCCTCCTGGCCCTGATGGCCTTTTGGGGGAGATTAAGCTACTTTCTGGTATTCCTGGCTGCGGGCCTAACCAGGTTGGGGCTGCAATGGCAATTCTTCCCTGAGGCGCCGGCAATCGAAAAGATGGCCCTCGGGAGAAAATCTGGTTGGGTACGCCCAGGGTTACAGGCGTTGGCCGCTGTTCTGGCAGGAGCCGTCTTCATCCTGGGGCTGGGGCGTCAGGATGAGTTACTGGCCCGGCTGGCCTGGATTTTTGCCAAGATCGGGATTATCAGTTTCGGCGGCGGTTATGTAATGATCCCCATCCTGCAATGGGAAGTGGTGGAGCATCTGGGCTGGCTGAATCTGCGGCAATTCCTGGACGGCATCCTCTTGAGCTACGCCACGCCCGGGCCCCTGATCATTTTGGCGGCATTTGTAGGTTATGCCGTTAAGGGTTTCTGGGGGGCCTTGATCACCACGGTCAGCGTCTTTCTGCCGCCCATTATGATCATTGTCTGTCTGTTTGACCCTTATCGAAATCTCAAAGAGTCGCGTTGGCTGCGGCCGCTGCTACAGGGGATTCTGGCAGCCCTGGTGGGCATGCTGGCCATGGTAACCTTGCAAATGGGCTGGGCGTCTTTGAAAGATGGCAAGGACCTGGTCCTCTTGGCCGGAGCAGCGGCCGCCCTGATGATCTGCAAGATAGATCTGCCCTGGGTGGCGGCTGCCTTGGCCGGCATTTCCCTGCTGATCTTCTAACAATCTCCTCTTCGAAGGCAGAAAAAAATCGAACCGCGCCGGATTGGGGAATGGACGGGGTTTTATTCATTGAAAGCCCGGAACACCGGGAATAAAGATATCCCTTAAAAGAAAGAGGAGATAAGTAAATGAGCAAAGGCAAAAAGGTAACGCTGTGGCTGCTGGCATTGGCGCTGGTACTGGGTTTGGGCCTGGCCGCCGCGGTCTATGCCGCCGGCCCCATGGGCATGGGTCATGGACACGGTTTTGGCATGATGAATCTGACCACCGAGCAGGCGGGGAAATTCTTCGACCTGAAGGAAAAGTTCCGGAGCGATACGGCCAACTTGCGTAAGGGTATGATGATCAAGCACATGGAAATGAGGGACTTGTGGAGAGCTGAAAACCCTGATGAGAAGGCCATCCTGGCCAAACAGAAAGAGATCAACGCCCTGAGAGACCAAATGATGGAGAAGAGCGTGGCCTTTAGGCTCGAAGCCAGGAAAATCGCCCCCCAACTCGCCTTCGGCCGTGGTATGGGCATGGGTATGGGCATGGGCATGGGCATGGGCGGCGGCTGCGGCATGGGTCCCGGCGGCATGGGTCCCGGCGGCATGGGTCATGGCCCCGGCATGGCGCCCCCTCCTGCGCCACCTGCAAAGCAGTAGGGCTGCTTAACCTCTTTGAGCTGAAGGACCCTCTCCACGGGTCCTTCAGTCAATTCCGGACAGTCGCTTTTCCCCGATACGAGGATTGCCAAAAGTTTCGCCGATTCCTGGTTAATTAGGGGAGCGGCTCGCCATACCCCCGCAAAAGAATTTATCTTTGGCAATCGCGATGATTCTTGGCAGGTCCTCCCCCATAAGTTGGTCTGCGCCTTTCACAGGTGCTTGAAAAATCCCCGGTTTTACCTTAAAGTTAAGACACCAACTAATTTGAGCAATTAGAAGAGCCTCTTTCAAAAAGTAGTTTTGTCATCCTGAGCGAAGCGAAGGATCTCGTATTTTCCTTAATTATCCGAGATTCTTCGGTCGCTGCGCTCCCTCAGAATGACAGGAAAGGAGACTTTTGCAAGAGGCTCAGAAGATTCATAAATATTATGGCAGTCATACCTATTCGAAAATTGCCTGACGCGGTGTTAAGGGAACAGGCCCGGGAAGTTACTGAGATCAACGCCGAGCTGCAACACCTCATCGACGACATGGCGGAAACCATGTACGCCGCCCCGGGCCTGGGACTGGCCGCCCCCCAGGTGGGCGTGCTGCACCGGCTGATTGTCTTTGACGTGGCGCACCGGGACGGCGGGGCCCGGGACCTGAAGGTGATCATCAACCCCTGCATTACCCACGCAGAAGGGGAACTCACCCACGAGGAAGGTTGCCTGTCGGTGGCGGATTTCTCTGCCGAAGTGCGGCGCCACGCCCGGGTGACCGTTAAGGGCGTGGACCGGGAAGGCAAGGAGATCAGTCTTACCGGAGAGGGCTTGCTGGCCGTGGTTATCCAGCACGAGGTGGACCACCTGGACGGCATTCTTTTTATCGACCGCATTAGCCGGTTGAAGCGAGGCATCTATTTAAGGCGGCTCAAGAAGCAGGCGGCATCCAGGTGAAGCACGGACCCTGGCGGTTGATCTTCATGGGCACCCCCGCCTTTGCGCTGCCTTCCCTGGAGGCCGTACTCGCTGCGGGAGAAGAGGTGCTGGCGGTGGTCACCCAGCCGGACCGGCCCCGGGGCCGGGGACAAAAGCTCAGTCCCTCGCCGGTGAAGGATCTGGCCCTTGCCTGGAATTTGCCGGTGCTCCAGCCCCAGCGTCTCAAGGAGCCTGCCTTTCTGGAGCAGTTAACGTTACTCCGGCCGGAGCTGATTGTCGCTGTGGCTTATGGCCGTATTCTTCCCCAGGAGATTTTGGCCCTGCCATCCATCGGCCCGCTTAATGTCCACGCCTCTCTCCTGCCGAAGTATCGAGGCGCCGCCCCCATAAATTGGGCCTTGATCCGGGGGGAGCGGGAGACCGGGATCACTATTCAGTGGATGGCGGGCGAACTCGATGCGGGCGCCGTTTTTCTCCAGGAGCGGCTGCCCATCCTGGAAGAGGACAACTATGGCAGCCTGTATCAGAAACTGGCGGAGCTGGGCGCAACGTTGCTGATGCAGGCCCTGGAGAAACTGCGCCGGGGTGAGGCCATCCGGGAGCCGCAGGCCGAGTCAGACGCTACCCTTGCTCCGCCCATTACTCGCGAGATGCGCCGCCTCGATTGGAGTCTTCCGGCCAATGAAGTGGCCGGCTGGATCCGGGGGCTGGACCCGGTCCCCGGGGCTTACGGCCTGTGGCAGGAGAAGGTTTTGAAATTATTCGGGGCGCGGGTGAAAAAGTTGAAAGGAACGGCCGCAGCCCCGGGTACAGTCTTGGACGTGGTCGATCAGGGCGTGGAAATCGCCTGCGGCCAGGGCGCCATTCTGGTAAAAGAACTGCAACTGGCGGGACATAAACGTCTGACGGTTTCGGAGTTTCTCCGGGGGCATAAGCTACTTCATCAAGTATTGGATTGAAACATCCGGAAAATGCCGATCTCATTTTTTGCTAAAAACTAAAAACTGACCACTGACTACTGACCACTGCATCTAAATGGATGAACCGGTAAAAATTCTCAACGGCGGCAATTCCCTGAAACCCCAGAAGCGGATCTTCCTGGGGTTGCTGGCCGTTACCTGCCTGCTGTTCACGCTCCTCCTGGGCGTATTGTGGTACGTTCCCTACGTCGGGCTTACCAGCCTGCACCCCCGGATGCCCCTGATTTTGGGGATAGTTTTCTCGGGGCTGCTATTATTAGTTATCGGGGCCTTCGTGCTGCTCGCCCTGACGGTGATGTTGGGCCGGGATCTGTTTTTTTCCAAGAAGCTTCGGGGCGCGGTCATCAAGCTGCTGTTGCCCATGATGAGCGGAGTGGGCAAACTCTGCGGCGTCTCCCAGGATCAGGTGCGGCGCTCCTTTATTGAAATCAACAACCAACTGGTGCTGGCCCAGCATTACCGCACGACTCCGAACAAGCTGCTGCTGCTCATGCCCCACTGCCTCCAGTTCCATGAATGTCAGTTCCGCATCACCGGCAGCACGGTGCATTGCAAACGCTGCGGCAAATGTCCCATTAAGGGATTGGCGGAGCTGTCGGAAAAATACGGGGTGGGGCTGGCGGTGGCCACCGGCGGCACCCTGGCCCGGCGCATCATCGTGGACCGCAGGCCCCAACTGATCATCGCCGTGGCCTGCGAACGGGACCTGAGCAGCGGCATCCAGGACAGCTACCCCTTGCCGGTCTTCGGGGTCCTCAATTCCCGGCCCCACGGCCCCTGTTATGACACCCTGGTGAACCTGGAGAAGGTGGAGGAGGCCCTGAGGACCTTCCTGTTACCGGAGTTTGCCAAAGCAGCCACGGATGATGCGGCTCAGATCCCCGAAGTTGTAAGTTAAATAACTTCCCGTCCAAATTTTTCTTAGCATGATTGAGATATGGTGACCCGGTTCAATCGGAACGCCCGGGGATAAAGGGATTTTGAGCAAGAGATCCAAATCAGACCGGGGAACTAACGCCAGGGCATTGGCCCTGGATATCCTGGCCGCGGCCGGGCGAAAGAATCGGTCGGTGGAAGAGCTTTTGGCAGCCACCCTCAAACGGCAGCCATTATTGCAGCCGGAGCGGGCCTTTTTGCTGGAACTGGTCCAGGGCGTGAAGCGCTGGGAGTTGAAGCTGGATTACCTCATTTCCCAGGCCTCCGCCATTCCCCTGAAAAAGTTGCATCCCATGGTGCTGTTGATCCTGCGGCTGGCGGCGTATCAATTGCTGATGTTGGACAAAGTGCCGGCCCGGGCCGCAGTGCACGAGGCTGTTCTGGCGGCCAAGGCCCGGCGGCTGCCCCCGGCCTATGGCGGTTTTATCAACGCGGTGCTGCGCCGCCTGGCTGCGGATGAGCCGTCCTGGCCGGACCGTGAAGCCGATCCGGTTCAAGCTTTGAGCGTGGCACACTCTCATCCGGCCTGGCTGGTGCGGCGCTGGCTGGGGCGCTGGGGCCTGGACGCCACCGAAGCCCGGCTGGCGGCCAATAACCGTATCCCACCCCTGACCATCCGCGTCAATACCCTAAAAACCGATACGAAGAGCCTCCAGCTGCGGCTGGCCCGGGAAGGGATGATAGCGGAACCCTGCCGTTTTTCCCCCTCGGGCCTGCGTCTCACCAAAATAGAGGCCCCGCCGTTGGAGCTTCCTTCCTACCGTGAAGGTTTATGGATTTTTCAGGATGAGGCGGCACAATTGGTCAGCTTGCTGCTGCCCGCGGCGCCGGGAAGCCTGCTGCTGGAATTGGGCGCCGGCCGCGGCGGCAAGACCACCCATCTGGCCGAGAAATTGGGCGGCGGGGTGTTGCTGGCCGTGGATCAGCATCAGGGTCGCCTCAGGGAACTGGCGTCTAATCTGCGGCGCTGGGGAGCCGGCTGGGTCCAAGCAGTGCGGGCGGACGCGGCCGCAGCCCTGCCGGTGAAGGCCCAAAGCGTCGATTCGGCGGTGCTGGACGCCCCCTGCTCAGCCCTGGGAATTTTGCGGCGTCACCCGGAGATCAAGACTCGCCTCACCGCGGCCGATCTGGACAGCTTCCCGGCCCGGCAGCGGGCTATGCTTACGGCCGCCGCAGCGGCGCTGCGCCCCGGCGGCCGGCTGCTTTATATCACGTGCACCACTGAACCCGCCGAAAACGAAGGTCTGATTGACTCATTCCTCGCCGCCCACCGCGAATTCCGCCTGGCAACCGACCCCGATCTCCTGCCGGCGCCGGCCCGCAGTCTGGTTAACCCGCCCGGCTATTTCCGCACTTCCCCGGCAGCGCACGGCCTGGACGGCTTCTTCGGGGCATTGCTAACCAAACAGTAATCAAACAGATTTTCATGGGCGGTGCATCATAGGTCTTTCTCTCTGGCCGGCCTTGGGGTATATTTCTATGAATAAGCAGTGGTTATCGGGAGGCATATGGCGGCTCGATTGGAAATCGGCTGGCGTCCGGAACTGACGGACGCGGAAGGGGAGGGGGTGCGCCGCAAGGCCAGGGAGTATTTCGGCCTGGATTTCCACCGCGTGCGGGTGTTGCGAGTTCTGATGCTGGATCTGGACCTGTCCTCCGATGAAATGGAGGCGGTGCGTACCGAAATTTTCACGCATCCCACCACCCAGATTTCCGGCTACCGCCCCCTGGCCCAGGCCATCGATTTCGATTGGGCGGTTTGGGTCGGCTTCAAACCCGGGGTGCGGGACAACGCCGGGGCCGTGGCCCGGGAGGCCATCGCCGCCTATCTGGGCCGCGAACTGCCAGCTTCGGCCGCGGTCTATACTTCCAGGCTCTACCTCTTTTCCGGGGACAACTTGCAAGCTGACCAGATGACCATGCTGGCCCGGGAACTCCTGGCTAACGACATGGTGCAGCAATCCCGGGTCTATGCCCGCCAGGAATGGGACCATGGCCAGGGCATCGGACTCATCCTCCCACGGGTGCAATTGGAGCATACTCCTGACGTGGCCGTGGTCGACATCAGTACACTTTCGAGCCTGCGGGAATTAAGTCGCAGGCGGCATCTAGCCCTGCGGGACGCGGACTTGCCTATCATCCGGGACTATTTCCGGCGGCCGGAAGTCCTGGCTCGCAGAAAAGCAGTGGGGCTGGGGCCGCCCACGGACGTGGAGCTGGAATATCTGGCCCAGGCTAGGTCCGACCATTGCAACCACAATACCTTCCGGGGCCTGTTCCATTACCGGGACCTGGCCAACGGCGAGCACCTGCTGGTGGACAACCTCTTCAAGACCTGCATCGAGGCCCCCACCCGTGAGATTGCCTGGAAAAAATCCTGGGTGGTTTCGGTGCTCTGGGACAATGCCGGCGTGGGTCAGTTCGACGACGAGTCCGCCTATGTCATCAAAGGTGAGACCCACAATTCTCCCTCCAACCTGGAGGCCTACGGCGGCTCCCTCACCGGCATCGTCGGGGTCTACCGGGACCCCATGGGCACCGGCAAAGGGGCCCGGCTCATCGGCGGGATTTACGGATTCTGCGTAGGTCCCCGGGATTACGCCGGACCGCTGCAACCGCGGCTGCACCCCCGGCGCCTGCTGGACGGAGTGATCGAAGGGGTCAAGGACGGCGGCAACAAAAGCGGCATCCCTACGGTCAACGGCGCCCTCTATTTCGACAAGGGTTACCTGGGCAAGTGCCTGGTATTTGTGGGGGCGCTGGGTTTGCTGCCCAAAGAGGTGAAAGGAGAGCCCGCCGCCAAGAAGGCGGCCCATCCCGGCGACCTCATCTTCACCTGCGGCGGCCGGGTGGGCAAGGATGGCATTCACGGGGTCACGGCCTCTTCTGAGGTCGCCTCCCCGGGCACGCCCGCGGGCCACGTCCAGATCGGCGATCCCTACACCCAAAAGAACATGCTGGACTTTTTGCAGGAGGCCAGGGATCAGGGGTTCATCAATTTCATCACTGACTGCGGCGGCGGCGGTTTGTCTTCCGCGGTGGGGGAATCCGCCATGCTGGCCGGCGGCTGTGAGGTGGACCTGTCACAGGTGCCCTTGAAGTACCAGGGGCTGGATCCCTGGGAAATCTGGATTTCAGAAAGCCAGGAGCGCATGGTGGTGGCAGTGGACCCGAAAAACGAGGCCGCCTTTAAGGCCCTGGCCCGCAAGCATGCGGTGGAGGCCACCGTCATCGGGACCTACACCGACCGGGGGGTGCTTTCGGTCAAGCATCAGGGCCGCACCCGCGCTTACATGGATTTCTCCCTGTTGGAGGAAGAATTCCCGCCCTGGGAGTTTGACTGCGAATGGCTGCCAGCCGAGAGCCGCCTGAGCGAACCGGTGCTGGAGGAGCCCGCGGATCATGGCAGCCTGCTTTTGGCCATGCTGGGGCGGCCAAATCTCTGCGCCCGGGAGTGGATCACCCGCCAGTATGATCACGAAGTGCAGGCGGGCAGCGTCCTGAAGCCGCTGGTGGGGCAAATGGCGCCGGTGCCCGGGGACGCCGCGGTGATTCGGCCCAGACCGGATTCGCCCCGGGGAATAGCTTTGAGCCTGGCCCTCAACCCGGCCTACTCCCAGGTCGACACCTATCATATGACCGCGGTCACTATTGACGAGGCGGTGCGGCGGCTGCTAGCCGTGGGCGCCCCTCTCGAACACATCGGCGGGGTGGATAATTTCTGCTGGCCCAACGTGGAGTATCATCCGGAACGCAACCCGGACGGCAAATACAAGGCGGCTCAATTGGTGCGGGCCTGCTGGGCCTTGCGCGACCTGTGCCTGGCTTACGAGATCCCCCTGCTTTCGGGCAAGGACAGCATGTACGTGGATGGCTTGATTCCCGGAGCTTTCGGGGAGATACATCGGATCTCGGGCCTGCCAACCCTGTTTTTCACCGCGGTGAGCGTCCTGCCGGAGGTGCGCCGGGCCTTGACCCTGGATTGGAAAAAGCCTGGTGACCTCGTCTACCTGGTGGGCGAGACCCGGCCGGAATTGGGCGGCTCGGAGTTCTACGAACTTTTGGGCTACGTGGGCTTAAGTGTCCCGGAGGTCCGGTTCCAAGGTTTTCTGTCCTATTACCGGCTAATCGAACAGGCTATCCGCGAAGAAGTGTTGGCCTCCTGTCACGGGATCTATCGGGGCGGCTTGTTGACCCACCTGGCCTTGGCCTCCATGGCCTCGGGTCTGGGGATCGAGGCCGACCTGAGCGGGGTGGCAAAGGCCTCCCCAGGGTATGCCGCTCTCTATGCCGAATCCGCCGGGCGTTTTCTGGTGAGTGTCGATCCGCAGCAGCGGGTGCGTTTTGAGGAGCTCTTCAAAGGCCAACCCGTTACCCTCATCGGTGAGGTACGTCCGGATAAGGCCTTTATGATTAACCGGCAGCAACGATCCCTGGTGGAATCTTCCCTGGATCAGCTTTTAACGGCTTGGCAGCGCCGCTTCGGGAAGTTGATTTGAGGTAAGCGGTTTTTATGTTAAAATTATACTGGGGCAGTCGACTATGATTGTCCCGGACAGGAGAGGGCGCCTGTCTTACCTTTTTTGAGGAACACCCCATGCATAGCGAAATGTTAGCATTGCGGTTCGGCCGGGATGTCGTGGATCAACCCATTATTTACCGGCTGGTAAAGGATTACGACCTGGAATTCAATCTGCTGAAGGCCACCATTTACCCCCAGAAAGAGGGGGTCATCGTCATGGAGCTCAAAGGCCACCCCAGCAACTTCCGCAAGGGTTTGAAATATCTTCGGGATTCGGGAGTACAGGTAAAAAGGGTGGCCCGGGAAGTGCGGCGCAATGAGGAACTCTGCTACCAGTGCGGCACCTGTACCGCGGTTTGTCCCAGCGGCGCCCTGCATGTGGAGCGGCCGGAAATGTCAGTGGCTTTCGACGCCGCCAAATGCAGCGCCTGCGAACTTTGTTGTCCGGTCTGCCCGGCCAGGGCCATGGAAGTGCGGCTGGACCGCAACGCGCTTTAATAATAGTTGTCGTGTCGCACCTGCGCGTGCGCCCTTGAAGCAGGGCGGACACCCTGGGTCCGCTCCTACGTTGGATTAGAAATCGGCGGCCCATTGCTGTTATTCTTCATCGGTGTTTACTCCGCGGTCATCTCCAGCACCTACTTCCTTTTGCCCCTGTATCTGCAAGGGGGGCTTCACTTCAGCGGCGGCCAGATCGGCCTGCTTTACGCCATCCTGAACCTGAACACCATCCTGGTGGCCTTTCCCATCGGGTTGATCGGCGACCGGTATCCGGCCCGAATCCTCACCCGTCTAGGTCTGGCGGGCACCGCCGTCTGCTTCTGGGGCATGGCCGGCACCGGCAGTTTCTGGCCCTTCCTGGCGGTCTTTTGGGGCTTCGGCCTGAGCCTGTCGCTCTTTCGCCAGTCCCTGGACATCCTGCTGTTTAAAGAGAATCCGGCCGATGCCGCCCGGCGCTTCGGGGAATACAACTCATGGCGCATGGGGGGCATGATGATGGGCACCCTGGCCGGCGGCTTCATGGTCTATCTCTGGAAATTCCCCCTGACCATGCAGCTCTTTGGATTAGCGCTGCTCATCATGTTATGGCCTGTAAACCGGCTGCCCCTGACGGGTGGGGTGCGGGCAAAGGTGTGGCAATACCGGCGGGATTTTTTCTCTAAGCCTGTCTTATTCTTTGCTACCTGGCTCTTTCTCTTCACCCTGCATTGGGGCGCCGAAGCCACCAGCCTGGCCTTGTTTCTGCGGCATAATTTGGGGCTGCAACCCATGGAAGTGGGTGCTTACATGGCCGGGGAGTTCGGAGTGATCTCCGTCACCGTCTATCTTTACGGCCGCTTCTGGGCCGGAAAACTCTCGCCGCTCAATTTCCTGACGGTGGCGTTGCTGGCCTCCGGCCTCGGCCATATCCTCATGACCTGGCCGGTGCTCCCCTGGTCCTTTGCCATGCGGGCCCTGCACGGCCTGGGCGACGGGCTCATCCTCATGGAGACTTACACCACCATGGCCCGGCTGTTTCACGTCGACCGCATCGGCGGCAACTCCAGCCTGATTTCCCTCACCTGCACCCTGGGGGTCTTCGTGGGCTCCCTCATCTTCGGGCCTTTGGGGGCGACCTTCGGCTACCAGATACCCCTGATCATCTCCGGGGTCATCAGCCTGGCCCTGCTGCCCATGGCTTACGCCGGGCTAAAAGAAAAGTAGAGGCGACCCTCTGGGTCGCCCCGTTTATCACCATAGGTGGCGCAGGCGTCCCCGCCTGCGCATTACAAAATCTATTTTCCCGAACGAATCCGTTCCAACAACTCTGTAGTGGAGTACCCGGGCACGAAGGGCAAGGCCAACACACGGCCGCCTCTCGCCTCGACTACCTCCTGCCCCACGATCTCATGCAACTGATAATCCCCGCCCTTGACCAGGACGTCCGGCTGCAGGGCGGTGATCAATTCCAGGGGCGTATCTTCCGGAAAAAGGACCACCTGATCAACGCAGGCGAGGGCGGCCAGGACCCGGGCCCGGTCGGCCTCCGGAGTGACCGGGCGGCCTGGACCTTTAAAAAGGCGCTGGACCGACTCGTCGGTATTCACTCCCACGATAAGCGCGTCACCCAGGGAGCGGGCCTGCTCCAGATAAGCCACGTGGCCCGGATGCAGCAGGTCGAAGCAGCCATTGGTGAAAACCACTTTCCGGCCCTGGGCCTGGAGCTGTTTTCGCCAGCGGGCCGCAGCCCCCCGGGAGACTACCTTATGGCTGGTATCGCAATCGCTCAAATCTTTCTCCTTCACCGCTCAATCCCCTGCAGCCAAGCGTCTATGGAAAACTTGCCTCCCCCAGCAATCAAGAGCGCCAGGGCAGAGCTGCGCAATTAAGGTTGCATCAAGGATGCGGAGATGGTGGACTCTGTTGCTTAACGGCGCTCTTCTCATTCTGGCTTCACCCGGGCCACGGTGAGAACCTCCACCCGCGCGGCACCGGCCCGGCGCAAGACCCTGGCGCACTCCGCGACAGTCGAGCCGGTGGTGTAGAGGTCATCAATCAACAAAATGTTCTTGCCCTTCACGGTTTCGGGCTGAGACACACCGAAGGCGCCTTTGACGTTGTTCCGGCGTTCCTTGGGGTTGAGGCCCACCTGGGGCACGGTATGGCGCACCCGGTTGAGAACTTCGCGGCCAATCGGTCTATCTGGAAAACCCTGCGCCAGCAGCAAGGCCTGGTTAAATCCCCGGGCTTTGAGCCGCCTGGGGTGCAGGGGGACCGGCAAGAGCAGATCGGCTTCAGTTACCAACTCAAGAAGTTCTGGACGCGAGAGCCAGCTTTGCAGGAGGGGCTGGTAGACGATCTGCCTCCCGAACTTGAAGCGCTTGATGGCCTGGCCGACCACCCCGTCAGGGTCATAAACCGCCGCGGCCCGGGCCCGGTCGAAAGGCGGCGGATCCGTCTGGCAGTCGCCGCAAAGGCGGTCATCACCGGAACCAAATAACCGGCCGCAACCGGGGCACAAGGGGCTTTTCACCCACTCGATCCGGGCTTCGCACTCCGGACAGATCGCCTGGGCCGCCTCTTCCCCCACTCCTGCCGCGCAAAACAGGCACAGCCGCGGCAGGAAGAATTCCAGCATGGTTAAGCCGAAGCGCTTGAGACCGGGGAGTCTGAAAGGCGTCAAAGAGGCAATTCTCCTTTACCTTCAGTATAATTACCGGGCCGGTGCCCCTGTCAAGAAATTTTATTACCCCTTTTGTAGCGATTTTGGCAACGGTTCTTGGTGGAAGAGCCAGTTGTTTGATTGGGATTTATATGGAGGGATGGTGCACTAAATCATTTTGCACAGGCTGGGAAGCCTGTGCCACCAAGAAAATGGCAGGCACGGAGGCCTGCCCCACCAGTCTTGTAAAATTTCTATTTTCCAGAGGGGGTGCTGGAAGCCTCAACGTTTCTATAAGGGCGCCCGCAGGTTTGTACCTTTAGGGCGGACACTCGGGTCCGCCCCTACAGCAAAGCGGAGGTCACCCCCAGCATTTTATCGGCTAGAGCCCGGCCAGGGTCTCGCCGTGGGCTTCGGCGCCGCCGAAGAGGCTGGCAATGGCGCAATCGCTTAATCCGGCCCCTTTGGCGATGCGCTCGGCCTGGTCACGGCTAATAAGGTCACCTGGCGCGTGGGAGTCAGTATCAACGATGAGGGAGGCCCCCGCTTCCAGGGCGGTGCGGGCTACGTGGCCGTTGGCGAGACAGTGGCCTTTGCGGGCCGAGATTTCCAGGAAGATGCCCCGCTCTTTGGCCAGGGCGGCTTCGTCCGGCGTGATGAGGCCGGGATGCGCCAGGATGTCGATGTCGGCTTCAAGCGCGGCCCGGTTGGTTCCGGGCGCGACCGGCTCGGCCAGGGTCTCGCCGTGGATCACGATGAGCGGCACGCCCAGGGCCCGGGCCTGGGCGGCCAGCGGCCCGATGAGGGCCGGCGGCAGGTGAGTGAATTCCAGGCCAGGGATGAGATAAGGCGGATCGCCGCGGTTGAGGCTCAGGGCCGCGGCTTTTAAGCGGGCGAAGACCGCCTCGAAGTTGGAGGCGTCCACGTGATCGGTGATGCCGAGGTAGCGGTAGCCTTTGACCTGGGCCCGCCGCCACAACTCCGCGGGCAGGAGTTCGCCGTCGCTGTTCAGGGTATGGGTGTGCAGATCAATCATTTAGTTGCCAGTTGTCAGTAGTCAGTTGTCAGTAGAAACAAAGAACAAGGCGACGCAAAACTAAAAAATAAACACTCGAAACTATTAAAAAAACTCGAAACTAAAAACTAACTGCTCACTGCTCACTACATCTTGTATTTGCCGAAATCGTCGGGGTCCAGGCCCTCAAGGATTTCCGTCCATTTTTTGGCGTCTTCCGTGGTGATGGCCTCCTGGGCCGAGAGGTCCACCCGGCGGGCCTTCTTGATCACCACATCGGCCACAAAAATGGGGGCCTTGGTGCGCAGGGCGATGGCGATGGCGTCGCTGGGCCGGGCGTCGATGGTCATTTCAACGCCGTCCCGGCTGAGGTAGATGATGGCGAAATAGGTATTGTCCCTGAGATCGCAAACTTCCACTTTGGTAACCTGGGTCTCCACGAGATCCATGATGTTTTTCAAGAGGTCGTGGGTCATGGGGCGGGAGAACTTGATATTCTCCAATTCGCTGGCGATGGCCGTGGCCTCCAGTAAGCCGATCCAGATCGGGACCGCCTTGTCCGACGCCACATCCTTGAGGATCATGATGGGGCTATTCGTAAAGGGGTCGATGGTTAACCCGGAAACGGTCATTTCCCTAAACATGTTGCCTCCTTTGGGGTGGCCTAAGGCAACCGCCAAGGTCAAGGGGATGGGCCAGGGCCCGAGAGCCTTTTAAAGAATGGGGCTGGGCCTCAGTAATCGCAACGGGCGTCAGGCTGCCAAGAAGATCCTCCGGTCCGGTAAAATTGACCACCTGGTTGGTGCGGAGGCGGCCGCTAAGCTGCTCTGCCGATCGTTTACTCAAACCCTCCACCAATACTTCTTTTACCTGCCCCACCAGACGGGTGTGGGCGGCCAGGGTGAGTTCATCCTGCAGGGTCTGCAGGCGGGCCAGGCGCTCTGATTTGACTGCTTCCGGCACCTGGTCCGGAAAACTTGCAGCCCGGGTTTGTGGCCGGGGTGAATACTTAAAGGAAAAAGCCTGTTCAAACGCGGCTTCCCGCATCAGGTCCAGGGTCTGGGCAAAATCGGCTTCGGTCTCGCCGGGAAAGCCGACGATGAGGTCCGTGGAGATAGCGATGCCGGGGCAGGACTGGCGCAGGCGCGCGATCTTTTCCAGATAGATTTCCCGGGTGTAGCCGCGGTTCATGGCTTTAAGGATGCGGTTGGCGCCGGACTGCACCGGCAGGTGCAGATGTTCGCACAGGGCCGGCAACTCGCGGTAGGCTGCAATCAATTCATCGGACAGGTCCCTGGGGTGCGAGGTGGCGAAGCGCAGACGCTTGAGCCCGGGAAGCCCCTGGAGGCGCCGCAGCAGACCGGTGAAGGAGATGGGCTCGGCCAGACCGCGGCCGTAGGAATTGACGTTCTGCCCCAGGAGAGTCACTTCCAGGCCGCCGGCAGCCAGGAAATCGGCGGCCTCGCGAAGAATAGCCCCGGGTTCCCGGCTGGCCTCCCGGCCCCGGACATAAGGGACCACGCAAAAGGTGCAGAAGTTATTGCAGCCCTGCATGATGTTCACGAAAGTCTGCGCCGATCGGTTCGACCACCGTCGGGACGGCATCTCCTCAAAGCCGGGTTTCAACGCCAGGTCCACCGGACGCTCGCCCCGGGCGGCGCGGTGGATCAAGTCAGGCAGGCGGCGGCTGGCCTGGGTGCCGAAGACCAGGTTGAGATGCGGCGCCGTATTCAGGAGGCGTTCGCCTTCCTGCTGGGCCACGCAGCCGCCCACTCCGACGAGGAGGTCGGGCCGCCTGGCCTTCAGGAACTTCAGGCTCCCCAGCAGAGTCTTGACCTTTTCTTCGGCCTTGCGCCGGATGGCGCAGGTGTTGATGAGATAAAGGTCTGCCTCTTCAGGGCGGGACGTGAGCTCGTACTCCGGCGCCAGCGTTTGTGCCATCTGCTCGGAGTCGGCCACGTTCATCTGACAACCGAAGGTGCGAATGTAAAGCTTCTTTTTTGCCGTCCCCATATACTTTATTTACTCAGAAAAGGTAGCCTTGTCAACCTTACCGGCCTGTGCCCCTGGACAGCCGCGGCCGGGTGGAGTAAAATGCGCCCGGGCCACTTAGTAGTAGGCAGCAAGCGCTCCATTAAAATCCCGGAGAGTCTATGATCCCCATCCGCGGGGCGCCGGCATTGCGGCGCCGGCCATGGGTCACGTTGGGACTGATTGCGGTCAATGTGGCCATTTTTCTATATCAGTTGCACATCGGCCCGGATGCGGCCAGTGCCCTTTTCGTGCACAAAGGCGCGGTGGCTTCCAAGCTGAGCCATCCCAAGCTGGTGACCTCGTATTCGGCCCTGAAGCTGCTGCCCACGATGTTCAGCAGTATGTTTCTGCACGCCGGCTGGCTGCACCTGATCGGCAACATGTGGTTCCTCTGGCTGTTCGGCGAAGCCCTGGAAGACGATTTAGGGCACGGCCGCTTTCTGGCCTTTTACCTCTTTTGCGGCTTTTTTGCCTGCCTGTTTCACGTCCTGGCCGCTTCAAAGCTGAGAGCGCCTTTGATCGGGGCCAGCGGCGCCATCGCCGGGGTCTTGGGCGGCTATCTCATCCGGCTGCCCAAGTCGCCGATCCGCACCATCGTGTTTTGGCGTCTGCGCCCGGAGACCTGGCAGGTGCCGGCCTTTGCCTGGCTGCTGCTGTGGCTGGGACTGCAATTTTACGGACTGCGCCAGGGAGGGCCGGTGGGTTGGATGGCCCACCTGGGAGGCTTTGGCATCGGGATGCTTACGGTCAATTATTTTGTCCCGTTACACCAGACGCTGGCGCCGGCGAACCCGGCAGGTAAGAAGGGTAGGGGAGGGAAGGGGAAAAAGAAGAAGTCACTAATCAGTCATCAGTAATCTCATCAGTAATCCCTGATCGGTGGAAAGATACCTGGTTTTTACCGGTAACTGATTGCTGATGACCGGCCTTTTAAGGAGAAGGA
>JAMCQY010000179.1 GCA_023381945.1 Deltaproteobacteria bacterium
CTGGGATTTTGAATACAACACACGGCGTCCTCATCAGGGTCTCGGAGGAAGAACCCCAATGCAAGTTTATGTGTCTGAGTACCGTCGCCATGCGTTTAGCCGTATGCTAACGTGAATTGTCATTACACCTAATCCCTAATCTTCATCCATCCATTCTTTTTTGGCCTGGCTGTAAGGGCTTACCGGGGTGGCAAAGGACCGGTCGCAGCGAACGTCCACCAGATACGGGGTTCCGGCGTCCAGGGCGGCCTGAAAGGCTTGCTCCAAATCTGCGGGAGCGTTGACGGTGTCCGCCTGAAGGCCCAGAGAACGGGCAAACCCGGCCCAATCGTGCACTGGCAGTTCCGTCAGAGCCGCCGGACCAGGACCTTCTTTGACGGCCCGCAGCCAAACATTGCCCAGGGCGCCGTTATTGATGACCACAAAAATCACCGGAAGATTGTAACGGGCCGCGGTCTGGATTTCCATACCGTGCATCAGCATGCAGCCGTCGCCGGTAACCACCGCCAGCGGCAGCTCCGGACGGGCCGCCTTGGCCCCGATCCCGGCGGGAATGGCCCAGCCCATGGGGCCCAGGTTGGTGGCGGAGATGTAGCTGCGGGGGGCATAGGCTTCCCAGTAGTGGCCGCAAAAGGCCCGGTGGGCCCCGGAGTCCACCAGCAGGACCGTTTCCCGGGGCATCACCCGGCGTAATTCGCTGATCACCCGGGCCGGATGCAGCGGCACAGCATCGCTGGCGGTGTTTTCGCCGTCATAATGGCGCGGCCCCAAGGCCCTGATTTTTTCAATCCAGGTCCGGCGCAGAGGCTTGGTGCTGGCGAGGGCCTGGACGAGCTGGTAGTCGTAGGACATCAGGATTTGCAGCACCCGGCCGCAGTCACCCACGATGGGGACCTGGGCGGGCCAGGTGCGGCCGATGACCCGCGGGTCGATATCCACCTGGACCAGGGCCCGGCTGGGCAGCATCTTACGATCCCAAAAAAGGGTGTCCCGCTGGCTCAAACCGGAGCCCAGAACCAGCAGCACTTCCACCTCATCGGACAAGATGGTCTCGATGGCGGGGCGATGGCCGGCGTAGCCGAAGACGCCCAGCGACAGCCGGTGGTCTTCGGGGAATACCCCCTTGGCGCGCAGGGTCGTGGCCACCGGAATCTCAAAGCGCTCGGCAAAGGCGAGTAAATCCTCGGAAGCGTCGGATTTCTCCACCCCAGCGCCGGCCAGGGCCAGGATGCGAACCGGGGCGACGGTGGCATCGTGGGGTATGAGGAGGCGCCAGAGGCGTTCAATGCTGTGCCGGTCGACGAAGCGGGGGGCATAGATTGAGTCATCCAGGCATTGCCAGGGAGTCTGGACTTCGCTTTTCTGGATATCCAGCGGCAGGCTCAGGTGTACCGGCCCCTGGGGCCCGGCCAGCATTTTGGTCAGCGCCGCCCGCAGGTGATGGTGGACGAGGTGAAGATTTTCCACTGCCAGGGAAGACACGGTGAGGGGTTGCAGCACCGCCACGTCATTTAAGGCCGCGGGGCTGGAATCCTGAAAGCCGCCGCGCCCTTCCCAGTTAGTGGGCACCTGGCCGGAAATAACGACAACGGGGGAAAAATCGGTGCGGGCCGCAGCCACCGCGGTGACCATATTGGTGATGCCAGGCCCGCCGATGGCGAAGCAGACTCCAAAACGACCGCTAGCCCGGGCGTAACCATCGGCCATGCAGGTCGCGCCGCCTTCATGGGCCGCAACGATGGGAGTGATGCCTGCTGTTTCGGCCAGGGCCGGCAAGAAGGGGTCAATGAGACCGCCGGGCACTAAAAAGACGCGGGAGACTCCCTCACAGCGAAAGGCCTCTAGCAGATAGCGGGTGGTCAGCATGATCGGAGATTAGGCCATTATTGTCAAAGGATCAAAAGAAAATTAGAGTAGGGGCGGGTTTAAAACCCGCCCCTACAGCCATAAGGTGCATATTGCGCACCAGGAAGTGTGAGCTATATTTGGTGCGCAGGGCGCACCCTACACCACGGGCACCCGGGGCGCCGGCCTCACCCTGCCCTTACCTGAGCGGGGTTTCTTCCCCGCTTGAAAAGGCGAACGGGTCAGGGCCTCTTCCAGGACCTGATCCACGTCGCTCACCGGCACGAACTTGAGACGGCGCTTGACGTTCTTGGGAATCTCCACCAGGTCCTTTTTGTTGGCCTCGGGAATAATGACTTTTTTGACCCGGGCCCGGAGAGCCGCAATGGCTTTTTCTTTCAAACCGCCGATGGGCAGGACCTTGCCCCGCAGGGTGATTTCGCCGGTCATGGCCACGTCCCGGCGCACCGGGATCTTGGTGAGGGCGGAAATCAGCGCTGTGGCCATGGTGACCCCGGCCGACGGGCCGTCCTTGGGGGTGGCTCCGGCGGGCACGTGGATGTGGAGGTCCAGCTTCTCGTAAAAATCAGCCGGCAGATTGAGGATCTCCGCCCGGGAGCGGGCATAGCTCAGGGCGGCCTGGCCCGATTCCTTCATGACGTCACCCAGCTGGCCGGTGAGCAGGAGATGACCCTTGCCCTTCATCAGGGAAGCCTCCACCGCCAGGGTTTCGCCGCCCACCTGGGTCCAGGCGAGGCCCGTGGCCACCCCCACTTCGTCTTTTTCCACCTCGCCTTCGGGCAGAATCTGCGGCGGCCCCAGATAGCGGTGCAGGTTGCTGCGGGTGATGGTGAAGGGCCCTTTCTCGCCTTCAGCCAGGCGTCGGGCCACCTTGCGGCAGAGGGAGCCGATTTCCCGCTCCAGGTTCCGCAAGCCCGCCTCCTGGGTATAGTAAAGGATAACCCGTTTCAACACCTCGGGGCCGATGTTCAGGTCTTCAGGCACCAGCCCGTTTCCCTGGAGTTGGCGGGGGAGCAGGTGCCGCTGGATGATTTCCAGCTTTTCATCCTCGGTATAGCCCGGCAGGCGGATGGTCTCCATGCGGTCCCGCAGGGCCGAAGGTATGGGGTCAATCAGGTTGGCGGTAGTGATGAACATCACCTTGGACAGGTCGAAAGGCACGTTGAGATAGTGGTCGCTGAAGGAGTGGTTCTGCTCCGGGTCCAACGCCTCCAGCAGCGCGGCCGAGGGGTCGCCCCGGAAGTCCATGCCGATCTTGTCGACTTCGTCCAACAGAAAGACCGGGTTGTTGGAGCCCGCGGTCTTGATCCCCTGGATGATACGGCCCGGCAGGGCGCCGATATAAGTGCGGCGATGCCCCCTCAGTTCGGCTTCATCCCGCATGCCCCCAAGTGAAACCCGGGTGAATTTGCGCCCCAGGGCACGGGCGATGGACTGGCCGAGCGAGGTCTTGCCCACCCCCGGAGGGCCAACAAAGCAGAGGATGGGCCCCTTCATTTTCTTGTTGAGCTTGCGCACCGCCAGGTATTCCAGGATGCGATCTTTTACTTTCTCGAGATCGTAGTGGTCTTCATCCAGGATGGCCTTGGCCTCCTTGACATCGAGCTTGTCCCGGGTGCTTTTGCTCCAGGGCAACTCCACCAGCCAGTCCAGGTAGGTCCGGACAATGGAGGCCTCGGCCGCGTCCGGATGCATCTGCTCCAGGCGGGAGAGTTGCTTCAGGGCCTCCTCTTCGGCCTGCTTGGTCATGCGGGCCCGGGCGATCTTGAGGCGGTATTCCTCCATCTCTTTGCTGGTTTCGTCGATGTCGCCCAATTCTTTCTTGATGGCCCGCAACTGCTCCCGTAGGAAGTACTCCCGCTGGCTGCGATCCATCTCCTCCCGAGCCTGAGACTGGATTTTGGCCTGGATGGCCGAGACCTCCAGTTCCTTGCGCAGGAAGTCATTGACTTTGATGAGGCTTTGGATGGGGTCGGTCTCTTCCAGGACCATTTGGGCCTCGTCGATCTTGAGTCGCAGGTTGGCGGCCACCAGATCGGCCAGGTGGCCGGGATCCTCGATGGACTCCAGGATGGCCAGCAGGTCCGGAGACATGATGCCCTTCAGGGTGAGGATTTTTTCTGACATCTCCCGGGCGTTGCGCATCAGGGCCTCGGCCTCGGGAGAAATCTCGGCAATGGCGGTCTCGGTGAGGACCTCCAGCCCCACCTGAAAATAGGGACGCTCCTGAGTGTAGTCCTTGATCAGCGCCTTGGATTTGCCCTGGACCAAAATCTTCAGGCGGCCGTCCGGGAGCTTCAGCATGCGCAGAATCAGGCTGACCGTACCCACGGGATAGATGTCATCCGGTTCGGGATTTTCCACGGACTGGTCTTTTTGGGTGGCTAAAAATAAGAGGCGATCCTGGGCCAGGGCCGCTTCAATGGCTAAAACCGAGGTCTCCCGCCCCACGAACAAAGGGAGCACCATGTTGGGAAACACCACCACATCCCGCACTGCCAGCAAGGGCAGAACGTCGGGAATGTTGATTTGCTGCTGATCGTCTTCTTCTTCTCTGGTGGCCATATCATCTCCTGGGAGATTTTGACAATAGGCTGGAAGACCGGGGAATTCCGGCAGGGGTGAAGTGGTGGAATGACCGGATATCCAAATATATATTCCAGCGGTTAAGGTCCGAACCTAGATTACTTTAGCATTTATTCATTATAATAATTATTTAAAGAGCATTTGGCAATTCCTGGGAAAAAGATTGGCCTTAAGTTTGGGGCCATCAACTACCACCAAGAATGCCAGTCGCCATATAGAGTCAAGACCTGGCGCCGGTAGGCCCGGGCAAATTCTTCATCCGCGACGTAAGCCGGTATACCCCGGATAGCGGCATATTGCACATGGGCATTTTCTTCCGCCAACAACAATAGATGCAGGCGCACCGGGCTGAACAGGCCGGATAAAACTTCCTGCAAGCGCCGGCGTATTTTCTCTGCTTCC
>JAMCQY010000202.1 GCA_023381945.1 Deltaproteobacteria bacterium
GACGACGTGCTGGACCTGGGTCCGATGTTGCACCATGATGATGAAGCGGGTGCCGGGATGATGGGAATGGACATGCTCCATGAGTTGCTGGTATTGCGGCTGTTTGAGGTCGGTGATGATGAGATCGTAGGGGCACTGCTCAAGGGCCTCCAAGGCCTCGGTTACGGAGTTTACCATGGTTAACTCTTCGTAACCGCAGAGTTTGATGACGGAGGCGAGAAATTCCCGGACCCAATCCTCTGCATCCACCACCAGGATGCGCGACCGGCAAACGGTGTCCTCGGCCATCATTGGGGCCTCCTTGAAGGAATCATTAATTTAATTTACTCACAAATTGCCCGCCTGGCAAGAGTAGAGAAAGATTTTTAGCAAGGGCCGCCCGGCCCACTGATCCCGGGAGGTTCTGAATTTGCGACTCAAGGTTTGCCCCTGTCACAGGGTTGGAATCACGATCTCTTCTTCCGGGTTGATAGGGTTCATCACCAGGCCGGTCATCACCTTGGGATAGAAATAAGTGGATTTCCGGGGCATGGTGAGGCCGGCGGAGGCTACTTCCTGCACCTGCTCTATCCGCGTGGGGTTCAGGATAAAAGCCAGCCGGGCCTCCCGCTGGGTAATTGCGGCCACCACCTCGCTGAGCTTGCTGGAATATGTAAAGGTGTCCTGGTCATCCAAGGCCTTGGCGTCCAATCCCAGAATCTTTTCGAAGATCAGGTAATTGAGCACTGCCACGTCCAGTTGCGCCAGGGCCGGGTGCATCTGCCGGGCCAACTGATTTTGCCGTACTCCAGGCCGCATCTTCATGAGCCAGGCCTTGCGGCCGAAGCCGAGGAGGATAAAGGAGGACTCTTGCGGCGGGGTCTCCGCCAGAGTCTGCTGGAGGAAATCTTCGTAGTCCTCGCCGAACTCTGCGGGTGTGGGCAGCGAGATGATTTCGAAGTACTCCTTCAAGCGTCCCAGGACCCTGGCTTCGTCCAGGTGCTTCACCCGGGGGCCGCCCAGCAGGCGGTGGGCCATAAGGATGACCAGGTCCGGGTCGAAGATATTGGACAGGTACATCAGGGTATAGTTGAAGGCAGCCTGGGGCGGCGCCTGAGGATACTGCTGTTTCAAGAGTTTCTGGTAGTTCAGCGAGGTCTCGTAGCGGTGGTGGCCGTCGGCAATGAACAGGTCCATATCAGTCATGGCCCGGTGCGCCGCCTGGATCGCCGCGGGATCGGTCACCGCATAAAGGCGCTGATGATATCCCAGGGTGTCGTCAAAGTCCTCCAGGGGCGCCTTTGGCAGGGCGCCCTGCAAGGCCGTCAAGACCCGATGTTCCGGATCGGGATAAAGGGAAAAGATGGGGGAGAAATGGGCCCGGGCCTGTTTAAACAACTCCAGGCGGTCGGCCTTGGCCGCCGAGAAGGTCTGCTCGTGGGGCTTAATGGCCCCGCCGCTCAAAGGCTCCAGGCGCACCAGGGCCGCCAGGCCTTTGCGGGTGTGCTTTTGTCCCTCGATCTCAAAGTCGGTCTCCCAATAATAAAAGGCCGGCTTCGGGTCCCGCACCAAGACCTCTTCCCGCTGCCACTGCCGGAACAGGGCGGCCGCCCTGGTATAGCGGTTCTGCAACCGGTCGTCCCCCGGGCAGGGGTTGGGGCAGGATCAGTTGGACCATATTATAGGGATTCCGGGCGGCGAAGGCTTCGCGTTCCTCCGGCTTGATCACATCATAAGGCGGCGTCACTACTTCGGTTAAGTTTGGCACCTTGAGGGGATTATAATGCTGCCCCCGGAATGGGGCGACTAATGCCACTGCGTCGTCCTCCTGTTTGGCTTACTCCGAAATTTTTAATTTATCACCCAGGTGATTAGCAAGCAAGAGGCCGAGGCACAAATCTCGCATTTCCCCAGCAAACCCGGCCATCATCTCTCAAAAAAAACCTTGACCCCCCGGCCACACCGGGTTATAAATTTTGAATTAATCTTGATTAAGGGATGGGCGTATGCGCATGACCCCTTCGCAGTTTCGGAGGGGTTATAAGGTTACGGGGCAAAACATATGGGGCGCTAGGCCTCCTTCCTCGTGCTCTCCGGACCGTTGCCGGGGCCCTTACCTTGCTCTCCCCGGAAAAGAAATTTATTTCCGGGGCCGCGCCGCACTAAACTGTGGCGCAACTGGTATGCCTGCCGGTCATAACCCGGTGACGCTTATGCTTGTGCGAGGAGGACGGACTATTGAAGCAAACGGTGCCCGCCTTTGGGCTGCATCTGACGTTGGATGGCTATGGATGCAGCTATGAGCAACTGACGAACCTGGACCTTATTTATCAATTTCTGGATCATTGCCCTGACATGATCCACATGACCAAGATTATGCCCCCTTACGTCTTCAAGTATCACGGCAAGGTGCCGGAAGATTGGGGGCTTTCCGGCTTCGTGCTCATCGCCGAAAGCCACATCAGCATCCACACCTTCCCCGACCGGGGCTACCTTAGCCTGGACATCTTTTCTTGCAAGGACTTCGATCACGATCAGGCGGTGGCTTACGCCACCGAACTGTTCGGCATCACCCGCCACGAGAAGAATCTTTTGGACCGCGGCCTGGAATTCCCTAGGGACGTGCAGGCGGTGGAACACCACATGCGTCAGGAGCGAGGGCAGCTCAGAGGGTAGGCATGGACGAGGCCGAGAGTAATCCCCCCGGCTTCTTCGCCCGTCTCCGGCACCGGCTCAGGCGCCGGGCGGCCATTGAGCAGCCGGAAGATTTCGAACGCGAAATCCAGCACATTATCGTCGAAGGTGAAGAGCGGGGCCTGATTACCCGGCAGGAAGGCGAACTCATCGAGTCGATCTTTGAGTTCAGGGATACCCTGGTCCGGGAAATCATGGTGCCCCGCCTGGAAATGGTGGGGGTGGAGAAGGCCACCCCCCCGAACCAGATTGTCAATCTGCTGCTCGAAAGCGGCCACTCCCGCCTGCCGGTCTTCGAAGGCGACATCGATCATATCAAGGGGATCCTCCTGGCCAAGGACCTGCTAGTTTTCTGGCAGACCCCGGAGGACACCTGGGACCTGACCCGGGTCCTGCGCCCCCCCTACTTCGTGCCGGAAAGCAAAAAGATCAGCGATCTCCTGCGCGACCTGGTGGAGCGCAAGACCGCCATCGCCATCGTCATCGACGAATACGGCGGCACCGCCGGCCTCATCACCCTGGAAGACATCTTAGAGGAGATCGTCGGCGAGATCTACGATGAATACGACCGCGCCGAGCCCCGCCTGGTGCCCCAAGAGGACGGCTCCGTCCTGGTGGACGCCCGCCTGGATGTTGAACTGCTCCTGGAGCACTTCGATCTGCCCCGCCCCGAAGGCAAATTCGAATCAGTGGGCGGCCTGCTGATCCACGAACTGGGCCGCGTCCCCCAGGTCCACGACCAGGTGAAGATCGGCCCCCTCGAACTCACCGTCGTCGAAGCCGACGAACGCCGCGCCAAACAGGTGCGCGCCAGGACAGTGGCAGTTGAAGACGAGCTGACAGCTGAATAGCAGGGGCCAGGAGTTAGGGATTAAGCTGCCGGTGGAAGTAACCCTTTGGGAGGCGGATGAGGAATTTCCGGCCCAAGTGTCCTTCACGGTGCCCTCGAATCTGGATCGCTTCTGGCAACTGGACGCGGTGTTAGGCCTGATGGGACTGGCGGTAAAAGAGATGCTCCGGACGGGAGGGCCGGTTGCCGTTTAGTTTTTCCGGTTCCCAAGCTCCTGCTTTTGCACGCCTAGTGAATAATTTTTTTACTGGCCACTGATCACTGACCACTGTTTTTCTGACCCCTAACCCCTAATCCACAGCCCCTTTTATTTGCCCCTGACTCCTAATCCGTCTATAATGCACGAATGAACAAGCGCCTTCATCTCGGACATCTCGTCGCCGCCCTGCTCTCCGGGTTCCTGCTGGCCCTGGCCTTTCCCAAGTGGAACCTGACCTGGCTTTTGTTCGTCGCCCTGATCCCGTTGTTTTGGGCAATAACCGGCAGATCATTATGTGACTCTGCTTTATTGGATCGTTTACGTCACCCACGTCCACGGGTTCTTACCCCTGCCATTATCCATCGGCATCCTGTTATTGCTGGCCGCCTATCTCAGTCTCTACCCGGCCCTGTGGGCCCTCGGGGTCAGTTGGGGCGCCGCCCGGGGCTTAAGCCCGATCTGGTGGGGGCCGGCCCTCTGGGTCACCCTAGAATTCGGCCTGACCTATATCATCAGCGGCTTTCCCTGGGAACTCCTGGGCAACGGCTTGGTACCGCATCCCATCTTGCTTCAGGTTGCAGACCTCACCGGGGTTTACGGCCTCTCGTTTCTGCTCGTCTTGATCAATGCCTGCTTTTGGCGTTTCCTTAGCCTCCCCAGGACCCGGCGCAGCAACCGTTATCCCTACGCCATGGTGGTCTGCCTGATCCTGCTAGCCTGGCTGGGCTATGGCTACTTTCGCCTGGGTGAGATTCAAAAAATTGAGGCCCAGAGCCCGAAACTCAAAGTGGCCGTGGTTCAGGGCAATATTAAACAAGGGGATAAATGGAAAAAGGAGATGGTCCAGGCCACCCTGGACCGCTATGCCGAACTCACCAGGAGAATTGAAGGAGCCCAACTCATCGTCTGGCCTGAGACCGCGGCGCCTTTCTTCTTCCTGCGCACCGGGGACCTGTCGGCCCGGGTCCAGACCATTGCCAAAGAGAGCGACGCCTCCCTCCTCTTCGGCGCCCCAGCCTGGGAGCTTGCCGGCGGCACTGAATCTTATTTCAACCGGGCCTACCTCCTCTCCCCTAAGGGCGAGGTTTTGGGATATTACGATAAAGCCCACCTGGTGCCTTTCGGC
>JAMCQY010000299.1 GCA_023381945.1 Deltaproteobacteria bacterium
ACCGTTTACCAGCGCAACGCCGTGGTCTACACCAAGGTGCCGGAAACCTATCGCGGGCTGGTGCGGATGTACCTGCGTTGGGATCGCAGCAATTTCCGGGAAAACTGGGTCCAGTTGAAGTTCATCTTCAGCAACTACCGGCCCAAGCACCGCCTGCTGCCCATTATCGATTACTTCATGACCCAGATCGAGTTTCCTCTGACCTACCTCTTCCTGGGGATGCTGCTGTTTTCCATGGTCATTTATCCCATCGTCATGGTGAAATTCTTTGCCGGCCTGGGGGTCTTCACCCTGATATGGATGTACTACTACATTCACCAGGAGCGGGACCTGGAGTTCATTTACGGCATCCTCTATTCCTACTTCGCCTTCTTCTTCCTCAACTGGGTCCAGCCCTGGGCTTTTCTGACGGTGCGCAACGACCGCTGGCTGACGCGCTAACGCCCGATTAAAAGGGATTATATATATAGAATATAAGGAGGGGCTCGCCGAAATCTTAGCGAGCCCCTTCAATTTTTGGAATCTGAGGAAAAACAGTAATCAGTGGTCAGGGATCAGGGATCAGGGATCAGAAAAGATCAAATTACCTTCCTTTTCCTCCGAACTCTCCCACAGTCTGTCTAACTGCTGTCCCTATCTGTCATTCTGGGGGAGCCGCAGGCGACCGAAGAAACTTATAGCGTTTGCCAAAAGTTTTTTCCGATAACCCGATGGATTGTAGGGGCGGACCCATGTGTCCGCCCACAGGAGGGCGCACACGCGGGTGCGCCCCTACAAGAAATTATTTTTGGCAATCGCTATATCTGCCGTTTGCACAGCCATTCCAGGCCGTGCAAACAATTGCCCGATTATGAACAGGCTAGACAGCCAACCAAAATCTTTGATCCCGCAACGCCAAAGCTGACAATCATCTTTTGACTCTTTCGCCTTTTCGCCTTTCGCCTTTAGCCCCGCCTTTAAAACCTGCCTCCCAGGCCGCCGGCGTAGCCAGTGAGTTCAACGTAACCCAGGCCGTTGATCGGCTTGCCCTCTTTTTGGCCCTGGATTTTGACCTGGCCTTCCCAATAACTCACCTTGGCCGGGGCGCCGGCCCGGACCTCCTGGTCGGCCAGAGTGGGGGTCAGGGTAAGATGGAGACCTGCTCGGGTAATATTAATCTGCCAGCCGGCCGGATACACCGCCTTGGTGTGGGGCGACTTCCAGGTGCCGGTAGCCTTTACCTGAAAATCCTTTAACTTTAGATGCCGCGTTTTCCCGGCGGCGTCCACCAGGGTGCCGGAGGAGGCGAGGTCGAGGCGGCCGTCTTTTTGGCGCAGGAGATAGAGCATCACCTCCCGGCCATCGTCCAGTTGCAGGGCGAACCAGTCCCAGCCCACCAAGCCGGGGGCCATGGCGCCGCTGAAAAACTCGTGGTCCATCCAACTGGCGCCGTTGACTTCCAAGGTGCGGCCGTCCAGAGCCACCCGACCCCTGGTATCCAGACGGCTGGTGGAATAATAGTAACTGGCGGCGTCGGACGCGGCCGCTTTGCGGCTGAATCCGTCTTCGCCGTGCAAGGCCGGCGGTTTAAGGGGCGTCAAGAGCAAATCCAGCGCTAACCCCTCGTCTTTGGCCTGAAGATGCATGGCTTGCCCTGCCTGCTCCGCCTGCCAGTCATCAATCCAGACGCGGAGGTGGCCCACCTCCGCGCCGGAAAGTCCCAGGGCCTCACGGCCCGCCTTTTCCCGGAAGTGAAGGCGGCGTAGCTTTGGGTCGGAAATGGCCAGATGGGCGAAATAGACGGTGTTCAGGCGCCAGGCCGAGCGGGCTTCGGGGGCGGGCCGAATTAAAGCCACCCGGAAAAAGGTGAGCTGATACCCGAAGGTCTCCCCCTCCCGGGACGTTAGATGCCCGACCCAATACCACCACTCGGTCTTATACTCCGGGTGGGAGCCGTGGTCCGCGGGGAACTGCCAGACCCGGCCCGGCGCGGGTTTTTTAAAAGCGTCTTGAGCCCAGGCGCCAGTGGGGAGAAAAATTACTAACCAGCATAATAATCGGATAAATATCATCGCCTAAGAAAGAGAAGAAAAAGGCCTGACCAGTAGGGCTCGCCTTCTAAAATAAGTTGTGAAAAAAGAATAACAAGCGGTCTCGTTTATCGTTTGCTTAGGGCAATTACTGGCAGCGGGCTTCTCTGCCAGCCCTCATCAGGCAGGCACGGAGGCCTGCCCCACCAAAATTAAGCATACAACCGCCCCTCGTAGATATTGGCCAGGACCCGGCGGCGGCCCACCCTGGCAGGAATGATCCGGCGGCGGTAGCCCTCGCCTTCGAAGGCGTCCAACTCCGGGAATTCTTCAGGCAAGGCCTTGGAGGTAAAAAGCCAGGCCGGGTGTTCCGGACCGTTCTCATCGTAATGAAAGGCCTTGAAGCCCCAATACTCGCCCAGGTGGCCGCGGATGACGCAAGGCTCCCAGGTCCCGGAAAGGTCAGCCAGCAGGAAATGATTAACTTCTCCGGGAGCCAGGCTGCCGTAGACGATCAGATGGTGGTCGGGGTTATCCATAAAAAGACAGTGGCCAGTATCATGGCGGCCTGTGGCCGCCGGTTTATGAAGGCCGAAGTTCACCACCGTAGGGCGGGAAAGCGCCGCGCATCCCGCCATCAGATCTGAAAAAGAATACCTCACGCAAAGAGGCAGAGGCGCCAAAACCGCAAGATGAAATATGGAACAGCCGCCCCCGGCTGTTCTTTGGTAGCGCAGGCTTCCAGCCTGTGTCTTTCACAGGCCGGAGGCCTGCGCCACTAAAACCCTGCGTTACCGCCGGCGGCCCAGGCGGTTGCGCAAGGCCAGGAGAAAGAGGGCCGCCTGGCCGGGGGGATAAGCACCGCCTTGCATCACTTCTCCAAAATTACCACGGCCAGGGCCTGGTCGTTTTCGTCGGTGAGGGACAGGTGCATGGCAGTGATGCCGGCGGCGGCGCAGAGGTCGGCGGCCCGGCCGGTAACAGAAATTTCGGGTTTGCCCAGGGGATTGGGGACCACCTCTACCTCTCGCCAGCGGATGCCATTGCGGCGGAGGCCCACGCCCAGGGCCTTGGAGAAGGCCTCTTTGGCAGCGAAGCGCAGGGCGAAGGTCGAGTCGCGGTTGCGGCGTTTAGCTTGGCAATACGCAATTTCACGGGGGGTGAAGACGCGGTTGAGGAACCGTTCGCCGTAGCGTTCAATGGCGGCGGCGAGACGGGCAACTTTGACCAGGTCGATGCCGATGCCGTAAACCATTAGTTTCGAGTTTTTTAGTTTTTAGTTGAAAGGCAAAGAGTCATTATTTTGGAAGACCATAGCTAATAATGCCATAACTGGCAGAAGAAAGGAAGGAATGGCAGTGAATTGCAGGGGCGGTTCTCGAACCGCCCCTAGCCCAGGCTGAGGCAAATGATGGCACGGCACGCCGCGCCCCTACTGGTCAGGCCTTTTTCTTCTCTTTCTTAGGCGGCGCGGCGGTAACTTCTTTGCACATGGTGCCGGTCTCGCCGCAAGAGGTGCATTTTCTGGGCTTGCAGCGGGTTTCAACGTTGCTGCCGCACTTTTCGCAGGTAAAAACAGCCATTATTTTCCTCCGGTTGAGATAGCTCAAAGTTCAAGAGTTAAGGTTCTATACACCTTCAGGATAAATTGTTCTAGCAGGGACACGCCGCCCCCCCTAGCTTATCGGGGGGGGCGGGAAGGCGATCTCCAGGGCCTGGTCCAGGCGCTCCACCGGGTGGAAGGTGAGTTCCTGCCGCACCGAGGGCGGAATCTCCTCCAGGTCCACCTGGTTCTGCGCCGGCAGGATGATCTCCCTGATGCCGGCCCGGTGCGCGGCCAGGACCTTGTTCTTAATACCGCCCACCGGCAGGACGTGCCCCCGCAAGGTGATCTCGCCGGTCATGGCCAGGCCCTTCTTGATGGGGCGATTGGAGAGCAGCGACACCAGGGCGCAAAGCAGGGCCACCCCGGCGGAGGGCCCATCCTTGGGGATGGCCCCGGCCGGCACATGGATGTGGAGGTCGGAGCGCTCGAAGAAATCCTCTTCTATGCCCAGGAAAGGGGCCCGGGCCCGGATATAGGAGAGCGCCGCGTTGGCCGATTCCTTCATGACCTCGCCCAGTTGGCCGGTTAATTTGAGGCCGCCCTTACCCGGCATGCGCAGCACTTCGATGAACAGGATGTCGCCGCCGGTGGGGGTCCAGGCGAGGCCGGTAGCCACGCCGGGCTCGGGGTGTTCCAGGGCGGCCTCGCGGAAAAAGCGGGGGGGGCCCAGGTACTGGGCCACGTCCCCTTCATTGATGGCGACATGGGTCTTGAGGCCTTCGGCGATCTCCCGGGCGGCGCCCCGGCAGAGGGAGGCGATTTCCCGCTCCAGGTTGCGCAGCCCCGCTTCCCGGGTATAAGAAGCAATGACCAGACGGACGGCCGAAGGGCTGATCTCCAATTGTTCGTTGGAGAGGCCGTGGGCCTCCAACTGGCGAGGGATCAGGTAGGAGAAGGCAATGCCGAGTTTCTCCTCTTCGGTGTAACCCACCAATTCCAGCACCTCCATGCGGTCACGCAGGGGCGGCGGGATGGGGTCCAGCAGGTTAGCCGTGGTGATAAACATCACCTTGGAAAGGTCGAAGCCCACGTCCAGGTAATGATCGGAAAAGGAGTTGTTCTGCTCCGGGTCCAGGACCTCCAGGAGGGCGGAGGAGGGGTCGCCGCGGAAATCGGCGCCGATCTTGTCCACTTCGTCCAGGATGAAGACCGGGTTGTTGGAGCCGGCCCGCCGCATGCTCTGGATGATGCGGCCAGGCAGGGCGCCGACG
>JAMCQY010000133.1 GCA_023381945.1 Deltaproteobacteria bacterium
AAAATCTAGTAAAAGTCTAGAATTATTTAACTATTCCAGACAGTTACTTTTATCAAGTCAATTCGTTATAATCCCGGCAATTTCGATCGGATCATATTCCATGCCAAATATACATGCGATTGCCCTGTCTGCAAAGCCCAAACCCATTGTCTCCGGGAGTGGAAAGATGATATGGTATGGCGGGCTTCGCCAGCAACGCCGAAATATGAAATTCCTGGACTCCCTTAATTTCGATGTTTCTCCAACAATTACTTAACGGCCTCACCACCGGCAGCGTTTACGCCCTCATCGCCCTGGGCTACACCATGATTTACGGCATCCTGGGTCTGATCAACTTCGCCCAGGGTGAGATTTACATGTTCGGGGCTTTTATCACGGTGCTGCTCCTGGCCACCGGCCAGGTCAATTTTTTTCTGGCCTTTGCCGCAGGCATGGCCGGCGCCGGCATTTTGGGAGTGGTCCTAGAGCGCGTGGCCTTCCGGCCTCTTAGAGGGACCCATCCCTTGGTGCCCCTCATCAGCGCCATCGGGGCCTCGATCTTTCTGCAAAGTCTGGCCTTGCTGCTGTTCGGCCCCAATGACCGGCCCTTCCCAATCCAATACACCTTCAGCTGCATCTCGATCGCCGGCGTGGCGGTATCCACCATCCAGTTGGCCATCCTGGCCGCGGGCCTGGCCTTTATGGCCCTATTGGTGGCCTTCGTGCGCTATACCCGCTACGGCAAGGCCATCGTGGCCTGCGCCCTGGACCGGGACACCGCCCGGCTCATGGGCATCAAGGTCGACCGTATGGTGGCCCTGACTTTCCTTATCGGTTCCGCCTTGAGCGGCGCCGCCGGCATCATGATGGCCATCTACTACAACGCCACCTACCCCCGCATGGGTCTGCTGCCCGGTCTCAAGGCCTTTAGCGCCGCCATCCTGGGTGGGGTGGGCAATATCCCCGGGGCCATTCTGGGCGGGCTGCTCCTGGGGGTGGCCGAGAGTCTGGGCGCGGCCTACGTCTCCTCGGCTTACAAGGACGCCATCGCCTTCGCCATCCTCATCCTGGTGCTGCTCCTGAGACCCCAGGGCATCTTAAGAGGCCGGGGGGATTGATGACTGCCTATCTTCTGCATCTGGCCGTATTGGCGGGGATTTATATTATTTTAACCATCAGCCTCAACCTGATCATCGGCTATGCCGGCCAGGTTTCCCTGGGACACGCGGCGTTTTATGGTATCGGCGCCTATGCCTCGGCCCTGGTGGCCCTGAACTGGCATTTCCCGTTCCCCCTGGCGGCCCTGAGCGCCATGCTGGTGGCGGGGGCGTGCGGCATGGCCTTGGGCCTCCCCACCCTGCGGCTGAAGGAGGACTACCTGGCCATCGTCACCCTGGGTTTTGGGGTGATCATGGACCTGGTTTTCCTCAACCTGGAGGTCACCGGGGGGCCGGACGGCCTGCCGGGCATCCCCTCCCCCGCCCTGTTTGGCCTCAGCTTCCGCCCGGCTGGACTTTATTTGATTATCGTGGCGGTGGCCCTGGCCTTGGTCCTTTTGGCGACCTGGCGGCTGGTCGGCTCCTATCACGGCCGCGCCCTCAGGGCCATCCGCGACCATGAAATCACCGCCCAGGTCATGGGGATCAACACCCCGGCCTATAAGGTGATGATCTTCACCCTGGCCGCAGCCCTGGCCGGCCTGGCAGGCTCGCTCTACGCCCATTACATCACCTTCATCAATCCCGAGACTTTCGGCCTGCACACCTCCATCCTCATTTTGGCCATGGTGGTGCTGGGGGGCATGGGTTCACTAACGGGGTCGGTGATGGGTGCGGTGATCCTGACGGCCTTGCCGGAATTGTTGCGCCAGTTCCAGGCTTATCAAGACCTGGTTTACGGGGCGCTGCTGGTGGGCCTGCTGATTCTGCGCCCCGAGGGGCTTCTGGGCCGAGGGAAATTGAGTTTGAAGTTTTTGCAACGGGAGAATTGATGAAGGCAAATGGCGGGATGCGTTGCGCTTTCCCGCCCTACAGACTGGCTGCTGACTGCTAACCATGCTCAAAATAAAAAGTCTCCAGGCCGGGTATGGCCGACTGCCAGTGCTCAAAGGCATCTCGCTGCATGTGCGCCAAGGCGAGGTGGTGACGCTTATCGGCGGCAACGGCGCCGGCAAAAGCACCACCCTGCGCACTATTTCCGGCCTGCTCCGGGCTCGCAAGGGGGCTATTGAATTCACCGGACATGACCTTACCCGGATGGCGCCCGAGCAGATCGTTACCCTGGGTCTGGCCCTGGTGCCGGAAGGCCGCCGGGTCTTTAAAACCCTGAGCGTCAACGCCAACCTGGAGTTGGGAGCTTATTACCGCTCGGACCAGGGGGTCGTGCGCCAGGACCTGGAGGACCTGCGCCAACGCTTTCCCATCCTCAAGGCCCGGGCTCATCAGGCAGCCGGCACTCTGAGCGGCGGTGAGCAGCAGATCCTGGCCATCGGCCGGGCCCTTATGGCCCGCCCGCGCCTGTTGATGCTGGACGAGCCTTCCATGGGCCTTTCGCCCCTGATGGTGACCCAGGTCTACCAGATCCTGACGGAATTAAAACAGACCGGCACCACCATCCTACTGGTGGAACAAAATGCCCGGGCCGCCCTGAAGGTGGCCGACCGGGGCTACGTCCTGGAGACCGGCCGCATCATCCTGGACGGCGCCGCCGCCGAACTCCGGGAAGACCCGGAGGTTCAAAGAGCTTATTTGGGAAAAGGTTATCGGGAAGTATGGGAATAAGAAGCAGTCAGCTCTCAGCTATCAGCTAAGAGCAAAACGAAGTCTTAGCTGAAAGCTGATCGCTGACAGCTGATAGCCGGTCATTAGCACAGTTTAAACTGGATTTTGGATGAGTTTATTAGAAATTAACAACCTGACCAAAAATTTCGGCGGGGTTCAGGCCGTGAGCCGCGTCAATTTTGCCGTGGAGCCGGGGGAGATTCTTGGTCTAATCGGCCCCAACGGCGCGGGCAAGACCACCTGCTTCAATCTGATCAGCGGCCTCATTCCGCCCACCGCAGGCAGCATCCTCATGTCCGGCCGGGAACTGGTGGGCCTGCCGCCGTATCGCCGGGCGGCGCGGGGCCTGGGCCGGACCTTCCAGAATATTCAGCTTTTTGGGGGCATGACGGTGCTGGAAAACGTCCTCACCGGAAACCATCTGGGCCAGCAGGTGGGCATACTTACGGCCCTTTTGCCCCTGCCTCAGGTGCGCCGGGCCGAAGCAGCGGCGGCTACGCGGGCCCTGGAATTGCTTCAATTGGTGGGCCTGTCCGGCAAAGGCGACCTGCCCGCCGAGTCCCTGGCCTACGGCGAACAGCGCCGCCTGGAGATCGGCCGGGCCCTGGCCCTTTCGCCGCAATTGCTCCTGCTGGACGAGCCCGCCGCCGGCCTCAACCCCCGGGAGACCGAAGACCTCATGGGTCTGATGAATGAGCTGCGGCGCCTGGGAATCACCCTGCTGGTCATTGAACACGACATGACCCTGGTCATGGGGCTCTGCGACCGCATCGTGGTCCTGGATCATGGCGAAGTCATCGCCATCGGCCCGCCAAAGGAGATTCGAAAAGACCCCAGGGTCATCGAGGCCTATTTGGGGAGTGAGCAGTGAATAGTGAATAGTAAAAAAAATAGTTTGCATATTTGATCTGTATATGGAGCTTATTGGTCGGGCCACCTGAAGATTCTTTCCTTAACCACCTCCCCTCGATGGGGAAGGGTTGGGGTGGGGGTGACAAATGGCAATCTTCGATCAAGACGTGGAGCAGATGGATCGTGGGGAATTGGGCCAGTTGCAGTTGGAGCGTCTCCAGGCCACCCTCACCCGGGTCTATAAAAACGTCAAGTTCTACAAGAAGAAGTTCGACGAGATCGGCTTTCTCCCCGAGGATTGCCAGTCTCTGGAGGACCTGGCGAGACTCCCCTTCACCACCCGCCACGACCTGGCCCGGGCTTACCCTTACGAGATGTTCGCAGTGCCCCTGCGGGAGGTGGTGCGGATACACTCCTCCACCGGCAGCCCCGGCAACCCCATCGTCATGGGCTATACCGCCCGGGACCTGCGCCATTGGGCCAGGCTGGCCGCCCGCGTCCTGACCGCCGCCGGCGTGGACCGGGACGACGTGGTTCAGGTGACTCTAAGCTACGGCCTGTTGACCAGCGCCTTCGGCCTGCATTACGGCATCGAGCACCTGGGGGCTTCGGTGATCCCCACCGGACCCGGCGGCACCGCCCGCCAGGTCCAGGTGATGCGGGACTACCGCACCACCGTGTTGATCTCCACTCCGTCGTACGCCCTGGTGCTGGCCGACCAGATGGCGGCTCAGGGGCTGGATCCCAAAGACCTGCACCTGAAGCTGGCCCTGTTAGCCGGGGAGCCCTGGACCGAAGCGGACCGCGCCGAGATCGAATCCCGCCTTTACCTCACTGCCCTGGAAAATTACGCCCTCTCCGAAGCCATGGGCCCCGGGGTGGCCGGGGAGTGCGCCGCACGCGGGCTTCCAGGCATGCACCTCAACGAAGACCACTTCTTCCCCGAAGTCATCGACCCTGAAAGCGGCGCCCTCCTGCCGCCCGGAGAGTTGGGGGAACTGGTGCTCACCACCATCAGCCGGGAGGCTACCCCCCTCGTGCGTTTCCGTACCGGCGACCTGGTGCGCCTGGACTACGCCCCCTGCCCCTGCGGCCGCACCCTGGCCCGCATGAGCCGCATCATCGGGCGCTGCGACGAAGTGGTCATTGTCAAAGGCGGGATTCGATCTCGGCGCG
>JAMCQY010000004.1 GCA_023381945.1 Deltaproteobacteria bacterium
TGGCCCGGGTCACCCTCATCTCCACCCTCAAGGAGATTCCCGGCTCCAAATCAGTATTTACCGCGGTCGCCTGGGGGGTGCTGGCGGCCCTCATTCCGGTGGTTTGCTCCGATCAGGCCTTCTCTTGGGCTACCGCCATCGCCTTCTTTTTTGTGGCGGGGATGATTTTCATCCGCTCCGGCCTCTTCGAGATTCTGGCCATCGAAGGCGATCGGGTGGTGGGCAAAGAGACCCTGGCCATCGCCCTGGGCCGGGAGCGCACCCTGAAGGTGCTGGCCATCTGTTCTCTGGCTTTCAGCGCCATGCTGCTATTGGCCGCTTGGGCCAGGATTATCCCGTCCCTGGGCTATATCCTCAGCGTCTCGGGCGTGTATGCCCTCGGGTACCTGGCTTTTTACCGCGTCAGTTCCCTCGAATCGGGCCTGATGCTCGAATCCCTGGTGGAGGGCAATATGATTCTGGCGGGTATTTTGGCCTTTATCTGGGATCCGTATAACACCATTGCCAGTTTTTGGTATTCGGTTTTCAGATAGAACCTTTACAGTTCCGCCGCCGGATTTTTTCAGCACCGCGGACGGAGGCTTGGACCGGCAGAAGAGAAACCCCCGCTCCCCTGCGTAGGGGAAAGGGTTGGTTTCATCGCTGACTATTTCCCCTCACCCTGCCTTCTCCCCCATCGGGGGAGAGGAAAAAAGCTTAATAATCTCTGCGTGCTATTGAACGTTGGCAGAGTTGATCGGTTTTCTTGCCGATTTAATAACAAAAGCCTTGCCTGACAACTCCTGCGCCTGACCCCCCGTTTTCGGAGAACCGCCTTCTTTTGTTGGTTGCCGTCCCCAGAAGATTCTGACAGCCCCGAAGATTCTGACTTGAAATTCGACCGCCGCGACATTATATTGCAACAAAATCTTGTGATCTCGGGAAAATAGTGCCTAGAATGCCGGAAAACGTTGAAACAGCAAGGGCGCCGAGCCCCGGCGGAAACTAATTTTTTTGCAATTTTTTTTATTGACAAAAGCTGTGTGCCATTCTAATATGGCGCTGGGTTAAACGGATAAGTCGAAAGGAGGTGGAATAAAGGCAACGAAACTAACTAGTTAGGTATCATCAGAAAGGAGGAATTGGTTACTACTTTCCTAACCAAGGGGGGAATGATGAAAAAGACAATACTGATTTTGTTAGTGCTGGCCCTGATAGTCCCGTCGGCGGCTCTGGCCACGGAGTTCAGTCTGGGCGGCTACATCAAGCTGCAGAGTTACTGGGAATCCACCCAGAATTCTACCTTTCCGCTGGTTGCCCTCGCCCGGAACAATGATGCCGGGTTTAAACATGGCAACTTCCACGTGACCGCGGCCGAGTCCCGCTACAACTTCACCATCAAGGGACCCGACCTCTGGGGCGCCAAGACCACCGCCTTCATCGAGGTCGACTGGGAATCGAACTATGATTTCAACATCAGCGGCGTGACCGGCGCGGCTGGGCCCAATTCCATCAGCAACGCCTACCAACAGCGGCTGCGGCACGCGATGTTCCGGATGAACTGGCCTGAAACCGAGTTGATGTTCGGCCAGTACTGGGGCATGTTCTCCGAGTATGTGCCGGAAGTCACGAATGATGGCGTCTTGACCTTCCATGGCTGGGCTTACCAGCGGACCCCGCAGATCAGGTTGACCCAGAAGTTCGCGGGCGACTGGACCGTGGCCGCGGCCATCATGGAACCTTATAGCCCGACCAGCGTTGATGCGAACTTCAACACCACCGGCGCCACTAATTTCCCGGTCGGTTCGAGCGGCTCCACCTATCTCGCCGGTGGCGCTACCTTCCCGGCGGGCCGCAACGCCGAAACCCCGCAGATCCAGGCCAAGATCCAATATGAAAAGGATCTCTGGGGCAAGGCCGCCTACTGGGGCCGCCCCCGGGGCTTCGCGGCTCAGTTGACCGGTGGCTGGCAGCGGCTGGATTACAGAACCAACGTCACCCCTACCGCGTTAAGCACCCTTGGCCAGAACGCCTTTGGTGCAACCACCAATTCGATCCAAAACGGCCAACAGTACCTGGATCCCTGGGCCATTCAGGCGAGCTTGTTCATCCCGGTGCTGCCCACCTACAGCAACAACCTGGCGGGCACCGCCTCCATTGTCACCCAGTGGTGGATTGGCCAGGGGGTCTCTTCCTTCGGCCTCGGCCGGGATCAGGACAACTCCTGGTTTGATTTCAGCGGCAGAAACACTGTCGGCCAATTTGTCTATAACCGGAAACTGACCAACCAGTTTGGCGGTTGGATCCAGGGGCAGTACTACTTCAACAACCAGTGGTTCCTGACGGTCGACTGGGGCATCGCCAAGACCTATGGCCAGGACCTCAGCACCTCCGCTCTGCTGACCGGCCAGCAGGCCGGCAATGTGGCAGGCATCAAGTACGCCACCAACAACGACCAGATGAAGGTCTGGCAGGAGTATGACGTCGCCCTGTACTACCGGCCCATCCAGGCCTTGAAATTCGGCATCTCCTACATGTACGAGCGTACCGACTACCTGCAGAAAGTCAACAACCCGACCGGCGTTGGAACGCCCCCGGCCAGTCAAAACGCGACAGCCACGGGCGATTCGCACCGCATAGCGTTCGTCGCCTGGATGTTCTTCTAACCTAACCATAACCCGAAAGGGTTGACCTGAACAGGCCCGCAAGCCGATCCGCTTGCGGGCCTGTTTTTTTTGAGATAAGCTGCTTGAGCGGCTGCTTGGCGTTATACTAATACCAAGTTGCGCCCATATATAGCATTTGCCAAAAATTCTTTCCAATTGGGGATTTAAGCTTTTTAGGTTATGCGCCGTTTAGGAAAAAACTTCTGGCATTCGCTATAAGTAATTTTTTGTAGGGGCGGACCCGTGTGTCCGCCCTGATTGAGGCGCACACGCGGGTGCGCCCCTACAAAAGATTTTCTTACTTCTATCGGCGCAACTTGGTATCAGGAGCACTGCATTGCTGAACCAAAAATTAGCAGGCGCAAAGAGTTTTACAATCCGTAAAAAATCTTGACAGACAAATCATTCCAATCAGTCCCGTCAGCACCCGCCTGCCTGGAAAGGGCCAAGAAAAGCCGGTAGTTAACCCTTCGACGGTTCTGTTCCAACCTGGCATGATGATTGAATAATAGGGGGAAAGCTCCAGGGCGGCCCGCGGCCAGGAGAAAATGTCCGGTGCGGCAGCTCTGTGTGGCCGGGTCATGCCTGCGGCGGGAACCGGAATCGTGAACCGTGAACCGGAGAGCGTTTTGTAGGGTTAGGGACCGGCAGCGCCGGCGCCAACTGCTGGTGCTGGTTCTATTTCGGTCACCGTTTTTGCACTAAAAAACGGTTGACTGTTAAGACCCTATAAGGTAATATCCCTCCGGTTTTTTTAGAGGGATTTTGCTGATGATTTTTGAGTTATAGTTTTGGGCCTTCAGTCCCGCAAAGAAGTATGAAAAATCTAGAACCGCCGCCCTCGGCGGTTCGGGCGAGGGCGCGCCGCCTTACAATTTCATATAAAGAGCAGGGTGCAGGTGTATGAAATAAGGATAAACCGGGCGGAAACTGGGGAAGGGAGAAACGAGTTGAGGGCTTTTTAAAACCAAAGGGGGAGAATGATGAAAAAGTTTGTACTGATTATGGCAGCTTTGGCCTTGCTGGCGCCGACCGCCGCCCTGGCCGCGGAGTTCAGTCTGGGAGGCTTTATTAAGCTTAGCACCTTCTGGGATTCCACCCAGGAAGGCGTGGCGGTAGGGCGCGCTGCCGTCATTCAGCGGAACAATGATGCCGGGTTCCAACACGGCAACTTCCACATGACTTCTCAGGAGTCCCGCTACAACTTCACCATTAAGGGGCCCGAACTCTGGGGCGCCAAGACTACCGCCTTCATTGAAATGGACTTTGCCGGTTCCTATGATTCCAATGTTTCCGGGGTCACTGGGGCAGCTGGGCCTAATTCCATCAGCAACGCCTATCAGATGCGGCTGCGCCACGCCATGTTTCGCCTGAACTGGCCCGAGACCGAATTGCTGTTCGGCCAGTACTGGGGAATGTTTGCGGAATTCACGCCTGAGGCGGCGGGATTTTTGGAGTTTTCCACCAAAGGCGCCGCCAGCTACCGGGCGCCCCAGATCAGATTAACCCAGAAATTCCTGGGCGACTGGACCGTGGCCGCGGCCATCATGGAGCCCTATAGCCCGGGTACTGCTGATGCAAACTTCAATACCACCGCCATCGGTTTTCCGGCCGGCTCGAGCGGCACCACCTATCTTGCCGGTGGTGCTATATTCCCGGGGGGCCGAAACGCCGAGACCCCGAAATTTGAGGGGAAGATCGCCTATGAGCGAGATCTCTGGGGCAAGGCCGCTTATTTTGGCCGCCCCCGGGGTTTCACTGCTCAACTGACCGCGGCCTGGGAACGGATCCAATACCGCACCAACGCTCCCGGAGCCAGCTTGCTTAACACCTTCGGGCAGAACGCCTTCGGCGCGACCTCGGTCGTCCAGGACGGCCAGCAGTACCTGAGCCCGTGGGCCGTGGGGGCGAGCCTGTTCGTCCCGGTGATCCCCACCTACAGCGCCAATCTGGCGGGCACCGCCTCTATAACCACGCAGTGGTTCATCGGCCAGGGGACGACCTTTATCGACGGCAGCCGGGACAATGACAACTCCTGGTTCCAATTCATCGGGAGAAGCCCGTCTGGCGCCTTTATCTATGACCGGAAGCTGATGAACCAATTCGGCGGCTTCGTCCAGGGGCAGTATTATTTCACCAGCCAATGGTACATGAATGCCGCCTGGGGCATGAGGCGGGACTATGGCATTGACACCAGCACCTCCGCCCTGCTGGCCGGCCAGCAGGCCGGCAATCTGCCGGGCTACAAATATGCCAGCAATAACGATCAGTTAAAATTATGGCAGCAGTTTGATCTGACCCTGTGGTACCGGCCCATCCAGGCGCTCAGGTTTGGTCTGCAGTACGCTTACCAGCGTGCCGATTTCTTGCAGAAAACCAACAACCCGACCATCGCCGGGGGCGCTGTGCAGAACAGTCAAGGGGCTACCAACGTGGGAGAATCACATCGCCTGCAGTTCGTCGCCTTCATGTACTTCTGACCGAAAAGCGGTTGACTATTAAAAGCCCGCGAGATAATATCCTCGTGGGCTTTTTTGCTGAAGACGGCTTTCGGTTATGATGCCAACGACAAAATCGAAATCAAGATTATACCATGATCTGGAGGTGTGGAAGCTATCCCCTGATCTTCTCAGAGGGGTTTATCTCACCAATAAATTTCCCGCCTCAGAGAACTTCGGATTGACCAATCAAATCAGAAGAGTTGCCAACGAACTAGAATAGTCGAACCATGAAGACCAATCCCTTACCTTCTAATCTTGACAGGATACGGAAGATGATCAAGGCATTATCGAAAGAGATAATTTTAAAGCTTTTTTGCTAGGTTATCGAAAACCGAAAAACTCATAAGGAAGAACATGATGTTTAGAAGGCTTGTTTCTTTTACCGGAAACCGGAAACCGAAAGCCGAAAACCCATGGCCCCGGAAATTTGCCGCCCTGCTGTCCGTCCTCCTCTTATTAAGCTTCGTGGGGCCAGCCTTCATGGGCTGCAGTTCCTTCGGTGATTTCAAGAATTGGGTGACCGGTTCAAGGCCGGACGAAGATGAGGGGGAAACCATTCCTCCCGAGGCCCAGCAGGAAACGGTGATGATTGACGGCAAGCCCTACGTCCGCAGCAAGAACCCGTACTGGCTCACCTACCCGGAGCAGCCGGAATATCTTTATGTGGAGAAGGGCAAGGAATTCACCGGCTTGCAGACGCACCTGATCAACGCCCTGGCCAAGGCGATTGGCAAGGAAAAGACCAAGGCTCAGGGCAAGAGCATTCCTCCCGATAAGCTGCAGGAATTGGTGAAGGCCGAAGTGGACCGCATCCTCCGGGAGCAGGGTCTGGGTGGCTTTGTCTCCCAGGGACGGGGCGAACGGTCGCCTTTCGTGGGCCGTTCGGTGGCGGTGATCCCGGACCTGGACACCCCTGCCACCTATGAGGGCCTCAACCGGACCATGGCCATGGCCCTGGGGGATGCCCTGGGACGGACCAAAGACATGCGGGTGGTGGGCCCGGACAAGATTAAGGAAGCCCTAAGCAAGGCTGGAGTAACCGGGAAACTGAACCTGATGCCCAACATCAAGGCCCTGGGAGATTATCTTGGGGTGCAGGGCATCGTCCTGACGGGCATCATGCCGCCTGAAAGAGGGGCCCCGGCAGCCATGGCCATTCAGGTTTACGACACCTTCGCAGGGACCAAGGAACAGTCCTTGGCCGGTACTATGGACGGCGGTACCCCCAATGTCGCGTCTGTGACCAAGTTCGCCAATGACAATGCCCTACGCGTGGGCGCAGAGCTCATGAACATTCGCTGGTTCGGCCGGGTGGATTTTGTCAAGGAGGGCAAGGTTTATCTCAATCTGGGCCAGAATGCCGGTCTCAAGGTCGGCGACCGCCTGCGGGTGGTGGCTCCGGGCAAGGAAGTGGTGAATCCTACGACCCACGCGGTCCTCGGATACACCGCGGATGAAACCCAGGGGGAACTGAAGGTGACGGAACTCCTGGGTAACTCCGGGGCAGTGGCGACCGTCATGAACGGCGGCCCCTTCAAGCCCTCCGACCGGGTGCGAGCCAAAGTTAGCCAGTAGTCGGTAATCAGCAAAGACAATAATAAAGTCCCTTTTCTTTTGAAGAGGGACTTTTTTTTAGAGCGGGGCTTTAATAGCGATTGCCAAAATTTCTTTCCGATTGGTTGATTTTTAAATCCCCCTAAATCCCCTTTTTCAAAGGGGGACTTTCAAAGCAATTTCGCCAAGTTCCCCCCCTTTGAAAAAGGGGGGATAGGGGGGATTTAGGATATACCCTATAGGAAAAAACTTTTGGCAATCGCTATAAAAGGCAGGCTTTTTCTGATCACTGATCACTGGCCACTAATCTTCTCCATCCCTCCCATGAAAGGCCGCAGCTTTTCCGGAATGAGCACGCTGCCGTCGGCCTGCTGGCAATTTTCCAGAATGGCCACCATGGTGCGGCCCACCGCCAGGCCGGAGCCGTTCAGGGTATGCACCAATTCGGTGCCCTTGGCTCCGGGGCGCTTAAAACGGATGGCGGCCCGGCGGGCCTGGTAGGCTTCGAAATTGCTGCAGGAGGAGATTTCCCGATACAGCCCCTGGCCCGGCAGCCAGACCTCTATGTCGTAGGTCTTGGCCGCGGAAAAGCCCATATCCCCGGTGCACAACACCACCACCCGGTAATGGAGCCCCAGTTCCTGCAGAACTTCTTCAGCATCCTGCAGCAGGCTCTCCAATTCCTCATAGGAAGTCTCGGGGGCCGAAAATTTCACCAGTTCAACTTTATCGAACTGGTGCTGGCGAATCAGGCCCCGGACATCTTTGCCGTAAGAACCGGCTTCGGAGCGGAAGCAAGGGGTGTAGGCCGTATAATAGAGAGGCAGGTCCTCGCCTTTGAGAATTTCATCCCGGTGGATGTTGGTTACCGGCACCTCGGCAGTAGGCACCAGATAATAATTAGTGCCGTTTAATTTGAAAAGATCTTCCTCAAACTTAGGTAATTGACCGGTGCCCCTCAGGGAATCATCATTAACTATAAAGGGCGGCAGCACCTCAAGATAGCCGTGCCTCGAAGTGTGCAGGTCCAGCATGAAGTTGATCAAGGCCCGCTCCAGCCGGGAACCGGCTCCTTTAAGCAGAGCAAAGCGCGCCCCGGTGATCTTGGCGGCCCGCTCGAAGTCCAGAATGCCCAAAGCTTCGCCGACCTCCCAGTGGGGTTTGGGGGTGAAATCAAAGCTGGGCGCCTCGCCCCAGGTCTTGACCACCGGATTGTCATCGCTCGATGCCCCAATGGGAACCGAGGTGTGGGGGAGGTTGGGCATATTCAGAAGGAATTCCTGCATCCAGATTTCATGTTCCTCGGCCCGGACCTCCAGGGCCTTGATATCCTCGTTGATGACCGTCACTCTGGTCCTAATGGCCTGGGCCTCCTCCGGCTTTCCCCCTTTTATCAGGCCGCCGATCTCCTGTGACAGGGCGTTCCTTTGGTGGCGCAGGTCTTCCACCCGGGCCACCAACCGCCGCCGTTCGCCGTCGTGGAGGCGGAAATCAGCCAGAGAGATTTCCGCCCCGCGGTGTTTCATGGCCTGTTCTACTTCCGGCAGATGGTCGCGGACAAATTTTAGGTCCAGCATGATTCTCCCCTGATAATCTCTAGGCTTTTGGATGAGTCGGTGAAGGCAGTTTCCCTCGTCAAGGGTCTCTCATTTCTCGCTTGAATCAGCTTTCCCTTCTTCAATAAATCCTTCTTTGACACTGGTAATGAGGCGCACCAGGCCATCGGCGTTTTGGCGCTGGATAAAATAAAGAATATCGGCCACCGAGTCTTCCAGGGCCCGCAGCGCTACGCGGTTGGCGGGATTCTGGAGTTGGATGCAGGCATACAGGGTGGCGTCCTGAGTGAAGAGTCGCCGGGCCAGGTTATGCAGGGTGGAAAAGGTCGGGGTGGCGAAATCCTCCAACTCCTGGGGCGACACCCCTAATTCCCGGATGGCCATCTCCAGGGCGATGAGGGAAAAATGAGCCAGGCCCTGGACCACCGACATAAGGCGGTCATGCTGGGTGGGCGACGTGACCTTTACCCGGGCGCCGGCATTTTCCAGGAGATCCTTGAGCCAGTTGAACCAGCGTTCCCCCCGGCCGGGACAGAGGACCACGGTCTGACCATTCATGCTTTTGGCGCCGGGTCCGAAAAGCGGGTGGGTCCCCACCACTTCACCGGGAAAATGGGCCAGCATCTCGGTCATGGGGCCCTGTTTTACTGAAGTCAAATCGATCAAAGCGGCTTCGGGGCGGATATGGGGGGCCAGGTCCTGAACAATTTCCTTGACCTTGGGGATCGGCACGGAAATCACCACCACGTCGGCCAAATGGGCCACTTCCAGGGGGGTCTGTTCGGTGTCGACATCGGCCACCAGCACCTCCAGTCCCTGGGACGCAAAGAAGCGCTTGAACCAGCGCCCCATCTGGCCCCGGCCGCCGATAAGTCCGATCTTTACGGCCATGTGATGGCCCTCTGGCGCAGGAGGAAATCGGCCAGGGTGAGGCGCACCATGGCGAGGATCACCGGGACGATGCGTGGAATGGCGCTGATGTCGTGGCGGCCCCCCACCCGGATGGTGCGGGGATTTCCCGCCAAATCAATGGTCTTTTGTTCCTTGGCGATGGAAGGGATGGGCTTCACTGCCGCGGTGACCATAATCTCATCCCCGTTGCTGATGCCTCCCAAGATGCCGCCGGCATGATTGGAGGCAAAACCGCCGGGAATCAGAGGATCGTTATGTTCGGATCCCAACATGCCGGAGGCCTTGAAGCCCGCGCCGATCTCCACGCCTTTGACGGCGCCCACAGACATGACTGCCTGGGCGAGGACCGCATCCAGCTTGTCAAAGACCGGCTCCCCCAGACCTGTCGGGCAGCCCCGGACCCGCACCTGCACCTGGCCCCCCAGGGAATCGCCCTGGGCCTTGACTTCTTTAACCCGGGCCGACATGGCGTCGACCACGCCGGCATCAGGGCAAAAGAAGGGATTATCCCAGATAATGGCGGTATCGATCTCTCGGGCCTGCACCCCGCCCAGTTCCAGGGTATAGGCGATCACCTCGATATGGTTCAGGTCCAAGACCCGCTTGGCCACCGCACCCGCCGCCACCCGGGCCACGGTTTCCCGGGCCGAGGCCCGGCCCCCGCCCCGGTGGTCCCGGATGCCGTATTTGGCTTGATAAGTGAGGTCGCCGTGGCCGGGCCGGAAAACCTCCCGCAGGGCGTCATAGTCCTGGCTTTTCACGTCCCGGTTGTAAACGATAAGGCTGATCGGGGTGCCGGTGGTGCGGCCCTCGAAGACCCCCGAGAGGATCTCCACCTGGTCAGGTTCGCGCCGGCTGCTGGCGTGGGCCTGGACTCCCGGCCGGCGGCGGTCCAGTTCCAGTTGCACGTCCTCGGCGCTCAAAGGCACCCGAGGCGGGCAGCCGTCCACCACCGCGCCCAGGGCCGGACCGTGAGATTCTCCCCAGGTAGTGACTCGAAAAACCTGCCCGAAGGTGTTACCCGCCAAGGTTCCCCGCCTCCTTGAGTTTCAGCGCCGCCAGGATCTCCTGCACCACCTGCGTGACGGACGCATTAGTAGTATCAATAACCACCTGGGCCGCGGCCCGGTAGAGGGGTTCCCGGAATTTCAGCACTTCCAGAACCTCGTTGACGGTATCGCCGCCAGTGAGGCTGGGACGGAAGGCGTCTCGAGGCCGGTCGGCCTCCAGCCGGGCCTGGATGGCAGCCGGATCGGCAGTGAGCCAGACGAGGCAGCCATTCTCCCGCAAAATTTCGACATTCTCCGGATCAAGGACCACGCCGCCGCCGGTTGCCAATACCTGTCCCCGGCTGTGACGATAGCGGGCCACCAAGTCTTTCTCGCGGCGGCGAAACTCGTCCCAGCCGCCCTGGGCCACAATTTCAGTCACAGAGCGGCCGGCTTCCGCCACCAGAACCTGGTCTAGGTCCACAAAGGGGCGGTCCAGGATTCGGGCCAACTCACTGCCCACCGAGGTCTTGCCCGTGGCCCGGTAGCCGATAAGAACCAGATTGCGATCCGTCTTCCGTCCGCATTGCTTATTTAACGAGTTTTGAGCAGTCATCCTGATCACGAAAACATGAATAATGGCAACAATTTGCTAGTTTACTAAAAACCAGAAGGGAAAGAAAGGGAGAAGCGATGTTTCGATTACCGGAGCAGGCTTATTCCTTGGAGGGCATAATAAAGGCCAACGGCAAAGAAGATGGTCGCCGCTCCAACCTGAATGGCCCGTTCCGGCAAGTGCCGCCCCAGAACCTGACCCACCCAGATGGCCAGGCCGTCGGAGAGCACCATACCCAGGGTGGAGCCCAGCCAGACGTTCACGGGTGAATATTGGGCCGCCAGGGTAACCGTGCCCAGCATGGTCTTGTCCCCCAGTTCCGCCAGGAAAAAGGTGGCTCCGACAATCAGAAAAGGCGAATTAAGCTTACTTAGGCGGCCGTTGCCGTCTTCGGCCGTATCACCTCGCAAGGTCCAGGCGCCAAAACCGACAAAGGCCAGGCCGCACAAAATTTGTAGCCATCCGGGCGGCAGGAACTTTCCGGTGAGATCGCCCAGCAGCACGGAGAAGGCGTGTACCAGTAGGGTCGCCGCAAAAACCCCAGCCAGGACCACTCGGGTATTGAAACGGGTAGACAGAGTGAGGGCCACCATCTGGGTCTTGTCCCCCATCTCGGCCACGAAGATCAAGAATAGAGCCAGCCAAAAGTCTTCCACTTTTTCCTTCTCAAAAAAATATCAGGGGCGGTTTTCCGACCGCCCCCAGGTTGTAACCCAGTTATTTAAAACTGGCGATAGTTGTCAAAACCCAAAACTCGAAACTCGAAACTCCTCAAGGCAGCCGGTAACAGGCTCCCTCCCGGGCGGCATCGATATAGTGCGGATATTCACTGTTGCCTGCCTGTTTGCGGGCCGCCTCGATGATCTTTTCCACTTCGGCATCACTGCGGCTGGGATCATGGTGAGTCAGGATAAGATTGCGGACTTCTGCCGCCATCGCCAGGTTTACCGCTTCTTCATAAGTCGAATGGCCCCAACCCCGGCGTTCCGCCATATCGGAGGGCAAATACTGGGCGTCGTGGATCAACAGGTCCACCCCCCGGACAAAGTCGACATATTCCGGTATCCTTTTGCCGTGGCCGGCCCCTAACTCGTTGTCGGTAATGAACGCCAGAACGTGGCTGCCTTCCCGAATCCGGAAGCCAAAACCTCCCTGGGGATGATTAAGAGATATGACGTCAATTGTGGCGCCATCCACCTCCAGGGGGCCGTGGGCCAGCCGGTTAAGATAGTCGATGCGGGCTTTGAGATGGTCAAAAGCCACCGGGAAAAAGCCGTCTCCCATATGGCTGTCAAAGACCCGAGTCATGGCCTGAAAAGCCGGGGGCCAACCGTCCACCAAAATCTCGGTAGATTCTTGATAGATGGGAACGAAGAACGGGATGCCCAGGAGATGGTCCCAGTGCCCGTGGCTGAGGAGCAAGAGGATACTGATTGGAGAGGAATTTTCCATCAGGTGCTTGCCCAGGAGACGGAGGCCGGTGCCGCCATCCATAATGAGGCGTCGCCCGGAATTCAGCAAAACTTCAACGCAAGAGGTGTTGCCTCCGAACTCCAGGGTATGGGCGCCGGGGGCGGGAATTGAGCCCCGCGTCCCCCAAAACTTGACCTCCATGCCTCCTCCTTAAAATGAGGGACCCTGGTATATTCCGAAACCATAAATATAGCGATTGCCAAAAATAATTTCTTGTAGGGGCGCACCCGCGTGTGCGCCCTCCTGCGGGCGGACACATGGGTCCGCCCCTACAATCCATCGGGTTATCGGAAAAAAACAAACGCTATAGGTTGCTTAGGCGCTGGTACTAATTTGCCGGTTCTGGCCATACCTGCCACACCAGATTTCCAACACTTATATGGTGTCGGTAAATTGACCATGGTCCGCTGAAGACTTTTTCAATGATATCCCAAAATCAGCTTACTAAAATCATTAAAAAAACTCAAGTTTTCAGCAATTCAGATTACAGGCTGCCGGTCGCTCAATCCGCCAGCCTGACCGAGAGATTTTCCAAATCCAGATAAGCCTCCATCAAGCCGAAGCAGCCGGTAAGCATCATATCTCCCAGAGGGGCGGCGAAGACCCCGGGCCCGCCCCGGGCCAGGCGCCTTTGAGGGCCGGTGATGACCGTGAAGTCAAACGGCCTTTTTCCGGCAAAGTCGGCGGCATAAGCGCAGCCATGCCCCTGGTCGGCAAAGACCTCGTCATTGGTAAGTTCGCCTTTCTCGAACCGGCGAAGGTGATCGAATAATTTGGCTTGATTCAGCAATCCGGTGTGGTGCTCATAAATGCCCCAGAGACGTTGGCCCCGTACCAGGGCGGCAAAGGTGTGGGCATTGCCCAGGTTGACCACCATCAGGCCGGCGTCGAGATGTTCCCGGGCCTGTGGGTCCAGGAGCGCCCCGCGGACGCCGGCAACGCAGGTATCCATCAGCACGGCCCCCGGCAGGGAGTCAGCCACCGCCAGCATTCGGGTGAAGCGGGCCGGAGGCTTATGATACGCCAAGTCTTGGAGGCGTCCGCCACAGGTCAGAAAATCTTCCCAATACTGGAAGCGGAAGCGGCGATTGCTTTCTCGCGGCGCAAAACCGTGGTCCTGCACCGCCACCGCAAAATAGCGGGGCAGGGGCACCTCAAAGTCCGCCAACACCCGGCCCAGGGCTTCCAGGTCCACATCGCCCAGAGTGAGGGACACGGCTTCGGCAGGCGGGGCCTCGGTTAGAACCACACCCCAGCCCTCCACCGCCTCCAGGCGGTCGCTGAAGGTCAAGGCAGCCTGGGAGGTGGCATACAGCGGCAATCCCAGGGCTAGATGACGGCGCACCGCACCATTGACGGCGCCGCCGCCCATCAGCCGGCCCATTAGGAAGATGGGGCGGCCTGCGGCGCTTAACCGTGCGATGCGCCGGGCCAGGATCTGGGTGGGAGCGGGCAGTACCATCTTAACTGCATTTTCCACGGTCTGGCCGGGTTCCCAGATAAATAAGTCCTGGGTGCCGCCGCCTACGTCCAGGGCCAGGATGGAACCGTCAAGCATGTTCACTCCATTGCGCCGCTGCGGTCAGGAGAAGCCGCGCCGCCTCGTGACGGGACTGACGGAAGTGTTGCCGTAATTTTTCGCTCCGGTAGGCCGGTTGCCAGCTCATTTCGGCCAGTTCATCGGAAACCAGCAATAATCCTGCGACCGGAACCTGGCGAAAGCGGCCGACCGCGAACAGGGCCGCCATCTCCATTTCTACTCCCAAAACCCCTTGGGCCTGATAATCCCGCACCAAATCTACGGTTTCCCGGTAAAAGGCGTCCGTGGTCCAGACCCGGCCCCGGCAAAAGGAAAGGCCGGCCCGGTCCAGAGATTGCTGCAGATGGGCCAGCAGCCCCGGATGCGCTTCATGACTGCCTTCCGCCGGGAAATAATACCTGGAGGTGCCGTCACCGCTCACCGCGGCTTCCGGGAGGATAACCGCACCGATGGGCGCCCGGGTTTGCAGGGAGCCGCACCAGCCCAGGGCCAATACCATTGCGGCCCCCAGGGCGATGAGTTTTTCCAGGACCGCCACCGCATAGGGCGCCCCGATCGCCGGCGCCACCAGGGTGATGGCCTGGCCGTTCCAGGTCCCCTCTTGTAAGGCGCAATTCCAGATGTACCGGGGTGATCCGGCGGCGTTGGCCAGGCGGCAAAGAAAACGATAGTCCGGCAAGGTATAAGTCAGAATAACCCGGGGAGAGACCGGCGCTTCCCATACCTCCCGCACCGGATTAATGATGGCTTCGGGAGCAGAGCGCGAGGCGGGCGGACTGCCGGAGTCAGTTGGCTCGGCGCTCATGCGGTGGCCCGGGAGTGTTTAAGCTTCCAAAAAAAATAGGCTACCACCGCCACCAAAACCGCCACAATGACATAGTCCAGGATGTGGGTATAGCGCTGGATAATCCACCAGTTTTCCTTGAGGCGCACCCCCAGGTAGGTGAGGAAGCCGTTCCACAGGGTGGCGCCCGCCACTGTATAGAGCAGAAATGGAGCCAGGGACATCTGGGCCAACCCGGCCGGGATGGAAATGAGATGGCGCACCACCGGGATAAATCGGGAAATAAAGATGGTCTTGCCGCCGTGGCGGTTAAAAAATCTTTTGGTCCACTCCAAATGGTGCACGTTGAGCAACAGGTAGCGCCCATAGCGCAGCACCACCGGTTCTCCCAACCTGCCCATACCGTAAGAGAGCAGTGAGCCGGCGACAGAACCCAGGCTGCTGGCCACCATCACTGCCCAGGGATCGAAATGGCCGCTGAAGATCAGAAAGCCGGCAAAAGGCATGACCAATTCGCTGGGGATGGGGAAAATCATGCTCTCCATGGCCATGAGCACAAAGATGCCGGCATAGCTGCACTGGTTGATGAACAAGGTGTTATAATGACAGAGAGTTTCCGTTAGTCCCATATTAGCTTAACTTTCTCCCAATTCGCGTTGCCGCAATTTGCCTTCTACTTTTGACTGCAATTCCCGGAGTCCGGGGCTGAGCTCCACCGGATAAGCCGGCGGATTTTTTAGGGCCTTGAAGGCTTCAGGCAGCCTGGCCACCTGGATTTGGCAATATGCCCGGCTGTCCTGCAAGGTCGGCTGCGGCGCGATTCTCCGGCCCCGGCGCATCACCGGCTGAAGCAACGGCTCGGCTCCGGTGATCTCCTCGCCACGCAGGGCGATGATATCCTGGCGCAACTTACCCTGATCGTCATAATGGCGGAAAACTTGTTTTTTATCCACCAGGGTCACTTTGCCGGTGGAGAGTTTCATTACCGGCCGCCCGGCATATTTTACCAGTTTATAGGCAATGTCAAAGTACGGGGCATCCGCAGACACGCCCATTTTGGTGCCCACCGCAAAGCTGTCGATCCGGGCGCCGGCGGCCAGGGTCCGGGCGATCTTGTGTTCGTCGAAGCCGCCGCTGGCCAGGATGCGCACATAATCGAGGCCGGCCTCGTCCAGGATATTACGAACTTCCTGGCTGATCGCGGCCATGTCGCCGCTGTCCAGCCGGACGTATTGCAGGCGCTGACCTTGGGCTTCCATCTCCCGGGCGATCTGGATGGCGTTCCTGGCCCCGGCAATATTGTCGTAAGTGTCGATCAGCAGGGTGGTAATCTTAGGGAAGACTTGAGAAAAGACCCGGAAGGCCTCGACTTCCTGGCCAAAGCTGGTGATGTAGGAATGGGCCATGGTGCCAAAAATGGGGAGGCCGTAAAGCTTGCCCGCCAGGACGTTGCTGGTCCCCCGAAAGCCAGCCAGGTAGCTGGCCCGGGCCACCTTCAGGCCGGCGTCTGAGCCCTGGGTGCGGCGTAGGGAAAAATCTATGAGGGGGCGCCCCTGCGCGGCGTAAACCGAGCGGGCGGCCTTGGAAGCGATCAGGGTTTGCAAACTGACCGCATTGATGATGAAGGTTTCGGCCAGTTGAGCCTCCAGGATGGGGGCGCTCACCTCCAGAATGGGCTCGTCCTTGAAAAAAATGCTGCCTTCCGGCAGGGCGTGCACCTCCCCGGTGAAGCGGACCTGTTTCAGATAATCGAGAAACGGGGTTTTAAACAGGCCGGTGCTTTCCAAGTAAGTCAGGTCATTTTCGCTGAACCTGAGAGTCTCCAGGTATTCCAGGGCCTCGGCCAGGCCGGCGGCGACAAAATAGCCGCGGTCAGCCGGGTATTTGCGGATGAACAGGCTGAAGGTGGCTTCGTCCGCCATCCCCTGCTCGAAATAACAGGCCGCCATAGTCAACTGATAGAGATCAGTCAACAGGGCCAGGCGTTCTCCCAGGGGTCGCTCCATGATCTTTAATTTTCGCGGGCGGTTCTTCTTCCGGCCCTTCCTCTTTTAGAATTATAGCGTTTGCCAAAAGTTTGTTCCGATAACCCGATGGATTGTAGGGGCGGACCCGTGTGTCCGCCCGCAGGAGGGCGCACACGCGGGTGCGCCCCTACAAGAAATTATTTTTGGCAATCGCTATAAATTATCTGTTTATTATAACTGACAATAAAACATCTAAAAAAGTAAATCATCGTTGCAAGTTATTTTCTTATGGTAGGGACGGACCCATGTGTCCGCCCCATACAAGGGCGCGACATGCAGGTGCACCCCTAAAAAGGGGGCAAAACTAACCACGGGAAAAAACATCCGCGTCCAGGTCCAGGCGGTTTCCTGCCCTGAGCAGGTGGTAACCCGCGGCGGCCACCATGGCGGCGTTGTCGCCGCAGAGGTGCAGGAGCGGCAGAAATAGCCCGGTGCCGCTGGCCGCAGCCCGCTCCTGCAAAACTTTTCGCAGGTGGCCGTTGGCCGCCACGCCGCCGCAGACCACCAAACGTTCGCAGCCGGTCTGCGAAAGCGCCAGCCAGGCCCGGCTGACCAGGGAATCCACCACCGCCTCCTGAAAGCTGGCGGCCAGGTCACTCTGCGCCGATGGATCAATGAGCATCTCGGGATGGTTTTTGATGTGCAGGGCCACCGCGGTCTTAAGCCCGCTGAAGCTGAAGGTGAGCGGCTCTTCAGGAATGCGGGGCCGGGGCAGGGCAATGGCTTCGGGGTTGCCATGGGCAGCCAGGGCTTCGATCTTCACCCCGCCGGGATAGCCCAGCTGCATGAGCTTGGCCACCTTGTCGAAGGCCTCGCCCGCGGCGTCGTCCCGGCTGCGGCCCAAAAGTTTCATCTCCAAAAAGCTCGTCACCCGGTAGAGATTGGTGTGTCCGCCGGACACCACCAGGGCCACGAAAGGGAAGGCTGGAGGCTCAATGCCCAGAAAGGCCGCCAGGATATGGGCCTGGAGGTGATGCACCCCGGCCAGGGGGAGCTTGTGGGTGAAGGCCAGGGTCTTGGCCGCGGCCATGCCGATGACCAGGGCGCCGATGAGCCCGGGTCCCTGGGTTACGGCCAGCCCGTCCAGGTTTTTCAGGGTTACGGCGGCCTGATCCAGGGCTCCCTGGATCACCGGCAGGATATTTTCCAGATGCCGCCGGGCCGCGATCTCCGGCACCACTCCGCCATAGGCGGCGTGCGCCTCGAACTGCGTCGCCACCACGGAAGACAGGATACGGCGGCCGTCTTCAACTACCGCGGCCGCGGTTTCATCACAGGAGGTCTCGATGCCCAAGATCAGCATAAATAAATTTTTACCGCAGATGAACGCCGATAAACGCAAAGGATGGCAGCGCAGGCTTCCACCCAGGCTTCCACCCTGTATATCTCCCAGGCCGGAGGTCTGTGCCGCTATTTATCCGTGTCTATCGCCGCATATTAGCGTTCATCGGCGGATATAATTAAATGAGCTCTAATTTTCTCTAGCAATTTCGGACCGATACCGGAAACTTGCATCAAGTCATCGATTTTTTTAAATGATCCGTGCTTTTGGCGGTAGTCCACAATGCGCTGCGCCAGGGCCGGCCCGATGCCCGGCAGGGCCTCGAGGTCGGCTGCGCCGGCGCTATTCAGATCAATCGGCAGGCCCAGGGTCAAAAGTTCAATCCCGTGCATCCGGGTCAACCGGTAACTGCCGTCGCGGCTGATCTCCACCCGGCTACCCGAATTGACTTTATCGGGGGTGGCCGGGGCGTTACCAGGGGCGCCGCTCTTTTGCCAAATTTCCTTTAGCGTTGGACCATGATCAAAAGCATAAACTCCCGGATTAGCCCCAGGGCCACTGACTTCCACCAAGACGAAACTGAGATTCCGGGTTGGGGGAGGGGAGGGGGCCAGAAAAAAGTTGGCGCGCCAGGCCCAAAGCAGCAACAGCGCCGCCCCGAGCAGCAGCATTACCCCGTGTTGCGTCCGTTTAAAATAAGGCAGACTTTTAAAAGTCATAGCGGCGCCGCCACGAACTAACGATAGAGGTAATATCTTTTAACTATTTACATTTCCGGCAATCGTCATCAATATTAGCAAAATGCCGGCCAGAACAGCAGAGCCTGCCAGGTATTTCTCCCATTTCTGTTTGCCGGCTTGGTAATTGCGCCTTTCCACCGCCGTGAAGATCCCGTTGGCATTTAGCAACAAAGTATAATAAATCCGCAGGCTTGCCGGAACATAGAGCAAATAGAACATTCCAAGTAAGAGGAGCGCCTTGGGGGAGCTGAACCTGGCGAAAAACACCGCCGCGCTTTGACGGTTTACTGCGGCGGCGCCACCCAACAATCCGGCCAGCGAACCAAAGATCAGCAGAGTGGCGATGATCCGGCAGCGGCGGATGGTCCGGCTGGCCTTGAGATTAACGGAGCTTTCGTTCATTCTTATTACCCAAATTGAATATAAAATAAAAGGCGGGCGCCTCGGCCCGCCTCACCGGAAAAGCGAAGTACGGGCCGATTAGCGGGCCTGGCGCTCATCCTTGAAAAGTTTGTAGTTGATGCCGTCCACCAGGGCGGCCCAGGAGGCCTCGATGATGTCAAACGAGACGCCCACGGTGCCCCAGCGGTCGTGGGCGTCCCGGGATTCGATGAGGACCCGCACCTTGGCGTCGGTGGAGCCGGTGCCGGGCAGGACCCGCACCTTGTAGTCCTCCAGGCGCATCTCGGCCAGCCGCGGGTAGAAGCGAATCAGGGCTTTGAGCAGGGCCTTGAACAGGGCATTCACCGGGCCGTTGCCCAGGGCGGCGGTATGCACTTCATGCGGGCCCACTTTTACCCGGATGGTGGCTTCAGGCGTCGGGATTTCGTCTTGCCCCACCTTCTGGTCCACCACCCGATAATTAAGCAGGCGGAAGTATTCCTTGTATTGGCCCAGGGCAGAAAGGAGCAACAGTTCCAGGGAGGCTTCGGCGGTCTCGAATTGGTGACCTTCGGCCTCCAGATCTTTGACCTTCTCCAAGATGGTTTGCAGAGCCTCAGTACTCCTGGGCGGGATTTTCAGGTCCAGTTCCTGGATCTTTTCCAGGGCGAACTGCACTTCCCGGTCATGGGTTGCCGGCTCCAGCCCTAACTCTTTGGCCTTGAGGAAGATGCTGCTCTTGCCCGAGAGGTCCGAAACCGGGATGTGGCGCACGTTCCCCACCAGTTCGGGGTTTAAGTGCTCATAAGCCTTGGGGTTGCGTTTCACCGCGGCGGCGTGCACCCCGCCTTTGTGGGCAAAGGCGCTGAGGCCCACATAGGGCTGGTAGCGGTTGGGGGCGACATTGGCCAGTTCGCAAACGAAAAGGGAAATTTCCGTCAGCTTCTTCAATTTTTCGTCGCTGATGCACTCAATCCCCATCTTCAGCTTCAGGGCCGGGATGATGGAGCAGAGATTGGCATTGCCGCAACGTTCCCCAAAACCGTTGATGGTGCCCTGCACCTGGACGCAGCCCAGCTCCACCGCGGCCAAAGAGTTGGCCACGGCCAGTTCGGAGTCGTTGTGGGCATGGATGCCCAGGGGAACGTCGCTGAGGCGGTCTTTCACCGCCTTAATGATCTCCGTCAACTCGGAAGTCAGGGTGCCGCCATTGGTATCGCACAACACCAGCACCTGGGCGCCGCCAGCCACTGCGGCCTCCAAGCACCTCAGGGCGTATTCCGGGTCGTCCTTGAAGCCGTCGAAAAAGTGCTCAGCGTCGTAAAACAGCTCACGCACCCGGGGTTTGAGGTATTCCAAAGAATGTTTGATCAACTCCAGGTTGCGCTCCGGGGTGGTCCGTAAGATCTCTTTTACCTGGAAGAGCGAGGACTTGCCGAAGATGGTGACCACCTGGGCGCGGCTGATAAGCAATTCCTGAAAGACCGGGTCCGATTCCGGCGGCCGGTCTTTGTGATGGGTGCTACCAAAAGCGGCGATGCGGCTGCCGTTGACGTCACCGTACTGCCGGATTTCTTCGAAGAAATCCCGATCCTTAGGGTTAGACCCCGGCCAGCCGCCTTCGATATAGTGAACCCCGAACTGCGCCAGCTTCTTGGCAATGCGGATCTTGTCGGCCAGGGACAGGTTGAAGTATTCCGCTTGGGTGCCGTCTCTCAGGGTGGTGTCGTAGATTTTTACCTGGCGCATGTCTTTCCTCAAATGTAGGAGCGCACCCATGTGTGCCCCCTGCTGAAGGGCGGACACGCGGGTCCGCCCCTACAACTATTTCTTCTTCGGCGGGGATTCCAATCCAAAGGCGTCGTGCAGGACCCGCACCGCCAACTCACCGTATTTGTCCTCGATGACGCAGGAAATCTTGATCTCCGAGGTGCTGATCATTAATATGTTAATGTTTTCCGCGGCCATGGCTTCGAACATCCGGGACGCCACCCCGGCGTTGTTTTTCATGCCCACGCCCACGATGGAAACCTTGGCGATGTTCTCTTCGCTCAAGACCTCCGCGGCCCCGATATCCGCGGCCACCGGCTTGACAATCTCCAGGGTTTTTTTCAGGTCCCCCTTGGGTACGGTAAAGGTGAGGTCGGTATGACCCTGGGTGCTGGAATTCTGAATGATCATATCCACCACGATGTTGGCGGCGGCCACCGGTTGGAACAGGTGACTCGCCACCCCGGGGCGGTCGGGCACCCGGGTGATGGTCACCCGGGCGTCGTTTCTGCTTAAAGCCACGCCGGCTACCGGCACGATTTCCATTTCTTTATCCTCCACGGTCACCAGGGTGCCCGGATCATCTGAAAAAGTGCTGCGCACCACCAAGGGGACGCTGTAGCGCCTGGCAAAACCCACAGAGCGAATCTCCAGGACCTTAGCACCCATGGAAGCCAGCTCAAGCATTTCGTCATACGAAATGCGGTCCAGCTTCCGGGCCTTGGGGCAGATGCGCGGATCGGTGGTGTAGACCCCGTCTACGTCGGTGTAGATCTCGCAGAGGTCGGCTTTCAAGGAGGCGGCTATGGCCACTGCCGAGGTATCGGAGCCTCCCCGGCCCAAGGTGGTGATATTGCCCACTTCATCCACACCTTGGAAGCCGGCCACCGTGACCACGCGGTTTTTCTTTAATTCCTCATGGATGCGGGCGGTATCGATCCCCAGGATACGGGCCCGGCCGTATGCCCGGTCAGTGTAAATGCGGGCCTGATGAGACAGCAGGGAGGTGGCCGGGACTCCCTGGGCGCGCAGAAAGATGCTGAACAACGAGACGGTGGTCTGCTCACCAGTGGCCAGCAAGACATCGAGTTCCCGCGCATCGGGGTCTTCCGCCATTTCTTTGGCCAATTTAATCAGGCGGTCGGTCTCGCCAGCCATGGCGGAGAGCACCACCACCATCTTGTCGCCGTTCTGCCAACCTTTCACTACCCGGTTAGCCACATTGGCGATGCGATCCGGATTGGCGACCGAGGTGCCGCCATATTTTTGTACGATTAAAGCCACGGTTGACTCCATTAATTTATAAAATATCTATTATATAGAAATCTCGAAAAAAGAAAAGCGCCGCTCGCCAGCACTGCAGGGCAATCGCATGTATATTTGGCATGGAATATGATCCGATCGAAATTGCCGGGATTATAACGAATTGACTTGATAAAAGTAACTGTCTGGAATAGTTAAATAATTCTAGACTTTTACTAGATTTT
>JAMCQY010000122.1 GCA_023381945.1 Deltaproteobacteria bacterium
ACGGTCATGCTGTCAGCCACAGTCGGAGCGAAGCGGTGGTAACACAAGACGGGAACGCTAACCTGCTCATCCGCCATAACGGGGGAAGCAGCGACACAGAGGGTTAACAGTAAAATTCCGGTAAGCCAGATGGTGGTACGAATCATTGCACTTTTCCCTTTAAATTATGATTTTTTCCTTTTACAAGCGGAAGGGTGAAATAGAAGGTGGCGCCGTGGTTTAATTCCCCCTCGGCCCAGACGCGGCCGCCGTGGCGGCTGATGATACGCTCCACCAGGGCCAGGCCCACCCCCGTACCTTCAAATTCTTCTTCGCCATGCAGGCGTTGGAAGACGCCGAATATCTTGCCAGCATATTTTATATCGAAGCCGACCCCGTTGTCTCTTACAAAAAACACGGTTTCTTCTCCCTCCTGCCGATAACCCACTTCGATAACCGCCACCTCCTGCCGCTGGGTAAACTTGAGGGCGTTGGCCAGGAGGTTGACCCAAACCTGGCGCAGCACGCGATGGTCTCCGAAGGCGTGGGGCAGCGAGTCGATTTTCCATTCCATGACCCGGCCGGGGTTAGCCTCGCGCAGTTCTGCCACTACTTCCGACACCAGGGCACCCATATCCAGGTCGGCGATCTTAAGTTTATGGCGTCCCAGGCGGGCAAAGGCCAAAAGATCGTCTATAAGTTGAGACATCTTAATGGAATTGGCGCTTATGATTCCCAACAGCCGGAGTCCCTCACGGTCTAAAGGATCGGCGTAATTTTCGCGTAGAATTCTGGCAAAACCGTTAATAGCCCGCAAAGGAGCGCGTAAGTCGTGGGATACGGAATAAGAAAATCCCTCCAACTCCTGATTAGCCTGTTCCAATTGGAGGGTCCGATCTCTGACACGCCTTTCCAGTTCTTCGTTGAGCTGGCGGATTTTCTCCGCCGCGGCCGCAGCTTTCTGAGCTTTGATCGTCTCCGCGGCGTTCTGTTCCAATTTTCTTACCCCCAGGACTATGCCCAGCAGGCCCAGCAACCACAGGACCATATGACCCAATACCCAGGAGAAGATTGACTCCCATTTTCCAACCCACAGTTCGGACATGGGAACTACAACGCTGATGCCGCCACGAACGTCGCCCACCTTATAGCCCTGACTGGCGTGGCAAACCAGACAGCTCTGCTCCGTTATAAAGGGCCGCATGAGGCGCATATGGGGTTGGCCGGTGATGTTTACCACCGAGAAAACTTCAGACCTGCCTGCTTCAAAAGATTTTAGGGCCGCCTTCTCCCAAGAATCCGGAGCGTTTTCCGGACGAATCGGCTTGAGACTGGTAAGATGCCCTTGAACCTGGTGGGCTGTTCGGGCGAATTCATAAACCTGGCGGGTCATATATGCCGGATTCAGCAAGGTTAGCCGGCGGCCGGAGGGAGTCTTCAGGTCACGTTCGGGAAGGTGGGCCAGATAAGGCGTCGGCGGGGAATTGGGTGTGACTGCCACATAAACGCCGCCGTGGGATGCGGCCCAGCGGCGGTATAAAATATCCCGATCCAATACCGTTAGGGCAATGTGGCGAGCGATACTGACTACCTCTCGGTTTTCCTGGATGAGATTCCAGATCAAGGATAGCGCCACCGCCAGGGTCCACATCACAGCCAGGCCCCAGGCGTAGCGCCTCAGGGGAATAGTCTGCCGTTTCTGATTATCTTTCCGGTTCAAGGCCCTATTTCAGAGGATCAATCAATCCCATTCCAGAATTTTCATTGGGGAGCAAGGGAGGCGGTTTGGTCGGTCGCACGCTGCCGGTCAACAAGCCTGGGCCATAATTCGTACTAAGGGATATTCCCAGCCCTCCCTTATGCCGGCCAACAACTCCATTACTATCCAGATTATTCCGCACAAGTCAACCTCTAATTCCGGCGGCTTCCCGAATGCGAGTGTACAAAATTATGGTTACAAGTTGACAATTTTGCAGAAATCTTCTAAGGTACTGGTACGCTCTAAGCGAACTGGTGCATTTCATGGTTAACGTGTTAGATTCATTAACTTTCCCGCTATCATTTTTTCTCACACCTGTAACAAATTTTGATGAGGTAACTTATGGGTATTTCCCGCAGAACATTCCTTAAGAGTTTGGGAAGCGGACTCACTGCCCTGGGGCTCTCCGACGTCATCCTGTTGCGTACCGGATGGGCCGGCGCAGTGGCACCCGCCAAAATCATCGAGGCCAAAGCCACCACCTCCATCTGTCCATATTGTGGAGTGGGCTGCGGCCTGGTGGCTTACACTAAAAACGGCAAACTGGTAGACGTGGAAGGCGACCCGGATCATCCCATCAATCAAGGGTCCTTATGCAGCAAAGGCCAGGCAGTCTTCGAGGTAGTCACCAGCCCCCGGCGCTTGAAAAAGGTGCGCTACCGGGCCCCGGGCAGCGATCATTGGGAGGAGAAGGACCTGGATTGGGCGATAACGACCCTGGCCCAAAGGGTAAAAGCTACCCGCGATGGTAATTTTATCCCGAAATCAGGCGCCGTTACCGTGAACCGCACCGAGGCCCTGGCCTCAATCGGCGGGGCCGCCCTGAACAATGAAGAATGCTACCTGTTGGCCAAGTTGTCCCGGGCCCTGGGAATAGTCTATCTGGAACACCAGGCCCGCCTCTGACACTCCTCTACCGTGGCCTCGTTGGGGCCAACTTTCGGAAGAGGCGCCATGACCAATCATTGGAACGATATCGCCAACAGTGATTGTGTCATGATCATCGGCTGCAATCCCGCCGAAAACCATCCCATCAGTTTTAAGTGGATTACCAAGGCCCAGGAGAAGGGGGCCAAACTCATTGTGGTTGATCCCCGCTTCACCCGGTCCGCCGCCAAAGCCGACCTTTATGCGCGGTTGCGTCCCGGCACCGACGTGGCGCTAATGGGCGGCCTGATCAACTATGTCTTGGCCAACAATCTGTTTCATCATGATTACGTGGTCAACTATACCAATGCTCCTTTCGTAATTAAGAAAGACTTTTCCTTTCATGAGGGCCTGTTCTCCGGATTTCAGAAAGATAAGCGGGCCTATGATGCCTCCTCTTGGGATTATGAGACCGATAAAGACGCCAAACCCGTCACCGATCTGACCCTGAATCACCCCCAATGCGTCTTCCAGCTCTTGAAGGCGCAATATGCCCGTTATACTCCGGAAATGGTGGCGGCGACCACCGGGATACCCCAAGAGGTGTTCCTGAAGATGGCGGCCGCCTATGCGGCCACCGGCACACCCGGCCAGGCCGGCACGGTTCTTTATGCCATGGGCGGCACTCAGCATTCCACCGGGGTACAGATCATTCGGAGCTACACCATTCTGCAACAATTGCTGGGCAATATGGGCATGCCCGGGGGCGGCATCAACGCCCTGCGGGGTGAGAACAACGTCCAGGGCTCCACGGATATGGCCCTATTGTTCCACATCGTTCCGGGGTACATGGCCAATCCCAGTGAGGCTGCGCACCCGACTCTGAAGGACTATCTGGATAAAGAAACCCCGAAAGCCAGTTTCTGGATCAACAAACCGAAGTTCTTCGTCAGCCTGCTCAAGGCTTTTTGGGGTGACAGCGCCAAAAAAGAGAATGACTTCGCCTATGATTATCTGCCCAAGATCGGCAAAGGCTTTCAGGGAGCCGGCTACTCCTGGATCCCGCTGTTCGAAGCCATGGGAGCCGGCACCATCAAGGGCATGTTGGTCTGGGGCATGAATCCGGCGGTAAGCTCCCCTAATCTGGCTCAAACCTATCAAGCTTTGGACAAACTGGAATGGATGGCGGCCTTCGATCTCTGGGAGACCGATACCTCGGTCTTCTGGAAGCGGCCCGGGGCCAACCCGAAGGATATCAAGACTGAGGTCTTCTTGTTCCCCGCGGCAGATTCCATGGAAAAAGAAGGCAGCGCCTCCAACAGCGGCCGCTGGCTCCAATGGCGCTATCAGGCCGTCAAACCCCACGGCGACGCCAAGAGCGATCTCTGGTACGCCAACCGTTTAGGCCTGGAATTGAAAAAGCTTTATAAGGCGGACCCCAAGGCAATCTTTCCAGACCCGATTATAAATCTGGACTGGAATTATGGCGCCGACCCCGATGTCCATCTGGTGGCCAAGGAGGTCAATGGCTACACGGTTGCCGATAAGAAGCAGGTACTCAACTTCCTGGCGCTGAAGGACGACGGCTCCACTGCCTGCGGCAACTGGATATATTCCGGCTCCTATCCTGGTCCGGATAAGAAGAATAACCTGATGGCCCGCCGGGACAAAAAAGACCCCAGCGGTTTGGGGCTCTATCCCACCTGGTCCTGGGCCTGGCCGGTGAACCGCCGCATCATCTACAACCGCTGTTCCGCAGACCCCCAAGGCCAACCCTGGAGCAAGGATAAGGAGCTGGTGCGGTGGGATGCCGCGGCTAATGCCTGGAAAAATAATGACGTGCCGGATTTCGGCTGGCTTAATCCGGCCACCAAGGCCCATATTCCTCCGGATGTTTCGGCTAAAGTTCCCTTCATTATGTTGCCGGAAGGCAAAAGCCGCCTGTTCGTTCCAAAGGGACTCTGCAAAGAGGGGCCATTCCCGGAGCATTACGAGGCCTTGGAATGCCCCTTCCACAATCCCATGTCGCCGCAGCAGTCCAACCCGGTGGTGAAGATCTGGAAGTCGGAATTGGCCAAACTTGCCGAGGTCTGCGACCCCCGGTTTCCCATCATCGCCACCACTTTCCGGGTTACCGAGCACTGGCAGGGCGGGGCCATGACCCGCAACCTTACCTGGCAGTCGGAGTTGATGCCGGAGATGTTCGTAGAGATGAGCCCCTCATTGGCCAAGGCCAAGGGCATCAAGGCCGGCGATTGGGTTAAAGTAAGAAGCATCCGCGGCGAAGTGCTGGCCCGGGCCGATGTCACTCGCCGGGTGTCCTCCTTCTGCTGCGGCGTCAGCGGCTTCCAAAACACCGTGGAAATGGTGGCCCTGCCCTGGCACTTCGGCTTTGCCGGCTACATCACCGGCGGGCCGAACGGCAAGAACTACGCCGCCAATCAACTGGCCCCCGAGATCGGGGATGCCAACACCATGATCCCGGAATACAAGGTATTCCTGGTTAACGTGGAAAAGGTCTAGGCTGCAGGCCTAAAGGGGAACGCATATGAGCAAAGCCATCTTGATCGATACCACCAAGTGTATCGGCTGCCGGGCCTGCCAGGTGGCATGCAAGAGCTGGAATGAACTGCCAGGCGAGAAAGCCACCTTCAGCGAAACCTGGTCCAACCCGAAATTCCTGAGCAGTCATCAATACAATCGCATCATCTTCCGGGAGATTTCCCGGCCGAATGGCCAGGTGGAATGGCACTTCATCTCCCGCCGCTGTATGCACTGCAATGATCCGGCCTGCGCCAGCGCCTGCCCGGTGGCGGCCCTGACGAAGCTGCCGGACGGGCCGGTGGTCTATGATGACGGCAAGTGCATCGGCTGCCGTTACTGCATGATGGCCTGTCCCTTTCAAATCCCCAAATTTGAATGGGGATCGGCGGTGCCGCTGGTGCGCAAGTGCACGCAATGCGCCGACCGGCAGGCCATGGGCCTGGCGCCCGCCTGCGTCACCACCTGTCCCACCGGCACCCTGTTGTTCGGGGAGCGGGACAAGCTCCTGAAGGAGGCTCACCGTAGAATCGGCGCCGATTCCAAGCGCTACTATTCTCAGGTTTACGGCGAAAAAATCGCCGGTGGGACCTCCACTCTCTATCTCACTGCGCTGCCCACCGAAGAATTGGGCTTGACCGAAGTGGGCTTCCGCACCGACCTGGGTGATATCCCCCAGGGTATTTACGGGCGTGAATGGATGTCCAAAGTGCCTTTCGTGGCTGTCGCGGTGGGCGGCCTAGCGGTTGGTCTCCATTACCTGAACCGGCGCCGGGGCGAAGTCCATAGCGAAGAGCGGAAGGAGGATTAAGCCATGGCCACAAAGATCGAAAAATGGTATCCCGGCGAAGGCAAACTGACCACGGGCTGGGCCATAATTTATGTCATTCTGGTATTGGGTTTCGTCTCGGCCATGGCCCGGCTGTTCCTGGGGCTGGGCGCAACGACTAACCTGAGTGACGGCTACCCTTGGGGCCTGTGGGTCAGCTTTGACATCCTGGCAGGGGTGGCCCTGGCCGGCGGCGGCTTCACCATGGCGGCGGCTATCTACATCTTCAACCTGAAGAAATTCGAACCCCTGCTCCGGCCGGCCAAGCTTTCGGCCTTCCTGGGGTACATGATGTTCGTGGTCGGGCTCTTCTTCGACCTGGGCCAGCCCTGGCGCATCTGGCACCCCATGGTAATGTGGAACCCGCACTCGGTGCTCTTTGAGGTGTCCTGGTGCGTCATGCTCTACACCACGGTGCTGGCCATCGACCTGTTTATCATCGGCCTGGAACGCTACGGCAAAGAGAGCTGGGTCAAGTTCTTCCGGGATATCTATCTGGTCCTGGTGGTGGCAGGGATTATGCTCTCCACTCTGCATCAGTCATCCCTGGGGGCCCTGTTCCTGCTGCTGCCCCAGAAGATGAGCGACCTTTGGGCCACCGGGGCCATCGGCCCGCTCTTCTTCACCAGCGCCATCATCGGCGGGATGAGCGTAGTGACTCTCGAAAGCTTGATCAGCGCCCGGGTTTATAAACGCCAGCCGGAAATGGACATCCTGCCGGATTTCAGTAAGGGTTTGGGCATCGCCCTGTTGGTCTACTTCGCCATGAAAGTAACCGACCTTTATGCCCGGGGCGCGACGGTCTGGGTCCTGGACAAGGCCCACTTCTTCTTTTTCCTGGAGCTTTTCGGCACGGTGGCCTTGCCGGCCCTGCTCCTGAGCTTCAAGGAAGTGCGCCATTCCGAAAAGGGCCTGGCCTGGGCCGCGGGTCTGGCGGCCTTCGGGGTGGTGCTGAACCGCTTCAACGTCAGCCTCACCAGCTACGGGGGCTACCGGGAATTCAGCTATTTTCCGTCGTTCATCGAGATCATCATCACCTTGTCATTGCTCGCACTGGGGATCATTATCTTCGACCTGGGCCGCAAGGTCCTGCCCATCTACAAGTCGGAGCTTAGCGGGGAGGCGCATTAAAAAAGTTGTCAGTGATCAGTGGTCAGCAGGGGCGGGTTATAATCCCGCCCCTTTTCTTTCCTGCCCTTGAAATCCATTTTACTGAAAAAATTTGAACTATTCCTGGTCATTCCGTATATAAGTTATTACCCTTAAAAAATGAGAAAGCATTCTGGCCAGATTTCTTTCCGGCCGGGAAAGAGAGGAAAAATGAAACCAAAAGTGGGTTTTATGGGTTTGGGCATCATGGGCTCAGCCATGGCCGCCAATATCCTCAAGGGCGGCTACCCCCTCATCGTCTATAATCGCACTGTCGACAAGACTGAACCCCTGGCCAAACTGGGGGCCAGGGTGGCCGCCACTCCCAAGGCCCTGGCCGAAGACGCCGCCATCATCATCGCCATGGTCACCGGACCCGAGGCCATTTATGAACTGCTTTTCGGCCGTGACGGCGCGGCCGAGGTCTTCGGCCCGGAGCAGGTGTTTATCAACATGAGCTCGGTATCGCCCGCTTTTACTCTGGAGTTGGGCAAACAATTGGCCCCTACGGCCATCCGGTTGATCGATGCCCCGGTGTCGGGCACCAAGAAGCCCGCCGAAGACGCCCAACTGGTGATCCTGGCCAGCGGCAACCAGAAGAGGGTGCAGGACCTGGAGCCTCTGTTTTTAACCATGGGCAAGAAGGTGGTTTACTGCGGCAAGACCGGCCAGGGCTCCATGATGAAGATGTTCATCAACCTGCTGCTGGGGGTGATGATGGAAGGCTTTGCCGAGGCCCTCAATTTCGGCCGCCTGGGCGGGCTGGACCTGGAGGCCATGTTGGAGGTGGTCGCCGCCGGCGCCATGAACGCCCCCATGTTCCAGGTGAAGGCCCCGAATATCCGGGACAAGAATTATCCCCCGGCCTTTCCTCTGAAACACCTGGCCAAGGACGCCAAATTCGTCCTGGATACCGCCTATGAACTGGGCGCCCCGGTGCCCGCGGGGCAGATGTTGCTCCATCTCTACCGCCTGGGCGTGGCCCGGGGCTGGGGCGACGAAGACATCTCGGCGATTATGCGAGTGATGGAACACCTGAGCGGGAAGTGAGGAGGTTATGTGGGATTATTGCTCATCAAGTAGACGCCGGTAATCCTCGATGGTCAAGCACAGATCGCGCAGAATTTTTCGAAGGAGGGATCTGACTATAACCTGAGAGCCGTGATCTGGAATAACTACTATATTGCCTGCGGGATTGCGAAAAACATTGTGGCTACCTTCGCTCCTGACCCAATGAAAGCCAGCGGCTTCGGCAATCTTCTTCAGGTCTCGGTAAGGGACCAGACGCAGCCTGGTCAAGCCGTGACCTCCAGTTGCCAAGTTCCCACAAAGGCGGGGAGTGGCTCTTCAACCTCGCCGGCCTTCAAGTAGGCGACAATGGCCTCCCGCATATTAGCTTCCAAAGTGGGCAAATCAGGAGCCTGGGTGTAGCATCCGGGCAATTCCACTACTTCCCCCACCAGCCAGCCGCTTTCGGGGTCCCTTTCGATCACGATGGTGAAGAATTTTTTCATATCATCAGCTCCGCCTTACCGATAACATAATAATTTATAAGCTATTTTGCAGTAATTCCTCAAATAAAAAGAATCATCCATACTTCCCGGTAATATAATCTTCGGTTCTAATGTCCTTAGGCCGAGTGAACATCTGGTCTGTGGGGCCGAATTCGATGAGTTCGCCCAGGAGCATGAAACCCGAGTCGTCCGAAGCCCGGGCCGCTTGCTGCATGTTGTGGGTGACGATGATGATGGTGTAATTCTTCTTCAGCTCCTGCATCAGTTCTTCGATCCGCAAGGTCGCCAGGGGGTCCAGGGCTGAGCAGGGCTCGTCCATCAGGAGGATCTCCGGCTCCACCGCCAGGAGCCGGGCGATGCACAGGCGCTGCTGCTGCTCTTCGGTGAGGGTAAGCGCCGAGGCCTTGAGCCTGTCCTTCACTTCGTCCCACAATTGCACCGCATCCAGAGAGCGTTCCAGGATGGCCTCCTGTTCCACCTTCCGGGGCCGGCCGTGGAGCCGGGGCCCGTAGAGCACGTTGTCGTAAATGGACAGCGGGAAGGGGTTGGGGCGCTGGAAGACCATGCCCACCTTTTTGCGCAGTTGGGTCAGGTCGACGTCGGGGCCGAAGATATCCTGGCCGTCGATGATCACCTCGCCTTCAATCCTGACCCCGTCGATCAGGTCATTCATGCGGTTCAAAGTGCGCAGCAAGGTGGACTTGCCGCAGCCCGAGGGGCCGATCAAGGCGGTAATGGTCCGTGGCTTAAAGGCGGCGTTGATATCCTTTAAGGCATGAAAGTCGCCGTAAAATAGGTTGAGATGCCGGAGGGTGATGAGCCCTTCGAGGGGGCATTGCAGGGCGTTATCCGAAGCGGCCGGAGATATAGTCATCAGTGCGTTTATCTTTAGGGACGGTAAAGACTCGCTGGGTATCGCCCACTTCGACCAGGCTGCCCATCAGCAGGAAGGCGGTGCGGTCGGTGGCCCGGGCGATCTGCTTGGTGTTGTTGCTCACCAGGATGATAGTATAACTCTTTTTCAATTCCGACAAGGTCTGTTCGATCTTGGCGGTGGAAATGGGGTCCAGGCCGCTGGTGGGCTCATCCAGCAAAATGACTTCGGGCTCCATGGCCAGGGTTCGGGCCAGGCATAGGCGCTGCTGCTGGCCGCCGGAGAGCTTCAGGGCCGAATCCTGGAGCCGGTCTTTGACTTCGTCCCACAGGCGGGCGGCCTTGAGGCTGGCTTCAGCCAGGGCGGCGAGCTCCTGCCGGTCTCTCTTGCCCGCCAGCTTTGGCGCCAGGATGAGGTTTTCCATGATGGAGCGGGGCAGGGGCACTGGCTTGCTCAACACCAGGCCCACCCGGCGGCGCAGCTTTACTAAGTCATAGTCCAGGGCCAGGATATCTTCGTCGTCCAAACGGGCGCTTCCCTCCACCCGGGCGCTGGTGATCAGGTCGCACATGCGGTTGAGGACCCGCAGAAAGGTGGACTTGCCGCTCTTGGCCGGCCCCATAAGGCCGAAGACCTCCCGGGGACGGATTTCCAGCGACAGGTCATTAATAGCCTGAAAATCGCCGTAATAAAAGGAGAGGTGGTCGACGCGGATTTTGGCTTGTGGCTGATCGTTCATTATTATTAGTATTAGTCGGATCTTAGAAAAGATAAAAAATATGGTCGCTGCCCACCAATATTTGCTTGACTGCCCAGCGAAATGGTGATTTGAAAATTAAACACTTGTCTTGCGCTCGGAGGATATTCTCATGTCCAGCCTGGAAAAAAATAAGGCCTACCAAGAAATCCTGCAACGGCTCGAGTTTCATATCCAGGCCACCAAACGACAATCTTCCGTATATTACAGGTTGATGTTTTCGTTACAATGGGGGATTCCTTTCCTCTCCGGGTTATTAACTTTTTTTGCCAGCGGCAAAGCAGGGGAGTTTGCCATGCAGCATTTGACCTTTCTCATCGGTTTCATCGTGACGATTCTGACTATCATGAACTCTTCTATTAATCCTTCACGCAGATTTTCTTTTGCGGTGAAGTATTCTCTCAAGTTTTGGAATTTTAAAGATTTACTAATACTGGAATTGCAAAAACTTGAGACCGAAATCGATAGTAAGGAGCAACCTAAAAAAATTAATGCGCTGCTGGAAAAGAAGATGAACGAACTATCCAATATAATTAGGGAATTTTCTCAAGGGCCGACGGTTCCCAAATATGAACCGACCAAATGAGGTGAGCCCCCAAATCATTAATCTAAAAACTGCAACTACAACCTCCAAATCTCCTTTCTTTTAGGAAGGCCTTGTTAAGGCAGGCCCCAGTGTTTTCCTCTTCGTGGCGGCCGGGAACTTCCTTAAAAAAACAACAAAAAACTCGAAACTAACTATATCTCTTCATCAACCTCTGCATCAAAGTATAGGCCACCAAATTAATCGCCAAAATCGACACCACCAGCACCGCGGCGGTGCCATAAGCGTTGGGCATGGAGATGCCTTCCCTGGCCAGGATGTAGAAGTGCACCGCCATGGTGCGGCCGGAGTCGAACAGCGACAACGGGGTGCGCAGGGCCGCGCCGGCGGTGAATAACAGCACCGCGGTCTCCCCCAGGGAGCGGCCGACGCTGAGCATGACGCCGGTGGTGATGCCCGGCAGCGCCGAGGGCAGCACGATGCGGGTGATGGTTTGCCATTGGCTCATTCCCAGGGTATAGCAGGCCTCCCGGTATTCCTGGGGGACCGCCTTGATGGCCTCCTCCGAGGTGCGGATGATGATGGGCAGCACCATGATGCCCAGGGTCAGCGCCCCGGAGATGACCGACCAGCCGAAGCCCAATTTCATGACAAACAGCACGAAGCCGAAAAGCCCCAGGATGATGGAGGGCACTCCGGCCAGGCATTCGGCCCCGAAGCGGATGATGCGGGTGGTCCAGCCTTCCCGGGTGTATTCCGTCAGATAGATGGCGGTGCCCACGCCAAAGGGGGCGGCCAGCAAAATGGCCAGAACGGTAATGTAAGCGGTGGCCACGATGGTGGAGAAGATGCCGCCGTGGCGGCCCATGTCTTGGGGTTCCTGCGACAGGAAGCCGAGAGTCACTTGGGGCAGGCCCTTAATGGAGATGTCGACAATAATGAAGATCAGGATGAGCAGGGTGAAGCCGGTCAGGGCCCAGAGCAGGGTCTTCATCAGGGTTTGGGCGGTCCGGGGTAAAAGAAGCATTATCGGCTTATCTCCGGCGGGTGACCAGGGTGGCGCTGAGGTTGAGGATCATGATGATCACGAACAGCACGATACCGGTGGCAAATAGAGCTTCCCGGTGGCGCCCGGCGGCATAGCCCAACTCCAGGGCGATGTTGCTGGTCAGGGTGCGCACCGGGTCCAGGACCGAGGTGGGCATTTTCAGGGCATTGCCCGCCACCATGATCACCGCCATGGTCTCGCCCACGGCCCGGCCCATACCCAAAATGACGGCAGTGATAATGCCGGAAGAGGCCGCGGGCAGCACCACCCGGCGCACCGTCTGCCATTGGGTGGCTCCCAGGGCGATGGAGCCGTCCCGGTAAAGGTCCGGCACCGCGCTTAAGGCATCGATGGAGATGCTGATAATGGTGGGCAGAATCATGATGCCCAGGATGATGGCCGCGGCCAGGAGCGACAACCCGGGGCCGCCCAAATGGTTGCGGATCAGCGGCACCAGCCAGACTACTCCTAAAAAACCATAGACCACCGAGGGGATGCCGGCCAACAGCTCCAGCGCGGGCTTCAATATCAGCTTCAGCCGTTCAGGGGAGAATTCCGCCAGCGCAATGGCGCAGCTTAAACCCAAAGGCACTCCGATGACCATGGCTCCCAGAGTCACCAGCAGGGAAGAGACAATCATGGCCAGGATGCCGAAATGGCCCTTGGTGGGGGCCCAGTGGCTTGAGGCCAGGAAATTCTTCAGACCGGCAAAATAAATGAGGGGTGCGCCTTCCAGAAAGATGAAAATGGTGATCAGGGCCAGGGAGCTGATGGAGGAGAGGGCCAGAAAAAACAGAAGCCTTTCTATGAATTTGCCCTGCTGCATTATTTAATTCCCACCAGCCCTTCTTTTTCCAGAATCTGCTGGCCCTGGGGGCTCAGGATAAAATCGATAAATTTTTTACAGGCTGCGTCGGGAGCCTGCTTGCTGACCAGCAGAAAACGGCGCCGCAATTGATAAGTGTGATTCTTGATATTCTCCGGAGTGGGGGCGACGCCGTCGATGGTCAGGGCCTTGACCCGGTTGTCCACCAAACCGGCGGAAATATAACCGATGGCGTTGGGGTCGCCGGCCACAATCTCCCTAACTGCGCCGTTGGAATCCTGCACCATGGCGGCCGGGCTTACTTCAGACTTGCCCATCACCAGATGCTCGAAGGCCTCCCGGGTGCCCGAGCCCTCCTCCCGGTTGATGGCGTCGATTTCCCGGGGCATTTGTCCCAGATTCTGCCAATTGGTGATCTGGCCGGTGAAGATCTGTTTGATTTGGGCTACGCTGAGATTGGTTATGGGGTTCGACGGATGTACAATTACCGCGATGCCGTCATAGGCGATGGGAATCTCCACCAACTGCTTTTCCGGGCCGATCAGTTCCCGGGAGGAGGCCCCCAGATTGGCAGCCCCCTGGATGGCCGCCTGAATGCCGGCGCTGGAGCCGCCGCCTTGTACGTCGACGCGGAAATCCTGTTCCTGCTGCATAAAAATTTCCGCCAATTTCTCGGCGAAGGGCTGTACCGAGGTGGACCCGGCAACACAGACGGCGCGGACTGCGGGTGACGCGCCGGAGTTGCAGCCCCAGACTCCCGCCAGGAGCAGCATGATCAGGCTTAAGGCCGCACACAGGCAAGGGCGGCGGAGGAAACCCACGTCTAAGTGGGTCCGGAACGGCTTCAAGATATCTCTATCCTCCCATGGACCCCAAACCGGGGCGGGAAGGCCATGGCCGTGAAATTGAGGCTTTTTGTCAGTCAAGCCAGGAGAAATCCTGGCATTATCTTGAGGATTATTTCACAATAACAGGCAAGCTTCAACCTTAAAGCATCGCGAGCCGATATCTGCGGCTGATATTCTGGCTTGAATCACTGGGAAAATAAGATGTCGGGAACTTTATCCTTCCGCGAACAGCAAAAATTTCAGAAATATGCCCGGAGTCTGGTGCGTCTGCCCGAACCGGGAGAAGCCCCCTTAGATTATCTGCTGCCGGAGGGCCGCTGGCAAGAGCTGCTTAACCGCGAACCTGACCCCGCGGCCTGGCTCATGGCCCTGTCCCAGGCGACGGGGGTTTATTTTTTCCCCTCCCGGGAATGGCCAGGCCGGCTGCTGCGCTATTTGAAGCTCTTGGAAATTACCCGTTTGCTGGAGGCCGGCGCCGGCCGGGGCTACCTCACCGCCGCCCTGACCCCGCTGTGCGAGGAGGCGGGCATTAACTTTAAGGCCGTGGACAAGGGCGAAGGTGAATTCCAATCGGACCTGAGGCCATACTCCCGGGTGGAGCGCGGCGACGTCTTCACCATCAGTCAGGAATTCAGGCCCGAGGTGGTGCTTTATGCCTGGCCGCCGCCGGGACAATCGCTCGCCAGGATTTGCCAGGCGGATTTTCTGCATTATCTTATCTTAGTGGGCGAGGCTGGCGGCGGGGCCACCGGCGATTCCTTTGACTGGCAAATCCTGCGGCACCGGGAATCCGCGGCTTTGAGCCGTTACGGCCGGGGTCGCACGGGTGTGGCGCGGCACCGGGTGACAATTTTTTATGGGGGCAGCAAGTAGGGTTCACACTACGCACCCAACAATTGCCGAACACGAATCGGGCGCTGGACAAATCTCTCGGAAACGGATGCGAAATGAAAAGAATTCTCCTGGACTCCTTTTTCAAGCCGGATTCGGTGGCGGTGATCGGGGCCAGCGAAAAAGCGGGCAGAATCGGCTCGACCCTAGTCCAAAATCTGGTCAAGAGCGGTTTCACCGGCAGCATTTTCCCCATTAACCGGAATTATCCGGAGATTCACGGTCTTATCGCCTATGATGCCGTGGCCTCGCTAACGAGTCCGGTTGACCTGGCCATCATTGCCATCCCCATTAAAGATGTGCCGGAGGTCATCCGGGAGTGCGGTAACGCCGGCATCAAGGCAGCCATCATCATCTCGGCCGGCGGCCGGGAGGTGGGACCGGGAGGCAAGGAGATCGAGGCCGCCATCAAGGCCGGGGCCGCCGAGGTGGGGGTGCGCTATCTGGGGCCCAACACCATGGGGCTGATCTCTCCGAGTTCCCGTCTCAACGCCAGCCTTTCGAACTATGCCCCGCCGGCGGGGAACCTGGCTTTCATTTCCCAGAGCGGCGCCCTATGCAACTCCATCCTGGGCTGGTCCGCCCAGAAAAACATCGGCTTCAGCCACTTCGTCAGCGTCGGTTCCATGGCCGATCTGGATTTCGGCGACCTCATCGATTACCTGGGTAATGACGAGAAGGTCCGTTCCATCATCCTTTACATGGAAAGTCTGACCCAGCACCGCAAGTTCATGAGTGCGGCTCGCTCGGTGTCCCGGGTTAAACCCATCATCGTCATCAAGGCCGGCCGCAGCCAGGCCGGGGCCCGGGCCGCGGCCTCCCACACCGGAGCCATGGTAGGGGAGGACGCCGCCTATAACGCCGCTTTCCGCCGGGCCGGCATCATCCGGGTGGATACCGTCGCCCAGCTCTTCGACTGCGCCGAGGCCCTGGGCAAGCTTAAGTTGCCCACTGGCGGAGCCCTGGGGATCATCACCAATGCCGGCGGGCCTGCGGTCATGGCGGTGGACGCCCTGGCCCGCTGGCAGGCGGAACCCGGGGTCTTATCCGCCGCAACTATGACACAATTGGACGAGATCCTGCCATCCCACTGGAGCCGCGCCAATCCCATCGATATCCTGGGGGACGCCCCGCCGGAACGTTATCAACAGGCGGTGCGCCTGGCCATGCACGCCCCGGAGCTTTCAGGGCTGGTGATCATCCTGTCGCCCCAGGCTCTGGCCGACCCCACCGGCACGGCCCGAGCCGTGGCGCCGGAGGTGCAGGGCCAGGCGCGGCCGGTATTTGCCGTATGGATGGGCGGCGAAGAGGTGGCCGAAGGGGTGAAAATCTTCAACGAAGCCGGCATCCCCACCTTCGAGACTCCGGAGCAGGCGGTGGACACCTTCATGGAAATGTATTTCCACTCCCGGCATCTCCAGTTGCTGCAGGAGACTCCGCCCCAGATGGCCCGGGAATTACAAATCAACACCAGAACGGCCCGGACCTTTATCGACCACTGTTTGGAACGTCAGGCCACTCTGCTGACGGAACTGGAATCAAAGGCCATCCTCTCGGCCTACGGCATCCCGGTAAACCGCACGGTGGCGGCCTCTTCCGCCCCGGAAGCGGTGGCCGCGGCGAAGGATTTGGGGTTTCCGGTGGTGATGAAGATTAATTCGCCGGATATCACTCACAAGACTGAAGTTAAGGGGGTCCGTTTTCATATCCACAGCGAATCCGAGGTCCTGGCATCGTTTCACGAACTCATCGAAGATGTCCGAGCCTGCAAGCCGGAGGCTAGAATCCTGGGGGTAACGGTCCAGGAGCAGGAGAACCCCCCCGACTGCGAACTTCTTATCGGCTCCAAACAAGACCCCGATTTCGGACCCTTGATTCTTTTCGGCGCCGGGGGGGCCTTCACTGAGGTCCTCGAAGATGCCAAGGTTGATCTGCCGCCTTTGAATCTGCTACTGGCGCGGCGATTAATCGAAAAAACCAGGGTTGCCAAGGTTCTCCAAGGATACCGGAATATCCCGCCGGCGAACCTGAACCTGCTAAGCGAAATTCTGGTGCGGGTCTCTCAGCTGGTGACTGATTTCCCGGAAATTGTCGAGCTGGACATCAATCCCGTATCGGTAATCAGCGGCCGCTTCGTGGGCCTTGATGCCCGCATATTGTTGCAGCCCACTACGGTGCCGGCGCCGCGGCATCTCATCATTGCGCCGTATCCCAATCAGTACGAAAAAGACTGGATGCTGCGGGACGGCACGCCGCTCTTGATCCGCCCCATGAAGCCGGAAGATGAACCACTGGTGTCTGACTTTCTCGCCAGGTGTTCGGAAGAAACCCTCTACTTCCGCTACTTCAAGCTCATCAAAAAGTGGACCCACGAGATGCTGATCCGCTTCACCCAGAACGATTACGACCGGGAATTGGGCCTGATGGCCATCGGCCGGCCGCCGGGGCCGGAGGTCATGCTGGGGGTTAGCCGCCTGGTGATGGAGGCCAACCGGGAGACCGCGGAGTTTGCCATCATTGTGGCGGATCAATGGCAGGGCAAGGGCCTGGGGCCCAAACTGGTGGAGGAAGTCATTGTCATCGCCCGGGAGCGGGGGGTGAAACTCCTCTATGGCGAAGTCCTGGCCTCCAACCAGCCCATGCTGGATATGGTGAAACGCCTGGGTTTCAGCCTGACGCGGCAGATCGAGTCCCAAACCTTCCGGGTGGAAATGCATTTGCAGCAGTCAGCAGTGAGCGGCGAGCAGTGAGCAGTGGGCAGGTTTTTGGCGGGGTGGGACTGCATGCCCGCCATAGCCTATAACTTTGAAATTATAACGGAGGAGAACATGGCGGAACACGTACCTTTCATCGTGGAAGACGAATGCATAGCCTGCGGCACTTGTGAGGAACTGTGTCCCGAGGTCTTTAAGCTCAACGAAGGCCTGGGGTTTGCCCAAGTGATCAATCCCACCGGGGCGCCTGAGGACAAGATCCAGGAGGCCATCGACTCCTGCCCGGTGTCATGCATCCATTGGGCTGATGAAATGTAGTGCCTGGGGGGCACCGCGGTTAAAGGAAGAAATGGAGCGTGCTTATAAAGATTAGGCGCAACCGGCCTAGGAACTAACGGAGATGAAGGCATGAAAAAAGTTGAACTTTATCTGGAAGGCAAATTTTCTGACAAGGGCATGGCAAAACTGCTGGTGCACGACTCACCCTATTTCAAAATCCTCAACTTTAACTTCAGGGCTGGTCAGGAACTGCCGGTGCATGCCCACGACATCGAAGGCCAGGTGAGTTTGGTGATCCTGGAAGGGGAGGGCGAGTTTCTGGGAAAGGATAATACCACGATGCCAGCCAGGAAAGGGGACGTGCTCATTTCTGACATCGCTGAACCGCATGGACTCAGGGCCAAAACAGATTTGCGCCTCTTAGTCACCATCGCGCCCCCCATTTGATGATCCTTAGTGCAAATTTTCTGCCATTTGTCTGGGATTATGTTAAAAAGAAACGTTGAGCGTAAAAAGAAGTTGATTGGAGTGACAATGCAATGACGGAAAAGCGACATCTGTTTGGCACCGACGGGGTTCGAGGGGTCGCCAACGTCTATCCCATGACCGCCGAAGTGGCCTTGCAACTGGGACGGGCCCTGGCATATGTGATCAAGTACGGGCCCGGCCGGAACCGCATCGTGGTAGGCAAAGACACCCGACTTTCCGGCTATCTCCTGGAATACGCCATTACCGCCGGCATCTGTTCCATGGGGGTGGATGTTATGCTGCTGGGGCCGCTTCCCACCCCGGGCATCGCCTTTATCACCCATTCCATGCGGGCCGACGCCGGGGTGGTCATCTCGGCTTCCCATAATCCCTATCAGGACAACGGCATTAAGTTTTTTTCCGGGGATGGTTTCAAATTGCCCGACGAAGTCGAAGCCCACATCGAGAGCCTGCTGGCCAACCCCGAGGTGGACGGCGCCCGGCCCACGGCCACCGACATCGGCCAGGCCGTGCGCATCGATGACGCCAAGGGCCGTTATCTTTCCTACCTGAAGAGCACTTTCCCCAAGGAGTTGGAACTGGACGGCCTCAAGATCGTCCTGGACTGCGCCCATGGGGCCACTTACAAATTGGCGCCGGAAGTCTTCAGCGAGTTGGGAGCGGAGATCATTCCCATCGGAGTGCGGCCCAATGGTAAAAATATCAACCGCATGTGCGGCGCCACCTATCCCGAGGCCATGGCCTCCCTCGTGACGCGCCACCGGGCCGACCTGGGCATCGCCTTTGACGGCGACGGCGACCGTTGCATCATGGTGGACCACCACGGCCGGGTGGTGGACGGCGACCACATCATGGGGATTTGCGCTTTGGATATGCAGCGCCGGCAGAAATTGCCCAAGAAGACCGTAGTGGGCACGGTCATGACCAACCTGGGCCTGGAAGTGGCCCTCAAGAAGCACGGCCTGAAGCTGGTGCGCGCCCAGGTGGGAGACCGCTACGTCCTGGAGGAGATGAAGAAAGGGGGCTATGTCCTGGGTGGGGAACAGTCCGGTCACCTGGTCTTTCTGAATCACTCCACCACCGGGGATGGCATCCTTACAGCCCTGAGGCTGTTGGCGGTGATGCTCCGGGAGGATAAGCCCCTGGCACAACTGACTGAATTTATGGAGAAATATCCCCAGGTGCTGATCAACTTGCAGGTCAAAGAGAAGAAAGATTTACATCATCTGCCCAAGGCCCGGCAGGCGCTGCATGAGGCGGAACAGCGCCTGGGCTCCCAAGGCCGCCTGCTGGTGCGCTATTCCGGCACCGAACCGAAACTGCGTATTATGGCCGAAGGCGAGGATCAACAGCAGATAGATGAGGTGGTCCAGGAGTTGGCCCAGACCCTGGACGCCATTCTGAACTGAGGAGAGAGCAGCTCATGCTGGTGGTGATGGATGTAGGCAATACCAATACGGTTATCGGCGTCTACCGGAATGATCAACTCCTGAGCGATTGGCGCATCCGCACCGAGAAGGAAGCAACCATCGATGAACTGGGCATCCTGTTGCGCAATCTCTTCCAGGCGCAGGGTCTGACTCTCGAACCGGGCACCGACCTGATCATCTCCTCGGTAGTGCCTCCGATGAATAATACCCTGGAGGGGTTCGCCTTGCGTTACCTGCAGGTGCGGCCCCTGTGGGTGGGACCGGGCATCAAGACCGGCATGCCCATCTACTACGACAATCCCCGGGAAGTGGGAGCCGATCGCATCGTCAACGCCGTGGCAGCCTACGAGCAGGTCCACGGCGGGGTAGTGATTGTGGATTTCGGCACCGCCACCACCTTCGACGTCGTCTCCCAACAAGGGGAATACCTGGGCGGGGTCATCGCCCCCGGGGTGATGATCTCCTGCGAGGCCCTGTTTCTTAAGGCCTCCAAGCTGCCCCGGGTGGAAATCTTCGCCAAACCCAAGAGCATCATCGCCAAGGACACCATCAGCAGCATGAACGCCGGGATCATCTACGGTTACGCCGGGCTGGTGGACGGCATCGTCAGCCGCATTAAAGAAGCCTTGGGCAACCACAAGACCCGGGTCATCGCCACCGGCGGCCTGGCCTGCCTCATTGCCTCGGAAACCAAGGCGATCGATGCGGTGGATGACTACCTTACTCTAAAGGGTTTGAAGATCATTTACGAGCGCAACCGCCTCCGCCGGGAGGAGAGGAAGTAGGGGCGACCCGACGGGTCGCCCGATAATTGCCTGGTTTTGATGGCCTAAGCCTGTGCTGCTCACAGGCCAGAGGCCTGTGCCACTAGGCGGGCGGGGACGCCCGCATCACCAACTGGAGGAGAATACCATGGTTCGCTGGCTTACGGTGATAATCTTGGTCGTCTGGGTGGCCATGGGTGGCGGGATTAAGAACGCCTGCGCCCAAGGGGCTCAAGATAAAGTGAAAGCCGCCAACGAAAAGGCGGCTCAGGATTACTTCAAATACGGCCTGATCCAGGCTGAAGAAGGCCGCAACGCCGAGGCGGCCAAGGCCTTCCGGCAAGCTCTCGCCATCAAGCCCGACTGGGCCGAGGCCCATAGCCTTTTGGGCAGCACCCTGGCTCAATCGGGGGATCTCAATGAAGCGGAAAAAGAACTTCGCAAGGCCGTGCAGTTAAAGCCCGATTATGCTGAGGGTTGGAATTACTTAGGGGAATTTCTCAAGGAACGCGGCAGGCAGCAAGAAGCCGACGCCGCCTTTGCCAAGGCCAGGCAGCATACCCGATAAATCTGGTAATTAAGAAATTTTTCCGAAGTGATTCTATTTCGGGGCACCGCCTGCCGTGCCCGTCAACTCAAAAAGACTACCAGACGGTTTTTGCGGTCTGCGGTGCGGTAGTAGATGAGGCTTTCCGCCAGGTGCTGCAAACCATTAAGGTGCGGAGGGCTGACGGGTGGATCGGCGGCATTTGGGGCGGCATCGCCAGACGGCTTGGCGTCGTCTTCGAACATCAGGCGCAATCTGGGGCCCTTCTCCTCCAATTGCACTGCGATGGATCCGGGCTCACCGGGCTGATAGGCATGGTCCACCACGTGCCGGAAGATTTTGCCGGCCGCCATCTCCAGGGAGTCGAGCCGGGCCTGAGGCAGACTTCGGTCCTTGGCCCATCTATGGACGAAGTCCAGCAGCAGGGGCAGGTTTTCCGGTCGATTGGTCAGGGTCAGACGGCTGCCGTCCATCGCCGTACAAATCCTCTCGCATCGCTTGTCATCTGTTAGACCAGCTTTCAGATTGCCGTCCCTGGAGGCAATCCATAATTCTTATATTCGTCCCAATTGTAAGGTAACTTTAAAGATAAATCTACAGGAATTTTGCGGCCTTCGGCCCCCCGGCCTTTTACTTCTTCACCAGCTTCCCCGGTGGGATCCGCCCCTTCTCGGCCTGCATGAACCGGTCTCGCTCGCTGAAGATACAGCCGCAGTATTGCTGCTTATAAAGCCCCACCTTCTGGGCGTTGGCCCTGCCTTCGGCCCAGCCTTTGCGAAAGTCCTCGTAATAGAAGGGGATTCCTGCCTCCCTGACTATCGACTGGCCCAATTCCTTGATGAGTTCGTGGTTCTGGAATTTGCTGTAAAGCAGGGTGGAGGTGAAGGCGTCGAACTTGCCTACCTTTGCCACTCGGGCCGCGGCGGTCAAACGGCGGTAATAACAGAACCGGCAGCGGTCCGTCTCCCGGAAGACGACGTCCCGTAAAAATTCTTCCAGGGGGTAGCCCCGGTCCCAAATCACCGGCAGGCCGACTTTGGCGGCAAAGGTCTCCAAGGTTTCGGCCCGCCGGAGATATTCCCGGTAGGGATGGATATTGGGGTTGAAGAAAAAGCCGCGCACCTGGTGGCCCGAGGCCTGCAAGGTTTCCAGCGGATAAATGGCGCAGGGGGCGCAACAAATGTGCAGCAAAATCTTCATTAGTCAGTCGTCAGACTCGATACCCCATGACCCTTTTGACGTTTTGCCCAAGATCGCCGATGTTGGCCACTACGGTCACTCCGGCCTGGGCGAGGGCCGCCATCTTATCGGCGGCTTTGCCGCTCCCTCCGGAGATAATGGCCCCGGCGTGGCCCATGCGTTTGCCGGGAGGCGCGGTCTGCCCGGCGATGAAGCTCACCACCGGCTTGGAGACGTGCCGGGAGATATAGGCCGCGGCCTCCTCTTCGGCGGCTCCGCCAATCTCACCGATGAGCACGATCCCTTCGGTCTGGGGATCAGCCTCAAACAATTGTAACATATCTATGAAATTGGTACCAATGATAGGGTCACCGCCGATACCCACACAGGTGCTCTGGCCG
>JAMCQY010000251.1 GCA_023381945.1 Deltaproteobacteria bacterium
GGCAAAGGCCGCCGTGTCGACGCCGTTGTAGATGACCCGGTGGAGCCGGGCTCCTTCTCCCAGCCTGGCTCTTTCCCGTTCCACCACGAAGCGGCTGCAGCCGATGAAGCCCTCTAGCGGAATAATCATTCCGGGCTCGGGCTTTTCCCGCTTGCCTAAGGACTCATTGAGGTTGTGCATGTGCAAAACGACGGGAATTTTGGAGCCGAAGTGATTTTTTAGATACGAAGCCAGCAAGGGGCGATTGTGCACATGGATCAAATCCGGCTGTACTTTCTCAACGATCTGGGCCGATTCCCGGTCATACACCGGGAAACGCTGGCGATAGCGATGGTAAAGCCAGCGGCGCCAGCCGGTTAAGGAGATGCGAAAGTATTCCACCCCTTGGCGCATTTCGTGGTCGGGCAATTCCGGGTCCGAGACGCCGATGATCATGGCGCGCCAATTCCGCAGACGAGACGCGACCTTTTCTATGAATAATTCTGCGGCGCCGCCGCGGATGGGTGGAATGGGATAGAGTTCGGGAGAGATGAGGGCTACAGAAGGCATATCAGTTTCGAGTTTTCAGTTTTAAGTATTTCGGCTGAGATGGCAAAGCTCAGGATAGATGACTTCCAGCCCTTATTACCATAAACAGTATAGCAAATTAAATCTATATCTTCTCATAGAAGCCCGTCTAATTTCACTCCGGGAGAGATTTTTAAAGGTTCTCCTTCTGTCTAATCGCCAGACTGAAAGATTGAAACTTTGCACCCAAACTTCTCGAAGTCATAAATTTCTTGACACCTGCCCCAGACTTTGTAATATGCTTCACATAGTTTTGCCCTGGGGACGTAAAAATCGCGCATTTAGAAACAAATTATCTTAAGGAGGAAGCAGTACATGGGTAAGATTCCTGCTGATTATTTGCCACCTAAAGAGCTCTGGGCTGAATATACCGCGCCTGAAGAGTTCAAACAGTTTGCCTCCGGAAAATGGAATATTGCTGAAGAGTTTCTGGACAAGCACGTGAAAGACGATAATGTGGCCATTCTGTTCGGCGATCAGAAGATCACCTACAAAGAGCTGGTGGCCATGGCCAACAAGTTCGCCAACGTCCTCACCAAACTGGGCGTTGAGGCCCAAGACCGGGTAGGCCTGCGCATGACCAATATGCCGGAAGCCGTTGCCGCCAACTTTGGCATCCAGAAGGTGGGCGCCATCCCGGTGCCGGTCTCACCGCTGTGGGCCAAGGAGGAAGTGGCTTTCGTAGTGAATAATGCCGAATTCAGTGCCTTCGTGGTAAGCTTCCCCCTCATGGCCGCGGTGGAAGCTGCCAAGGCCGAATTCGAGTTTCCCACCAAGCTCATCGTAGTAGGCGGCAAACCCGAAGAAGTCGAAGCCAAGGGTTTCGTCTCCTTCGGTAAAGAGATGGCCGCCGCCGCCGACAAGTTTGAGAACGTCAAACTGGATGCCAGCGATATCGGCGTCATCCTCTTCACCTCCGGCACCACCGGCCAGCCCAAGGGCTGCGTCCACTTCGTTAAAGAAGTGCTGATCGAGTCCAACCTGGTCAACAAGTACGTCTACAAGATGGGCCCCGGCGACGTCCTGGGCGGTTCCGCCCCGGTGACCTTCGCGGCCGGCTACGGCACCTTCTGCAACATCCCCTTTGCCGGCGGCGCGGCCATTTCGCTGCTGCCCAAGTTCACCCCGGACGACATGATGTCCACCATCGTCAAACACAAGGTGACGGTCATCACCGGTCTGCCCACGGCTTACCGGAAACTGTTGGAAATGCCCAACTTTAAAGATTATGACGTCTCCCATGTCCGGATGTACACCACCGGCGGCGACGCTCTGACCGGCAAGACCCTGGCCCTGTGGCAGGCCAAGACCGGCAAGCCCATCTGGGAAGGCCTGGGCGGCACCGAAATGATGCACCTGGTGACCTCCAACACCATGAGCGATGTCCCCATGCCCGACTCCATCGGCAGGGCCCTCCCCGGCTTCGAGATCAAGGTCGTGCGGGAAGACGGCACCACCGCCGGCCCCGGCGAAGTGGGCAGCATGATGATCAAGGGCCCCACCGCCACCCTGTACTGGAAGCCCTACATCCAGGAAAACAAGCTGTTGAAATCCATGAAGAAGGGCATCAAGGACGGCTACAACATGATGGGCGACGCCGTCATGATGGACAAAGACGGCTTCATCTTCTTCCAGGCCCGGGAAGACGACATGATCAAGTCTTCCGGCTTCCGCCTGGCCCCCACTGAGATCGAAGACGCCATCATCCGCCACAAAGCGGTGCGGGATGACGCCGTGGTCGGTATTCCCGACGAGATCATGGGCCAGAAAGTGGTGGCCATGGTGGAGTTGGAACCCGGCCATACCCCGTCCCAGGAACTGGCCAACGACATCATCAAGTCCACCATGGACCTGCTGGCCATGTACAAGCTGCCCCGGGAAGTGGTCTTCCTGCCGTCCATCCCCCGGACCCCAACCGGTAAGATCATCAAAAAGGACCTGCGGAAGAACTATCCGGAAATGACCAATAAGTTCGCCCCGAAGGTAAAGTAAATCACACCTCTCTCGGGGGCCGGCGACTGCCCCCGGAACGCTGTTCTGCTCAATGCCCGGCTCCGGCCGGGCATTTTTCTTTGATCGTAGCGGTTGGCGCGCCGGCTAATCTTTGGGGGTCTCAAAAAGTGGCGGGAGAGTCTGTCTATAAAAAGAAAGGGCCGTGGTAACGCCTGGGCCAACTAATTATCAAACATACTATCATTCCATATCTGCATTTTTCCCGCACCCCTGATAATTGTCTGGCGTGGCAAGGTACACTTCGATTTGGTAACTTATCAGATAAAATTAGATGAACCGGGTACCCGTTTTTGAAAGTGCCGAATAAGCAACTACCTAAATAAATTTCGCCTTCACCTCTTTAGAATTTTGCATATTTATGCAATAATTTATTTATGCCCGAGCAGCAGAAGCCAAGGTCAAAATCCGGAAAGCCCCAGGCGTTGGGCGAGCTTGACCATCGTATCATTGCCACCGTGCGGGAGCCCCTCATCGTCCTGGATGGCGGCCTCCGGGTTATCTCCGCCAACGACTCTTTTTACCGGACCTTCAAAGTCATTCCGCAGGAGACGGAAGGCCGGCTCATCTTTGAGATAGGCAATCGCCAATGGGATATCCCCCGCCTGCGGATACTCCTGGAAAACATCCTACTCACCGACCAACAGTTCCAGGACTTCGAGGTGGACCAAGATTTTCCCGAGATCGGCCGCCGCACCATGCTCCTCAACGCCCGGCGCCTAACGCCGGGAAAGGGCGCGAAAGACCTCATCCTGCTGGCCATCGAGGATATCACCGGGCGCAAGCGGCTGGAAGCGGAAAGGCAGATGCTTTTAGAGAAGCAACAGGTCCTCGCCGAAGAGCTGGCGGTAGCTAATGAAGAACTCCAGGTTCAGGCGGAGGAGCTTCTCGTCCAACAGGAGGAGCTTCTCGTCCGACAGGAGGAGTTGGAGAGTCAAGCCTCCGAGTTGAAGGCCAGCAACCAGGAGTTGGAATCCTTTTCCTATTCCGTGGCCCATGACCTCAAGACCCCGGTCCGGGCCATTGAAGGCTTCTCCCGCATGCTGATGGGCGAGCATGCCGCCCAACTCGACGCCGAAGCTCTCAGGCTGCTCCAGGTCATTTGCACCAATACCAGGATCATGAGGCAACTCGTCGACGGCCTGCTGGGCCTCTCCCGCCTGGCGCGGCAGCCGATGAGAAAATCGGATGTCAGCCTGGGCGATATAGCCAGGCAGGCCTTTGAGCGCTTGAAATCCGAGGAGCCTGATCGAAACTTGCAGTTAACGATTCATGACCTGCCTTCCGCCTATGCCGACCACTCCTTGCTCCGCCAGGTCATGATGAGTATCCTGGGCAACGCCATCAAGTACACCAGGGACAGGGAGACCGCAGTCATTGAAGTGGGCGGGCGGATCGAGGGCAACGAAAACATCTATTACGTCAAAGATAACGGCATCGGCTTTGACCAACGTTATACTGATAAACTGTTCAGCCCCTTCCAACGACTGCACGGTTTGGAGGAATACGAAGGCACCGGCATCGGCCTGGCCATTGTCCAACGAATCATCCAAAAACACGGCGGCCTGGTCTGGGCTGAGGGAAAAGTGAATGAGGGGGCCACCTTTTATTTCGCGCTCCCCAAAAACGCGGGGGGGGGGGGGAGAAGAATAGGATAATCCATCTGAAACTTGCTACTTTTTCGACTTTTTTAGGGACGGCCTCCCACTTCCCGATGATGAGCTAGGCGAATCGCCGCTATCCCTTACCCCGCCAACCCGGCGCCGCAGCCTCACCCCTTCATTTGCAAAACCAACCATTATCCCAATCTGATGTGGAACCCCCAAAGGTGTCGCTTCCTGCTAGATCTCCGCAAATTCATCGCTCGGTTTTTTTGGGTGCTATTATGCTCCCCATAGCTGCGGGGTCAACTTCGTAATATCTTTACTCCCTCCTCTCCCTAAAAATGGCGGCATCTAATTCTCCACCCGGCTCCTGCCGGGCATTTTTCTTTTTGCTTTTGCCCGCCCCTGTGATTTAATATACCGGGTTTGTGAAAAGGAGGACAAAGCATTGCCTAATGTAGTGGTGGTGGGCACCCAATGGGGTGACGAAGGTAAAGGGAAGATCGTCGATCTCCTGACCCGGCAGGCAAAAATGGTGGTGCGTTATCAGGGCGGCAACAAA
>JAMCQY010000285.1:0-1998 GCA_023381945.1 Deltaproteobacteria bacterium
TCTTTTTAGCCAGGGGGAAATATGTTTTGCCGCGGCCAAAAGGTTGGGGCCGTAAAGATCGAGACGTTCTCCGGCCTCACTGTGACTCAAACCCTCTGCCCCGGTTTCCAACCGTTCCAGGACCTGCTCAGGACTCAGCGTGTGCATCGCCGCGGTTTCTGGTGCCATAGCCGCTATTTTATCCTGTAAACCCGCGATACCCAAAAGGAAAAAGGCCGAAAACGCTTGCATCGATTTTGGATAATTCTTAACATCTTATTATCTTGCCCTTTTGTATCGGCACACCGATCAGCGAAAGAAGGAAAGCTATGGATTATGAAGCTGCCGCGGCCCAGTTGAAAGAGGCCCTCCGTCTCAAGACCGAACCCTTTGGCGCCACCTTTTTAAAAGACATCTCCTCCCTGCCTAAAAAGACCCGGCGGCCGTCCCAGACCTTTGGCAAGCGCGTCACTATCTGCCAGGGCGTTACCCTGGCCCGGATTTACGGCTGGTCAGTGGGCCTGACCAGAGACGACCTCATTTGTATCCCTGGCATGCTGACCTTCGGCTTCACCCCGGCCACCGACCCCATCCTGGAACTGGGCCAGCTCTTTTGCGAGGTGGGGTTTCATCGGGATATCGGGCCAGCTCTCAAAGAGGTGGAAGGATTGCCGCGTTTCAAACCTGAGGAGGTGGCGGCTATCCACCTCTGCCCCCTGCAGCGCCTGACCATAGTGCCTGACGTAGTCGCAGTCTACGGCAACCCGGCCCAACTGAACCGCCTTATCCAGGCAGCCACCTACAGCCTGGGAGAACGGGTCGGCGGTGAATTCGGCGGCAAAGTGGAATGCGCCTCCTATCTTATCGGGCCTTACCGCCGCGGCGAGTTTATCGTGACCATCCCGGGCCAGGGAGACCGCATGTTCTCCATGACCCAGGACGATGAACTGGTGCTGTCGTTCCCGGTTAAGTATCTGGCGGGGTTGATCCTCGGGTTGAAGGATGCGGCCCGCAAGATCGGGGCCCGCTATCCCATCACGGTATATCAGAACTTCACCCCTACCTTCCCCTCCCCATACCTGGAGCGGGCCAAAAAATGGGGGGTTATTGAGGAGTGAATCTCGTAGGGACGGGTTTTAAACCCGCCCCTGCATCCCAACACCTGAAAGAGAAAGCATGGCCCTACCGCCCCCCATGGAATTCCGGCCCATCGCCCTGCGGGTCTTGCAAGAACGCTATCTCCGGCGGGACCCCGACGGCCGGATTATCGAGACGCCGGGAGAACTGTTTCTCCGGGTGGCAAAAGCAGTGGCAGCCGCGGAGGAGCGCTACGGCGGCCCTGAGGCCGTGACTCGCCAAACCGCGGCCTTTAACCAAGCCCTGCGTTCCCTGAAATTTCTCCCCAATACACCTACCCTGATGAATGCAGGACTAAGGCAAGGGCAGTTGGCCGCCTGCTTCGTCATTCCGGTGGAAGACGACATGCGTTCCATCCTGGAAGGCGTGCGGGACATGGCCCTGATTCATCAAACCGGCGGCGGCACCGGCTTTTCCTTCACCCACCTGAGGCCCCGGGGCGACCAGGTGCGCAGCACCGGCCGGGTGGCCAGCGGCCCCTTGGGCTTCATGCGCATTTTTGATACCACCACTGAGGTGGTGAAACAGGGCGGCCGGCGCCGGGGCGCCAACATGGGCATCCTGAATGTCGATCATCCCGATATTTTGGAGTTCATCAAGGCGAAGGCCGAATTAGGAATCCTCACCAACTTCAACCTATCCGTGGCGGTCACCGACGATTTCATGGCGCGGGTGGAGCGAGACGAGGAGTATCCTCTCATCAACCCCAGGACCGGAGGAGAGGTAGGCCGCCTCCGGGCCCGGGAGGCCTTCGATCAGATCTGCCGCTACGCCCTGGAGACCGGCGACCCGGGCCTCATCTTCCTGGACGCGATTGAGCGGGCCAACCCCGCCCCGGAGGCAGGCAGACTGGAAGCCACCAACCCTTGCGGCGAGCAGCCC
>JAMCQY010000285.1:2016-4732 GCA_023381945.1 Deltaproteobacteria bacterium
TGAAGGGCCGCTACCTGGACTGGGAGGAACTTGACCGGTTGACCGACCTGGGAGTTACTTTCCTGGATGACGTCATTGACCAGAGCCACTATCCCCTGCCCCAGATCACCGCCATCACCCATGCCAACCGTAAGATCGGCCTGGGGGTCATGGGTCTGGCGGACTTGTTTATCCAGTTGAAGATCGCCTACGACTCAAAGGAAGCCCTGGAATTGGGCGGGAAGATCATGGCCCGCGTCCAGGCCCGGGCCGTGGCCCGCTCCGAGGTCCTGGCCCAAGAGCGGGGGCCGTTTCCCAATTTTCCGCGCAGCCGCTATTTCAAGGAGGGGCGCAAACCGCGGCGTAATGCCACGGTGACCACCGTGGCCCCCACCGGCACCATCAGCATCATCGCCGGGGCTTCCAGCGGCATCGAGCCTCTGTTCGCCGTGGCCTACCGGCGGCGGGCCCTGGAGGGCGAAGAATTTGACGAAGTCCATCTCCTCTTCTTGCAAAAGCTGCGGGAATTTGGCCTGAAGAAAGAGGACTGGGTGCCCCGCCTCCTCACCACCGGCCGGGTGCGGCCCTTTAAAGAACTGCCTGGAGAACTCCGGCGGCTTTTCCCCACCACCTTCGAAGTGAGCGTGGACTACCAGGTTAAGATGCAAGCGGCCTTCCAGCGCTTTGTGGAAAACGCCGTCTCCAAGACCATCAATCTGGCCCCGGACGCCACGCTGGCAGACGTCAGCCAGGCATACCTGCTGGCTTATAAGCTGGGCCTCAAGGGCATCACCGTTTACCGCTACGGTTCCAAGCCGGGCCAGGTCCTGAGCCTGCCCTCCGAGACCCAGGCCCTTACCTTATCCGACGAATTCGCCGAGGAATGCCGCCTCTGCTCGGTTTAAGGCAGTTTCGAGTTTCGAGTTTTTAGTTTTTAGTTTTTAGTCTTTGGTGGAGCGGGCGTCTCGCCCGCCAAGTAGGGTGCGCACTGCGCACCATTAATGCTGCTAAAAGGGTATAGTAGCATTGGCGTCTCGACTGTGTCTTGGTAGCGCAGGCTTCCTGCCGGTGGTTCACAGGCTAACGGCCGGTGCCACTAAGGGTTTTCGGTTTCCGGTTTTCACTTTTCGGTTAAAATATGCGTGAGTCCTTACGGATTTATCATTACGAAGCCATCCCAGGAGGTTCCAAATCGTGACGCGTTTCCTCGCACCTGTGAGCGTCCTTTTCTTTGCCCTGCTGTTTAGCGCCGGCCAGGCCGCGGCCCAGGATGTCAAATCCCTGGTGGACCGGGGCATCGCTAATTCCCAAAATGGCCGCTACGATCAAGCCCTTAAGGATTTTAACGACGCCTTGAAGTTGAAACCCAATGATGCCCTGCTCATCACTTACCGGGGCGTGGTCTATTATGCCAAGGCCCAAACTGATCTGGCCATGAAGGACTTTGACCGGGCCATCCGGATCGATCCCAAATCCGGCAAGGCTTACTATCAGCGGGGCATGATCTACGAGAACCAGGAGAAATACGCCCAGGCCGTACCCGAACTGAAAAAGGCCAAAAGCCTGGGCTACAATGTCGATCCTGTCTTTATCGAAAGCCTGGAGAAGAAAGCCGCCCAGTCGCCCAAAAAATAGGGCAGATCCTCTCCACAAAAAAAGCAGGGTCCCGAAGGCCCTGCTTTTTTATTTGGGGGGGACATCCGTCCCACCATTTTCGGAAAATACCCGTTGGTAGCCTGCGCCACCGAGTGTTTTCTAAATCACCTTATGTAAAGGATACTCCACGATCCCCTGGGCCCCGGCCCGGATCAGGCGGGGGATGAGGCTCCTCACCTCGGACTGGTTCACCACTACTTCGACCGAGTACCAGTCGGTTTCGTAGAGACTGGCGATGGTGGGAGCCAGCAGGCTGGGCAGCAGGTCCACAATATTCTTCAACTGCTTTTCCGGGATGTTCATCTTCAGGCCCACCATGCGTTCGGCCCGCAACGCCCCCAAAAGCAGCACCGTTAGATTCTCCATCTTCTGCCGCTTGGCCGGGTCTTTTTCCCAAACCTCGGTATTAGAGATGAACTGGGTATTGCTCTGGAACAGCTCATGGATAATCTTCAGGCCGTGGGCCTTGATAGTGCTGCCGGTCTCGGTCACTTCGACGATGGCGTCCACCAGACCGGCGGCCACCTTGGCCTCGGTGGCTCCCCAGGAAAACTCCACCCTGACCGGGATCTGGCGCTGTTCGAAGTAGCGCTTGGTGTAATTCAGCAGTTCGGTGGCAATTTTTTTGCCCGCCAGGTCGCGCAGGGTCTTGACCTCCGAATCAGCCGGCACAGCCAGCACCCAGCGCACTGGATTCAGGCTGGACTTGGAGTACATCAGATCCGCCACCACCGTAACTTGAGAATCATTTTCCATGATCCAGTCTTTGCCGGTAATGCCGCAGTCCAGGGTGCCGTTTTCCACGTAACGGCTCATTTCCTGGGCCCGGCAGACGGAGCAGGCGATCTCCGGGTCGTCGATATCCGGGAAATAACTCCGTCCACTCACCTGAATATGCCATCCTGAACGCCGGAACAGATCCAGGGTGGCCTTCTCCAGGCTGCCCTTGGGGATCCCCAGTCGCAGTTTACCCACCCCCGTCCACCTCCTTGGGATATACCTCACGCAAGGCGAGCATCTCGCCCCGCCACATGTCGCATTTTATTTCGAGCCGTAAACCTTTTCAGGATCGAAAACCGGC
>JAMCQY010000295.1 GCA_023381945.1 Deltaproteobacteria bacterium
CCCACCGGGTGGTGATGCTGGATAAAAGCGCCAAAGGCGTCATCGCCATGGGCGATCCGCTGGACCTCAAGGAACACTCCCCGGATCCCCGGGTCACCAGCTTTTTTAATCGCCAGCCCTTGGAAGCCAAGGAGGGCATAGCTTAAATGGCCGGAAAAACATCTAAATTCATGGTGGGTCTCTTCGTCAGTTTGGGGATCATCATCATTGTGGTAGCCATCATCTGGGTGGGAGCCACCAAGTATTTCGAAAAGGGCGACCGGTATGTCACTTACTTTGACGAATCGGTCCAAGGACTGCAAAAGGACTCCATCGTTAAATACCGGGGCGTCGAGGTCGGCCGGGTCGAACAGATCAGGGTAGCCCCCGACAATCACCTCATTGCCGTGGTCATGAAGGTCAATCTTAAGGATAGACTGTCCAAAAACGCCATTGCCCAATTGAAGGTGGCGGGGATCACCGGTATGGTCTTCGTCGAGCTGGACCGGCAAAAGCCGGGGGAGGCGGCCCAATCTCCCAAGATCAGCTTCCCCTCCGAATATCCCGTCATCCCTTCTCGCCCCTCCGAGGTTGCCAAGATCATGTCCGGCGTCAACTCCGTGGTGGATAAGTTAAACCAAGCGGATACCCAGGGCGCCGTTAACCAGGTGAAAAGCACCGCCGCCGAAATCGAGATTTTCTTCAAAGGCAAGGACATGCAAGTCATTCTGGCCAATCTCAAGGCCCTTACGGCTAATTTAAAGAATTCTTCTGAAAGGCTGGATAAGACCCTGGCTGCTGGTAAACTGGACGATATCCTGAAGGAAACCAGGGATACCGTAATAGACACCCGGGCCATGGTGAAAGATACCCGGGCCCTGATGGTCACGGTGCAGGGCCAGATTTTGGCCATGAACCTCCCGGAAACCACGAGTAAAACCCAGGCCTTGATCGTCAATCAAGTCCGGGCCGTGAGCGAAAATCTCAAGAAAGTCTCCGAAAAAATGGATGACTTTGTGACCCGGATCAACGATCGCCCGCCTGACCTGCTCTTCGGCAAACCGCCGAAGAAGAGGTTTAACGAATAGCAGCCAGTTCGCAGCCACCAGCCAGGACTAAACGCGCTGCTTAATTCTAACCAGTTGGAAGGCTTTCAAATATGAATATGATCTCCAATGGGTCTCGACTTACATTTATCTGCATCTCGATTATCTTGTGGCTCTGTGCAGGCTGCGGTAAGCCTCCTATGCTGGTGCAGAAATATTTGTTAGAGTATCCGGCGCCGGTGGTCAGGGGGACGCCGCTGGAGCAGAGCCTGGGGGTAGAGAAATTCGAGGTGGATGAAGCTTATAACCGCGATGCCATGGTCTACCGCCCTTCGCCCTACAAGTCGGATACCTACAAATATAGCAGCTGGCGGGTCAACCCCGGATTTATGGTGGCTGATTACCTGACCCGGGACCTGCGGGAATCGCACCTCTTTAAGGCGGTGCTGACCTCCGACGGCTCCAAATTAACCCGGTTCATCCTGCAAGGCGGGGTCAGGGAGATTCAGGAACTGGATCAGGGACCCGCATGGCGGGCCTCACTGGTCCTGAACATCACTCTCCTGGATACCTTCCAGGAAGAGATAACCAAGCGGGTGCTCTTTCAGAAAAATTACCGGGCCACGCAGCCGCTGACCGAAAAGACTCCGGCCGGTTTGGCCCAAGCCATGAGCCGCGCCCTGGAGCATTTGTCACAACAAATTGTCACCGACGTTTATCTGGCAGCCAAGCAAGCGAGCAGTAAGCCGTAGGGGCGGACCTGCGTGTCCGCCCGAGGGCGCACACATAGGTGCGCCCCTACAGGGAACGTCATGACCAATACTGTAACCATTCCCGGCCGGGACGTCACCCTGGAAGGCCGCTTTTTGCCAGGAGCCCAAGGGCCCGGGGTGGTCATCACCCATCCGCACCCGCTTTTCGGCGGCAGCATGGACAACAACGTGGTCTGGACCGCGGAACGCGCCTTCGCAAGCCGCGGCTTTGCCACCCTGTGCTTCAATTTCCGGGGGGTGAACCGCAGCACCGGGACTTATGGGCAGGGTGAAGCCGAAGTGGCAGACGTAGCTGCGGCGCTGGAGTTTCTCAAAGAACGGACCCCTGGACCCCACTACCTGGCGGGCTATTCTTTCGGGGCCTTTGTGGTGGGCCGGGCTCTGCTCCAAGGTTTGGAAGCCGAGGGCGCGGTGCTGATTTCTCCGCCGGTGGCCTTTATGGAGATGGCCTGGCTGCCGGAGACGCCGCGCCTCAGACTCATCGTGGCCGGTGACCGGGACGAGATTGCCCCGTTCCTAGATTTGCGGCAGATGATGGCAGACATCGCGCTCCCCATAATAGTGATCGCCGGCGCCGACCATTTTTACGGGGGCAAAGAGGACAAGCTCTTTCAGGTGCTGCGGGAGTTTGCGTTGTAGGCGCGGACGCGTATGTCCGCTGGGATTCCGGCGATTTGCGCCTGCCCCACCGGAAATTGTCTTAACCATCTCAATGCCTTGCTGAGGCTGAAAGCTGAACCGCTGAAAGCTGACTGCTCTCACCTTCCATAGCCGCCAACACCCAGCGGTATTCTGCGGTCAAGGAATCCAAAAGCTCCAGCTTCAAGTCCGCCGGCAGCCACTCCCAGGTGTAAGTCTCGATCTCCAGGTGGGGGCAAAACTTTTGTTCCTTGAGCAGCCGCAACACTTCCCGGGTCTCAGTCCCAGTGGTGCCTAAACTCCCGCAGTGCTCCACAAATAAAGGCATATGGTAATGGATGCGCCACTGGCCCGGAGGGCAGCGAGGCAGCAACGCCAGGGCCTGCCACAGATCCGGAAAGCGCCTGGAGTGGCCGCCGTCTTCCCTGGTGATGACCTGATGCAGATAGGGTGAAAAGGTAAAAGCTTCCAGTTGCCGGGCCAAGGCTTCCCGGCGGCCGTTAGCCGGCACCACGACTTTCAGGCCCGCGGTGATCTGGACCTTGCCCACCTGAATGCCGTTATAGGTCAAGGCTTCCAGGGCTTCGGCCGGGTCCTCGAACGCCACCGCCAAGTGGCAAGTGTCCAGGCAGACTCTTAAATGCCGCAACAGACGGCGGCGGGCCTCGGCCTCACTCAGCCCCGCGGCCCGGGCCAGCCTGGAGGCGCCCCGCTCCAGCAGCCGGGTTTGGAAAAACGCCACCACCTCCCGGCTGCACTCCAACAGGCCATCGGGTTCCGGCTCCAGGTCGAGATGGATGAGCTTGCCGGTGTCTTCCTCCACCTGCATGAGCCTGGCGGTCAGGCATACCAGGTTGTCGGTGATCTGCTCCCAGGCCTCGGCATCCGCCCCCACCCAAGGTTTGTAAGACAGAGGAACGGTGGAGATGCCGCCTTCAGCGCCGGCCGGCAGCAGGCGGGCCAGGATGTCCACCAGGCGCAGGGTGTAATCGAGGCGCCGGGTTGACCGCCAGTCCGGAGCAAAGATCTCCTCCTTCACTGGCTGGCCTGACAGGGTCCCGTAAGGGAATCCGTTCAGGGTGAAAACATAGAGATTATGTTGGGCCAGAAAGTCTTGAAAGCGCGCCAAGCAGTCTCCAGCCAGCAGTTCCAGACTCTCGGCCGCGGAGAGGCGCAGACCCAGACCGAAAGGCCGCACTGGGGAAAGCCGCTCCTTGAGGCGCGGCACCAGGGCCTGGAGATTCTGCCGCAACTCCCCCCAGCCGCAGCCGGGGTGAACCTTGGTGCAGTATGTCAGATGGAAAAAACGGTCTTGGCTAATTTGCAAGGCTGTGGTCCTTTGGGAGATTCGCATAAGCAGCGGTTCGCTGGTTAGAGATAATAGACAGGGAAGATGTTTTTTTGCAGGCGAGGGCGCCTGTTCTCCAATTCCCTTCTGGCTAACTGCTAATTGCTAACTGCTCACTGTCTTCCTGGGCGATCTTGCGCAACAGGTCCAGGGCGGCCATGATGGTCCGTTGGTCCATTTCATGAACCTCCATCCCCTGGCCGATATCCCAGAGCAGCATGACGGTGAGGCGTCCTCCCAAGTGAGCCCGGAAATCTTCCAGACCCTGGAGGATAGCCCCGCGGCGGTCGAGTTCCGGGACATACAGGGCAAAACCGAGATCGGTCAGCAGTCCCAGGGCCCGCCGCCAGGCAGCCTTTTGCAATAGACCGGTGAGGTAGGAGTAAGTGGTGTCGAGGGCGATGCCGAGGGCCACCGCTTCGCCGTGCCCCAATTTGAAGCCGCTGATCATCTCGAGCCGGTGAGCGGCCCAGTGGCCGAAGTCCAGAGGCCTGGAGTTGCCTTGCTCAAAGGGATCGCCCGAAGTGGCGATGTGCTCCAGGTGCAGGGCGGCGCAGCGCTGAATGACCTGCCGCATGGCCGGCAAATCCCGCTGAACCAGGAGTTCAGCCCGCTTCTCAAGAAAGGTGAAGAATTTCGCATCCTTGATCAGGGCCACCTTGACGGCCTCGGCCACCCCGCCGATCCAGTCTTTTTGAGACAGGGTGATTAAAAAACCGCCATCACAGAGCACCGCAGCCGGGGGGGAGAAAACTCCCAAAAAATTTTTCTGGCCCATAGCGTTGACGCTGTTTTTGACGCCCACCGCGGCGTCGGCCTGAGAAAGCACCGTGGTGGGCACCCGGATAAGGCGGACCCCTCGATGGGCCGTGGCCGCCGCGAAGCCCACGGTGTCGATAAGCGCCCCGCCGCCTATGGCC
>JAMCQY010000313.1 GCA_023381945.1 Deltaproteobacteria bacterium
CCTGGTACGGCCGCAAAAAAAGCGATCTGTACCTGGGAGGACGTTTCCACCGCAGCCGGGTGAGGCTCATCGGCAGCCAGGTGAGCACTATTCCACCGGAGCTTGCCGGCCGTTGGAGCAAGTCCCGGCGCTTCCACATCACCTGGCAGATGCTGGAGGAGATCAAGCCGGCCCGCTTCATCACTCATCGCTTTCCCATCGCCCAGGCCGCCCAGGCCTACGAGTTGCTTGACCAGGACCCTGGCGAAGCGATCCAGGTGATCTTCGAGTATTGAGTTTCAAGTTTATATTTTTAGTTTTCCGGTTTTTGAACCTATCTGGAGATTGCCATTTATCTTTTTTAATATTTTTGAAAGATTCCTCAAATAACGGTAGCACAGGCTTTCCAGCCTGTGCCGACCCAGGCTGAAGCAGTCCGGAAACCCCCGGCCCCTCTCGAAACTTGAAACTCGAAACTCGAAACTTAAATAAGGAGCTTCACATGCATATGAAGTATACCCTGGCCGTCAAGCGCGTCTTTGTGGCGCGGCATTTCCTGGTGGGCGGTGATTGGGGCAGGGAAAACGAACTCCACTCCCACCGCTATCAACTAGAAGTCCAGTTGGAGGCACAGGTTCTCAATGAACACGGCTTCCTGGTGGACATCGTCGCCCTGGAAGCGCACCTCGATGAATTGGTGGCCTACTACCGGGACCAGACCCTGAATGAGTTGCCGGAATTTGCCGGCCTCAATCCCAGCATCGAACATTTCGCCCGCCTCCTGGCCCAGGAACTCCTGAACCGCATCAAAGATCCCCTCCACGCCTTGACTGCCAAGGTCTGGGAGGATGAGATCGCCTGGACTGCGTATCGCGAGGAGCGCTGATTGCGTCTGGGTCTGATAATTTACGGCAGCCTGGAGACTGTCTCCGGCGGCTATCTCTATGACCGCAAATTGGTAGAGTACCTTAGACGCTGCGGGGATGAGGTGGAAGTCATCTCCGTGCCCTGGCGCTCTTATGGCCTGGCCTTCTTGGATAACCTCTCCCCTGCCCTCTCTAAGCGCCTGAGCCAGGCCTCGTTTCAACTGCTGCTTGAAGACGAGCTGGTCCATCCTTCGCTGTTCCACCTTAATCACCGGCTGCGCCGCCGAGTCGCCTATCCTCTGGTGTCCATCGTCCACCATTTGCGCTGTTGTGAAGCCCGCCCGCCCTGGCAAAATATTTTGTACCGGCAAGTAGAGCGGCAATATCTTGCCTCCATTGACAGCTTCATTTTCAACAGCAATACCACCCGGACCGAGGTGGAGCGCCTAGTGGGGGGAGGGCGGCCGTCGGTGGTGGCTCCGCCGGGAGGCGACAACGTTCCCGGTGGCCTTTCCCGTGAGGAAGTATTGCACCGGGCCGAAGCCCCGGGCCCCTGCCACCTTATCTTCATCGGCAATCTGATCCCCCGAAAAGGGCTGCATGTCCTGCTGGACGCCCTGGCCCCGCTGGCAAGTCAGGACTGGCTGCTAACCGTGGTCGGCGGCCCGGAGCTGAACCCTCCTTATGCCCGGGCCATCCACAACCGGATTGCCGCCCTGGGATTGACCGGCAGAATCGAGATGGCGGGAACCCTGTCCCGGGAAGAGTTGGCCGCCCGCCTGGGAGAGGGTCATTTGCTGGCCGTGCCGTCTTCTTACGAGGGCTTCGGCATCGTCTACCTGGAAGCCATGCGTTTTGGCCTGCCGGTGATTGCCTCGGCCGCCGGCGGGGCCCGGGAGATCGTCAGCCACGGGGTGAACGGCTTTTTGGTAAGCCCAGGCGATACCATGGCCCTGGAGCGCTACCTTAAATCTTTGATAGAGAACCGGGACCTGCTGGTGCGAATGAGTCTGGCGGCCCTGACCCACGCCGCCTCCCAGCCCACCTGGGAGGACAGCGCCGCCAAAGTTCGAGAGTTTCTGATGACTCTTTTAACCGGGCAGACTGAAAAATCCAGGAGGTGAAAGCATGTTCGCGAAAAAGCTTTTGGCTGGCATTTTCGCAGTTTTGATTCTGGTGAGATTGGCGGCCCTGTTGATAAATCCGGCCGGCTGGATGTCTCTGGGAAGGGTGTTTTTGGAGCATCATGCGATGGTTACCGGCATTTATTTGATATTGATCGCTCTAACCGGATTTCTCATTTTCTCCAGCTTAAATTTGGTCGATATAGCCCTGGTGATGTTTTTTACCTCACTGCTCACCGGGCTGACCCTGATTCCCTATTCCGCCCAGATGCAGCAACTGGGAGATGCCATGGTTGCCCTCGGCTTCCGCCAGGCCTGGCTGGCCATGTTGATCTGGGGAGCCGTGGCCGTAGCCGTGCTTGGCAAGGTATTATCCAAGAGTCGGAAATAGCCCCGGGGATTTCCTACCATGACCGGCATCCCGAAAACCTACAGCTTCCTCCGTTATCTGGCCGCCAAGAAGGGCCTGGACGACCGCTCCCTGAACCGGCATGTCCGGGAAACGTTGGCAGGCCAAATACTTACCCGCCAGGAAGATTCTGCCTGCCGGGTGCTGGAAGTGGGCTGCGGCATCGGCACCATGTTGGAACGCCTGATAGATTGGCAGCTTCTGGCTAAGGCCGACTATACGGGTATTGATCTTCATCCCGACAGTATTGGTGAGGCCCGCCGGCGCTTCCGGCGCTTTGCCGCCGCCCGCGGGGCCGATCTGGCCCTGAAAGCCGGGCGCTTCTTATATCGCCAACCCGGGCAGGCGGTGGGGGCAGAATTCGAGGCCATCGATCTTTTTCACTTTCTCACCAGGGAGCGGGGCCGCGGGCGCTGGGACCTCATCATAGCCCATGCCTTCCTGGATTTAGTAGATTTGAAAACCACTCTACCCGAGTTGCTGAGCTTATTGGTGCCAGGCGGGTTCTTCTACTTCACCCTCAATTTCGATGGCGCCACCATATTTAAACCCGCCATCGATGCCGGTCTGGACCAACACCTCGAGACCCTGTACCATCAAACCATGGACCAGCGCCTCGTCGGAGGGCGGCTTTCCGGCAGCAGCCGTACCGGCCGCATGCTGTTTGAGCACCTTAAGAACGCCGGGGCGCTGGTGCTGGCTGCGGGCAGTTCCGACTGGGTGGTCTTCCCCGGCCCGGCTGGCTACCCCGGAGATGAAGCCTATTTTCTGCATTTCATCATCCACATCATTTATCAGGCATTAAAGGATCACCCGGAGCTGCCCCAGTCCGATCTCCAGGGCTGGATTGAGCAGCGCCACGCCCAAATCCTGCAAGGAAAATTGATCTACTTTGCCCGCCAGCTCGATTTTTTCGGCCAGGTTTGAAGATCGTTTTCCGTTTTCAGTTTCCCGTTTTCCGTTAAAATAAATGGAATCAATGTGTTGAAAAAAGGAAGTAGTCTCGTCTGGACTATCCGGCAAATTTGACAATCGCCAAAATCTTTTAAGGGATTGGAAGTAGCTGATGGGAACTGGCCTTTACGGAAATCGGCAAACGGCAATCGGCAAACTATCTGTTATTATTTACGACTGCGACGGCGTCCTGATCGACTCCCGGCGGTCCAACGAAGCCTTTTACAATCATATTCTAAGCCACTTCAACCTGCCGCCGTTAACCCCGGAGCAACTGGATATAGTCCATGCTTCCACTGCTCAGGAGGCCGTGGACTTTCTTTTCCGCGGCACCCCCTATTTGTCCGCAGCCCAGGATTTCCAGCGCCAGATCGACAACGCCCCCTTCCTTGCCCTGATTCGCCCCGAGCCCCACATCCGGGAAGTCCTGGCGCATTTGCGCCCCGCTTACCACACCGCCATCGCCACCAACCGCGGCAAAAGCCTGCCCCTGGTCCTTCAGACCCTGGGATTGCAGGAGCTTTTCGATCTGACGGTCAGTTGCTATGACGTAGCTCACCCCAAACCACATCCCGAGTGCCTCCAAAAAATCCTGCACCATTTCCAGGTTGGTCCGGACGAGGCACTCTACATCGGCGACTCCGGCGTTGACCGGCTGGTAGCCGAAAAAGCCGGGGTGCCCCTCGCGGCCTACAAAAATCCGGGCCTTACGGCTCGCTACCATCTTCAGGATCACCGGGATTTACTGCAATTATTGGACATCTCGAGGGCTGATAAAGCTTGAAACTTTATGGGTGGACAATCCTAAAATAAAATGTGCATCTCCATTAGGAAGGCGGAGAGGTAATGCTGCTATTTGATGTGACGGAATGTTAGTAAGTAGCAGTTATAGCTGGTTTATCAAGGACTGGGGGATTTTTCAGACAATGGCGGGGACCCTTGATAACTATCTGCGGCGGCAAGTTCTGGACGCACCTTATCCCTTCCACCTTTTTGGGCCAGATAGAGTTTGATGACCTCGGATAAGAGGGCCAATAATAAAAAGCCGCCCAAAGACCCTATAATAATTCCCAAAAAAAAGGCAACCATGCCGGCCTCTCCTCTATGAGGTCTCGTCAGTTCCCCGGCAACTGCCGCCCCGGACGGCAGATTAGAATAAAGCAATTCAATTATAATTATACGACCAATCCAATTCCCAAGACCATTGGCACTTTCGCCTATTCTGGTATAGGCAAAACTCCCTAGTGTATTGATTCATAATTAGCTTCTAATAATCTCCGCTTTGTGCTATCGTTTTGGTCAGGAGGCGGAGATGAGAAAGGCCATTCCCATAACTTTAACTCCTGAAGAAAACGGAAAATTGGCAAC
>JAMCQY010000171.1 GCA_023381945.1 Deltaproteobacteria bacterium
CGGCAGTGGCGGGAGAGGCCCAGGTAAGGAAAGTGGACGCGGAAAAAGCCATTAACAGCCTGATCCGGATTGTTTCCGAAACCTTGAAGAATTCAGGCCGCTTGGCGTTGGCCGGATTCGGCACTTTTTCCGTGACGGAACGGAAGGCCCGTGAAGGCCGCAATCCTCAGACCGGCAAGCCCATCAAGATCGCTGAAACCAAAGTGGTGAAATTCAAACCCGGGAAACAGCTCAAAGAGATGGTTAAATAAGTCATTCAAGGTCGGCCCTGCCGGCCTGAATGAGAGCGGGCCTCTCATGGACCCGGCTCTTCATATTAAAAATCAATGGACGGGCCTGCACCGTGAAGTTTTGCGTTTTCATGCCATTAGCGGGGCCCGCAGCAGCTTAGGCATTTTAAAAGAATAATTTCGGGATTATCCCGCCGAACGCCAGCCGGATATACTCCCCACTCCGGCTGGGCGTGGAACCCTTTTTTTGCCATTAAGGCATCAAAAGTGACCGAGGGGAGGTCCGGGAATTCTGCCGGCCCTCCCCTCTTTTCCTTGCCACTCTGTTTAGTCGGCTAGGACCTCTTATTTAGATGATTTTTATGCCAGGTCAACAGCCATTGATACAGCGGCTCCCGAAATAGAAAGAGGCCCCCCGCCAATGCCAGGCAGAACCCCAGCAACAGGGCGCTCACCAGATAATTGCCCCGGTAAACCTGGGCCCCTTGCAGGGTCAGCATCAAGGTGCCGGGCAGCCGGCCCACGGTGGACATGAGGAAAAACAGCCGCCAGTCCATGGTGCTCAGCCCCAGGATAAAGCAGAGGTAATCTTTAGGGAAGCCCGGCACCACGAATAAGAAAAAAGCGATGAGGGCCCCCTGACGCTCCATCAAAAAATCAAATTTGTCCAGAGTTTCCCGGCTGACTAACCGGGCTACGAATTTGACTTCCAACAGACGCCCCAGGAGAAAAGCGATCATTGAGCCTGCGGTAAGCCCAATGGTGGAGTAAAACATCCCCAGGGGAACGCCGAAAAGGAAGCCGCCGATGAACCCGGTGGCCTCTCCAGGGATGGGGGCGAAGACCACCTGGAGAGTCTGGGTGATAATGAAGGTCAAAGGCGCCGCGGGCCCCGCGGCCTTCAAAAAGGCCGACACCTTCTCCTTGTCGTCGAGCAGATAGTAAAACCGGCAAGCCCAATCCCACAAGCCGGTGCTGCACACCGCACATCTGGCCGCATAGGACAGTAGGGTCAGGAGGGCCAATCCGGCGATGGACCAGATGAGCCAGTTGCGACGGAGGGAAGTCATCCCTTGTCGCCAGGAAGCCGGGGGAGAAACTGCGAAAACCTGTTTTTTCCGGTTATTGGGAGCTTCGTTCATTTTTCTCGATCTTATTAGACAAAAGCCTTCCTCCAATATAGCCGTGAGCCGCCATCTGGCAAAGCCTTTTTTCTTACCTCAAAAATTATTAAAAGAGCTTCAAGCTAATTGCAGGTCTTGCAGCTCACTGCTTATTGCTTGCCTTCCCTTTACCCCCCTGACAACTGCCCCGGCGGGCAAACTCTTCCAGGAGGCGTCTTAAGACCCGTGACTTATCCAGGCACCACTCAGGGGCCAGCAGTTCCCGGCGATGCGGGTCACCGGTGAGACGATGGATGACCAAGTGCGGCGGCAGGAGTTCCACGAAGTTAACAACCGCCTGCACGTATTCCTCTTCCGTGAGGCAGACGTAAGCTCCCTCGCAATAGAGCCGGGCCAGACCGGAACCCGCCACCACGTAAAGCAGGTGGATTTTGACCCCCTGCAAGGGCAGGCGTGCCAGATAAGCCGCGGTGGCTGCCATCTCCTCCGGCCCCTCGCCAGGCAGACCCAAAATCACGTGGGCCACCACTTCCAGACCACGGGCCGCGGCCCGCTGCACCGCTTGGGTAAAGCAGGCGACGTCATGGCCCCGGTTCAGTTCCTGCAGAGTCCGGTCATGGGACGACTGTAACCCCAATTCCAGCCAAAACAACCGCTCCCGGGCATATCCCGCCAGCAAATCCAGCACCTCGTCAGCCAGACAATCGGGCCGGCTGCCAATACTCAATCCCACCATTTCAGGGAAAGCCAGCGCCTCGTCATAGAGAGCCTGCAACCGCGTCACTGGCGCATAAGTATTGGAAAAGCTTTGAAAGTAGGCGATAAACTTTTCGGCGCTGTAGCGCTTCTTCAAACGCTGCATGCCTTCCTGAATCTGCGCCGTCAGGCTAAGTCCCCGGACGGCGGCCCCGGTGCCGGAACCCCGGGCATTGCAGTAGAGGCATCCCCCCGTACCAACCCGGCCGTCCCGATTGGGACAGCTTAAGCCTGCATCCAGAGTGAGCTTCTGCACCCGGAACCCGAATCGCCTCCGCAGGTGAGTGTTGAGATCCAGGTAGGGAAGTCTTTTAAACATTGGTTCTCAAAATTGTTAACTGCTAACTCTAACTACTGGCTACTGACTACTGGCTACTCTTCAAGCCAGGTCTCCCCAGGCGTGCTGCAGCAGGCTTAGGGCCGCCAGGGCCGCGGTCTCTACTTTAAGGCGCCGGGGCCCCAGGCTGGCGATGGCAAAGCCGGCGGCCTGCGCCTGGTCCACTTCCGCCGCCGAAAAACCGCCTTCGGGGCCGATGAGGAGTCGTACCGTGCCGGGCCGGGGTCGCGCCAGCAGAGACTGCAGCCTCCCACCCCGCTCCTCTTCCCAAAAGATCAGCTTCACTGCTTCCGAACCCGCCAAAACCCCGGAAAATTCCTGTACCGCCTCGATCTCTGGCAGCAGCGAACGCTGACAGGACTTGATCATCTCCCGCGTCAAACGCTGCCAGCGTTCCCGGCGGCGCCTACCCCGTTCCGGGGTCACCCGCTCCGAGCGCTCCGACACAAACGGGATGATCCGCTGCACCCCCATTTCAGTGGCCTGGCGCACCACCCCGTCCAGGGCCTCGCCTTTGGCCAAACCGATCCCCAGAACCAGGACCAGGGGGGATTCTCCCCAGAAAGCCAAATCACGGAGTATCCGTAGATGCGCCCCCTTCGGGTCCAATCCGGTTAGGCGGGCCTCGACACTGCGCCCCCGGCCGTCGCAGACCTCCACCAGGTCGCCCACCCCCAACCGCAAAACCCGAGCCAGATGCCGCGTCTCGTCAGGGTCCAGCATTACCGTGTCATCTTGAAAGCGCTCCGGAGGCGCATAGAATCGGCGCATTATCATTAGCCAGTAGTCAGTGGTCAGTGATCAGTTCTATTTCGAGTTTCGAGTTTTTATTCTATATTCTTGATTTTTGAAGTTCTTACGGTCGGGCGCCTGCACTGCACAGGCGAGACGCCTGTTTCACCCGGGTTATGGTACAGGTCGCGTCCCGCGCATCAATTTAAAACTTGAAACCTATAAGCCTCTTGGCCGTTTGACCTCTTCTTCCAAGGCCGTCACCCGCTTCTCCAATGCTTCGAGGTCCGCGGCCCGAGCCGGTCTCAGTTCTACCAAAGACGTATTGACCAGTTCTTTGACTTTTTCCACCAGGGCTGCCTGCGCCTCTTGGGCCTTCCCCAATAGTTCCTTCACCGCCTCGGGGCTCTCCTGTTGGCTGATTTCCCCCCGGCGCACCATCTCCGCTACTACTGCTTCGACTTTCTCCCGGGTGAAATCGAAGACTCCCAGGCCAAAATGCCAGGCCTTCTGCAAGATGTCTTTCATATTGTTCACCATTTTCCTTGATAATCCCCATACATTGCCATAACCACTCTGCTCACTGCTCACTTTCTCACGGCCTTCTTAAAATCACGGCCCTCCACTCGTCCAAAGCGAGCACCTCGGCCTTCCGCAACCCCAACTCCAGGAAGCGGCCCTCAATCTGCGGAAGGTCGGTTTCCAGAAATCCTGAAATGATCAGGGCGCCGCCGTTCAGCAACCGCCCGGTGAGGGAATCGGCCAGTTGCAGCAGGTCAGGGGCTGTCAGGTTGGCCAGGATCAGGGCGAACTGCTGCCGGATGGCCTGCAGCAGGGTGGGCTCCACCAGAATCCGATCTTCCAGGTCATTCAAACGTACGTTTTCCAATGCCGCGGCCACGGCTTCCGGGTCCACGTCGATGGCCAGCACCCCGGCCCCCAACCGGGCCGCGGCCAGGGCCAGGATGCCGGTGCCGGTGCCTACGTCCAGCACCTGCCAGGGATTCGGCACCTCCGGCAGATCACGGCCCCAGATCTCTTCTAGGGCTTGCAGGCAAAGCAGCGTCGTGGCATGACGCCCAGTGCCGAAGGCCATTCCCGGATAAATGGTGACCACGATCTCTTCGGCCGCCGGCGTGTATTCTTCCCAGGGCGGGCGGATCACCAGGCGGGAGGTGACCTTCTGCGTTTTGAAATGGGCCTTCCAGGCCTCGGCCCAATCCTCTTCGGCCACCTGGCGCATCTCCAGCCCTAGGGGATAGAGGTCGTGGCCAGCCAGGCGCTTCAGGTATTCCTGCAACTGCTCCTGCTGCCAGGGGCCGAACTCCTCGGGCCGGAAAAAGGCTCGAATCACGATGCCGCCGGCCGGCGCCCCCTCTTCTTCCAGAATCACGCCCCGGCCGCTGAACTCCGTCAGAAACATGGCCCCTTCTTCCTGCATCCCGGCAGGCATCAGGAACCGCACTTCGATCCAGGTTTCTTTAGCCATATTGGGAAATTATATGTCCGGGACTA
>JAMCQY010000161.1:0-303 GCA_023381945.1 Deltaproteobacteria bacterium
CTATTCACCGGTGGACGACGCCGGCCGCTTTACCGATGAGGTGCCCGAATTTGCCGGGCAAAAGGTGGAAGCGGCCAATCCTGGCATCATCGAACTGCTGCGCCAAAAGGGCAAGCTCCTCAAGGTAGAGGAGACCAGCCACAGCTATCCCCATTGCTGGCGCTGCAAGCAGCCCATCATCTTCCGGGCCACGGAACAGTGGTTCATCTCCATGGAAAAAAACGGTCTGCGCCAGAAGGCCCTGGCCGCCATTGATCAAGTCACCTGGGTCCCCCGCTGGGGCCGGGAGCGCATCTACCAAAT
>JAMCQY010000161.1:336-4638 GCA_023381945.1 Deltaproteobacteria bacterium
CCATTGCGAAAAATGTAGTCAGGTGCTGCTTACCCCGGAGATCATGGCGGGCATCATCAACAGGGCCCGTCAGGAGGGCGCGGATTTCTGGTTCTCCGAGCCGGCGTCGGCGTTGCTGCCACCGGGGACTAAATGCGTTTGCGGCGCGGCGGACTTTCGCAAAGAAACAGATATTCTGGACGTCTGGTTCGACTCCGGGGTGAGTTGGGCCGCGGTCCTGGACCCCGACCCGGCCCTGGGCCTGCCCGCCGATCTCTACCTGGAAGGCTCCGACCAGCACCGGGGCTGGTTCCATTCGAGCCTCTTGACCTCGGTGGGCACTCGGGGTCAGGCCCCTTACAAGGGGGTGCTGACCCACGGCTTCGTGGTTGACGGTGAAGGACGGAAGATGTCCAAGTCCGTGGGCAATGTCATCGCCCCTCAGGAGATCATGGATAAGTACGGGGCCGAGATCATGCGGCTCTGGGTGGCGGCGGAGGACTACCGCGACGACGTGCGCCTCTCGCCCGACATCCTCAAGCAGCTGGCCGACGCCTACCGTAGATTCCGCAACACCGCCCGGTTTATGCTGGGGAATCTCAACGATTTCGATCCACAGATGCATCTGGTGCCGCCTCCCGAGCGGGAGGAACTGGACCGCCTGGCCCTCTCCTGGCTGGCACAGCTGTTGGCAAGGGTCAAGAAGGCCTATGCGGACTACGAATTTCATCTGGCTTTCCATAAGCTGCACCAGTTTTGCGCCGTGGAACTGAGCGCCATCTATCTGGACATCCTGAAAGACCGCCTTTACGTATTCGCGGCGGACTCTCAAGCCCGGCGCAGCGCCCAAAGCACCCTCTGGGACCTGCTCACCGGCCTTACCCTGGCCATGGCCCCCATCCTGTCGTTCACGGCAGAAGAGGTTTGGGAGTATATTCCCGGCCGGGATAAGGCAGCCAGCGTTCACCTAGCCGCCTTGCCCTCGGCGCCTCCCGGGTTTCCCGATGAGGCCCTGCTGGCCAAGTACGATTTCCTCTTGAAGGTGCGGAGCGAAATCAACCGCAGCCTGGAAGAGGCGCGTACGGCCAAGCGCATCGCCACCGCCCAGGAGACCCGGGTGGTTTTGGGGGCCATGGGTGAATTGCACGGCCAACTGGAAGGCAGACAGGAGGAAATCCGGGTTCTGGCTCAGGTGGCGGACCTGGAGTTGACCCGGGCGCCTGCGGGCCTGGAAAGCCCCGGGATTGACGGCTTATGGATTCTAGTGGAGCCAGCCGCCGGAGCCAAATGTGTCCGCTGCTGGTTCACCTTCCCCTCGGTGGGCGAAGACCCCAAACACCCACAGCTATGCCATCGCTGCCGCGAAGTGCTGGAGCCTTGACTTATATGTCCCGGAAACTCACCATTCTAATTTTGGTTTTAGGTCTGGGTCTGGGTCTGGATCTGGTGACCAAGCTCCTGGTTATCCAGTCCATGCCCGTGGGATCCCAAATTCCAGTGGTGCACGGCTTCTTCAACCTGGTTCACGTCCACAACAAGGGTGCGGCCTTCAGCCTGTTGCACAGCATCTCAGTGGGGTTTACCCGGCCATTCTTCATCGTTACCACCAGTCTGGTGCTGGGGGTGGTGGGCTATCTCTGGTGGCGCCTGCCGCCGGCAAACTGGCCGGCGGCCCTGGGCTACAGCCTGATCATGGCCGGCGCCGTGGGCAACCTGATCGACCGCCTCCGCCTGGGCGAAGTGATCGATTTTCTGGACTTTTACTGGGGGCGCTACCACTGGCCCGCCTTCAACGTGGCCGACAGCCTGGTGTGTCTGGGAGCCGTGGTCTTGGTGTGGGTAATTTTAACGGAAGGGAGACCTGCTAATGCATCCGATCCTGTTTGAATACGGCCCCTTGCGGCTGTTTACCTATGGATTTTTCCTGGCCGTAGCCTTTCTCAGCGCCATCTACGTCGCCAGCCGGGAGGCGAAACGCCTGGGCCTGCCGGTGGCGAAAATTTACGACCTGTGTTTCTACGCGGTGGTGGCGGCCCTGGTGGGCTCCCGTCTGCTTTACATAATTCTTGACCCGCGGCCTTTTCTGGAGCATCCTTTAAAAATTATCGCCCTGTGGGAAGGCGGCCTCGATTTCCAGGGTGGGTTGTTCCTGGCCCTGGTGGTGGCCATCTATTACATCCGCCGACATCAGCTCCCCTGGCGCACTACCCTGGACGCCCTGGCTCTGGGCCTGCCGGTGGGCCAGTTTTTTGGACGCATCGGCTGCTTTATGGCCGGCTGTTGCTACGGCAAGCCCAGCAACCTGCCCTGGAGCGTAACCTTTACCGACCCGAAGACTCTCTGCCCCTTGCACGTGCCGGTGCATCCCGCCCAGCTTTATGAGGCCTTCCTGGCCCTGGGGGTCTTCGGGGTGCTCAGCGTCTTGAAAACCAGAAAAAGTTATGACGGCCAATTAATCTTGACCTATTTCTGCCTGGCCGGCCTGGTGCGCTTTGTGGTGGAGTTTTTCCGGAGCCCGTTGGATTATCGCGGCCCCATTATTTTCTGGGCTATGCCTCTGACCCAGGTGATTGCCCTGGTTCTGGCCATGGTGAGCGGGGGCCTGCTCTTATATTTTGGGCGGCGGACGGCGGCTGTCCCGAACAGATAAGGTTTTGGCGGCACAATCTTTCAGCCTGTGAGGCGCCAGCGCCACATCTGTAGAGAAACGATAGGGGGCATATTGCATTTCCAGCGCTGGTTGACGGCATTAATCCTGCTGCCACTTCTCATCCTGCTGCTGCTCAAGGGCGGGCTGGCCTTATTCGTCCTGGTGATCCTGGCGGTGAACGGTCTGGCTCAATGGGAATTCCTGGGCATTTTCCAAATAGGTGTGGATCATGCCCGCCGGACCAAGGCCATCCTGATAGGATCACTCCTCCTCTTGAGCTTTTGCCTGGTTTATCCGCCCAGCCAATTCTGCCCCCCTGGCCTCCTGATTTGCAATCCTACCGCTGTCCTGCTGGTCCTGGTCTGGTGCCTGTTCGTCCTGTTTCTCTTCTATCTGCTGAGTTACGGGCATATCGAAAGCCTGAGTCATGATCTGGCCGTTAATATCCTGGGCCTCCTGTACCTGCCGTTCCTGCTGGGGCATCTCATCTGGCTGCGGTTTCTCCCCCAGGGCGAATGGTGGGTCCTGTGGTTCCTGCTGGTGATCTTTGCCGGAGACACGGGAGCCTTTTATACCGGCCGGACCTTCGGCAAGACCAAACTCTATCCAGCGGTGAGCCCGGGCAAGACCTGGGCCGGGGTGGTGGGTGGCCTGGCCGCCAGCCTGGCGGTGGGTGTGCTGGCAGGGCGGTGGTTCATGGCGCATCAATGGCTGGTGATAGCCAAGGGTCTCCCAGCTTTGGCCATCCTGGCCCTGGTCCTGGCGGTGGTGGGCCTGCTGGGAGATTTATTCGAATCCATGTTGAAGCGCCAAATGCAAGTAAAAGATGCTTCGCACCTTCTCCCCGGCCACGGCGGCATGCTGGACCGTTTGGACAGCATCCTGTTTACCGCCCCGGTGGTAGTTTATGCGCGGCTTTTTTTGCTAGGCTAGTGAGCAGTGAGCGGCGAACCAAGACCGCAGGGAAATACTAGTGAGCGAAAATCATGGAGAACAGCTCCCCCGGCCGTATATTGCAGGCGAGGGCGCTTGCTCCATCATATTGTGTTTAATGAGACCCTCTGGCTTGTTGGAAGGGCTTTTCGGCGAGGTCTCGCAGTTCCAAAAGAACAGAGCAGGCCTACTGGGCCTGCCCTGTTTTTATTTATGCTCTAATCCGTAACGTTCTCTACTACTTCGCTGTCGTTATGCTTGCGGGCTTGACCCCGCCGTTCTTTTCCTTCGCTTGCTCTGCCTTTTTGAGTTCCTCCGGCAGCTTTTGCCGGAAGCCCCCGGTATCCTTATCCAGTTCGGCCCTCGAAATATTGTAATCATACAGCGTCTGCAGATAATCACCCCGGAAAACTCCATAGCGCTCGAAGGCCAGGAAGATGTCGTCCATCTTGCCCAAGCCCATGTCGAAGTTGCTGAAGGTGGTCACCAGCCAGCGCCGGGCGTTGACGTAGGCTTTCTCCAAGCCGATGGAGCCCTTATAATTGGTCTGGACGTCGCCGTAATCTTTGGCCACCTGGATCGGGATGCCCATCAAAGCAAGTCTTTGTTGATGCTTCAACTGTTCCAGTTCCGCCTGGGCCTGCCGGACCTTGGCGTTCAGGATGCCGAAATCGAAGTGCCATTTGGCCCCCACAAAGGGAAAGGCAAAATTGTCATTAAAATAATCAAGTATATAGGGG
>JAMCQY010000067.1 GCA_023381945.1 Deltaproteobacteria bacterium
GCTATCAGCCTTCTTCAGAAGGAAGGCATCCACATCTACAAGGGAGAAGAAGTTTACCGGCTCTAACAAACTTACTTCGGAGGAGCTCAAATGAAAAAGATCGCATTGACCCTGGCCTTAACCCTCCTGATGTCGGTCGCGTGCTTTAGCGCAGACGTCAAGGAACCGTACGTCATTGGCGGCATTTTTTCCATTACCGGCCCCGCCTCTTACCTGGGGGAACCGGAACGCAATTCGCTGGAGATGGTGGCAGGAGAAGTAAATGCCAAAGGCGGCATCAATGGCCACCCCTTGAAGCTGGTCATCTACGATGACGAAGGCGACGTCACCAAGGCCCGCCTCCATGCCGAAAAACTCCTCCAGAAGGACAAAGCTCTAGCCATTGTCGGCCCCAGCATAACTCCCTCTTCCATGACGGTGCTGGAGGTGACCCAAAAGGCCAAAATGCCTTTGATCTCTTGTGCCGCAGCCGCTGGCATCACCACCCCGGTCAAAGACCGCTTCTGGACCTTTAAAACGGCCCAGACCGACGAGATGGCGGTGAACCGCATCTACCAGTATTGCAAGAAGCATAACATCGCCAAGATAGCCATCCTCACCGTGTCCTCCGCCTTTGGCGTGGCAGGCAAGCAGCAACTGCTCGCCCAGGCCCCAAAATTTGGCATTGAAGTGGTAGGCCAGGAAGTCTTCGGGGATAAAGACACTGATATGACCCCGCAGCTTACCAAGATTCGCAGCCTTCCCGCCCAGGCGGTGATCTGTTGGGGCGTCGGCCCGGCCCCCGCCCTGGTGGCCAAGAATATGAAGCAACTGGGATTGACCATCCCCTTAATTCAAAGCCACGGCGCTGCCTCTAAAAAATTCATCGAACTGGCCGGCGAGGCGGCCGAGGGCATTATCATGCCCGCCGGTAAACTGGTGGTTTACCAGCAGCTACCCGACACCGACCCGCAGAAGGCCGTGTGCAAGGAATACGCCGAAAAATACCAGGCTAAGTTCAAGGCCCCTGAATCCAGCTTCGGCGGCTATGCCTATGATGCTCAGAGAATGCTGAACGCTGCTCTGGCCAAGGCCGGCAGCGACAAGGCCAATATCCGCGACGCCCTGGAAGCCACCAAGAATTTTGCAGGCGTCAGCGGCATCTTTAACATGAGCCCGGAAGACCATAACGGCCTGACCCCAGACGCTTTCGTCATGGTAAAGATTCACGACGGCAATTTTGCCCTGATCGATTAATAACAGTGGCCAGTGGCCAGTGGTCAGTGGCCGGTGAAAAACTAATCTGGCTACTGGCTACTGACTACTGATGCTTGCTCCACTGCTCCAATACCTCATCTCCGGCCTGACCAGCGGGGCCATTTACGCCCTTATCGCCCTCGGGTTCGGTATCATCTATAATGCCACCACCATTATTAACTTCGCCCAGGGTGAAATGGTAATGCTGGGGGCCTTATGCGCCATCAGTATCTATCATCTGATGCCTTCCCTGCCGGTGGCCTTTTTGGGCGGCGTTCTGATCGTCTCCATGGTGGGCCTGATCTTCGAGCGCCTGGCCCTGCGACCGGTTAACGACCCCTCGCCCATCACCCTGATCATCATCACCGTGGGCGCGGCAGTCTTTCTCAAAGGGATGGCCATGCTTGTTTGGGGCAAGGAAGCCTATCCCCTGCCCTCTTTCTCCGGCAACACCCCCCTGCACCTGGGTGTGGCCACCATTCTGCCGCAAAACCTCTGGGTCCTGGGCCTTACCCTGATCCTAGTCCTGGCCCTGGAGGCCTTCTTTCGCCTCACCCTCGTCGGCAAGGCCATGCGGGCCTGCGCTTATAACCCCCGGGCCGCCCGGCTGGTGGGCATTGCCACCGGCCGCATGGTGCAGATCTCCTTCGGTCTCTCCGCCGCCCTGGGGGCCGGGGCCGGCATCCTCATCGCTCCCCTCACCTTGGGGGTTTACGACATGGGCACCATGCTCGGCCTCAAGGGGTTCTCAGCCGCCATCATCGGCGGCCTGGGCAGTCTCTCGGGCGGGGTCCTGGGCGGTGTGCTCCTGGGCCTGGCCGAAGCCTTCGGCTCGGGCCTGATCTCTTCGGGCTACCGGGATGCCGTGGCCTTTCTCCTGCTGCTGGTGGTGTTGTTTCTCAGACCCCAGGGCTTGCTGGGAGGCCGCCAGTGAATCTTGGCGCCTTCTGCAGTCGCTGGACTCTATTTGCCGCCATCGTCCTGGCCCTGGCCGCGGCTCTGGACAATGAATACTATTTCACGCTGCTCAATTTCATCGGCATCCATACCCTGCTGGTGGTGGGACTCAACCTGCTGCTCGGCTATGCCGGCCAGATCTCCCTGGGCCACGCCGCCTTTTTCGGCCTGGGGGCCTATACCTCCGGCATCTTGACCGCCACTTACGGCGTCAACCCCTGGCTGGCAATACTGGCGGGGCTGGCGATCTCGGGCGCCGCCGCCTACCTTATCGGCATCCCGGCCCTGAAACTCAAAGGCTATTACCTGGCCATGGCCACCTTAGGCTTCGGCATTATCATTTATATCATTCTAAACGAAGCCCAGGCTCTCACCGGCGGACCTTCCGGCCTCTCGGGCATCCCTTCCCTGTCTCTGGCGGGTTTTCCGCTGAACACCTCCCGCCGCTTATACCTGTTGATCTGGCTCGCCGTCGGGCTGATCCTGGCCCTGAGCGCTAACCTGGTGAATTCCCGGACCGGCCGGGCCCTCCGGGCCCTGCATGACTCCGAGGCCGCGGCCGCCTCCCTGGGGGTGGATACGGCTCGAATGAAGTTGAAGATCTTTGTCTGGAGCGCCCTCTACGCCTCCCTGGCCGGCAGCCTCTACGCCCACAGTCTCAATTTCATCGCCCCGTCCTCCTTTGGCTTCATGTTTTCCATCAAGCTGGTGACCATGGTGGTGCTGGGCGGCATGGCCAGCATTTGGGGGTCGCTCCTGGGAGCCGGGGTCTTGACGGTGCTGCCGGAGTTGCTCACGGCATTTCACGATTTCGAGGTTATCATCTTCGGGGCCATTCTTATGGTGGTGATGATCTTTCTGCCCCGGGGCCTGGTCCGGGGCCTTTTGGACCTCTGGGGGTTCCGGCGCTATAAGCGCGAAGGCGGACATCTTGTTTAAAAATCTCACCGCGGAGGCGCAGAGGACCCAGAGAAATGATCAATTTATTATTCTCTGCGCCCTCCGCGTCTCTGCGGTAAAGTTTTTATTATTATGAGCCTACCCCCTGACCAAACTCTGTTGGAACTACAAGAAGTCAGCCTGGCCTTCGGCGGCCTGCAGGCGGTGGAGCACGTCTCCTTTTTGGTGCCGCCGGGCGCCGTCAAGGCGGTCATCGGCCCTAACGGCGCCGGCAAGACCAGCCTGTTCCACCTGATCAGCGGCTTCCTGGCCCCTCAGCAAGGCCGGATCGTCTTCCAGGGGGCTGACATCCAGGGTCTTCCGGCTCATGTTATTGCCCGGCGGGGTATTGCCCGCACCTTTCAGCTGGTGCAGCTCTTCGAACACATGACGGTCCTGGAAAATGTCATGGTCGGCCGCCACCGCCTGAGCCGGGCCGGCCTGCTGGCCGGGGCCTTAAAGCTCCCCCGCACCCGCCTCGAGGAACGGGATATCCGCGACCGGGCCCTGGAAGCTTTGGGGTTCGTCGGGCTGGCGGGCCAGGCAGACCAGCCGGCTGCCATTCTACCTCTTGGTCTAAAACGGCTGCTGGAGATCGCCCGGGCCCTGGCCTCAAACCCCAGCCTGCTGCTCCTGGATGAGCCCGCCTCGGGCCTGGACCCGGTGGAGACCGAAAAACTCCAGGAGATGATTATTACTCTCAAAGAAAAGGGACTCACCATTTTGTTAGTAGAGCATGACATGGGCCTCACCATGGAGGTGGCCGACGATATCGCCGTGTTAAATTACGGCAAACTTATCGCTGAAGGCCCCCCCCGAGCTATTCAGAAAAACCCGGAGGTTATTGCGGCGTATCTGGGGACGGATTGGCAGGCGTGATCGGATAGAGATCATAAACTGCTCATTCGGATGCCGGACATTATTAATAGGAGGAATATTGGTATGGCTGTTGTCCCGATCGAAATTGTTAGGATTGGCAGCGGTTCATCTTTAGAAGATTTAAGCGCCGCCATAACATTGGCTAACTCCACTCAGAAGGAGTTTCATTTTATCGAGTTACCTGAGGATCAAACTGCAAGCCTACGGATACATAGCTATACTAATTCCACAGCTAAAGAACTACTCGACACTCTAGAGAATTTTCGGAATTCTATTCGCGGTTACCATCCTTTCATAATTGCTATTGTCGATGCGTACCTCATGGGCACAAAATATGGAAATTTATTCGGAAGTCATAGAGCGAAAAATGGACTAGCAATAGTCACAGTAGCAAACGTATCAGACACTATTATTCCAATCGATCGTATGGTAGCTTATTTTTTATATTACCTCGCACGATACTGCCTAAGTTTTATATCACCAAATCATCGGAACCCATTTCTGTCCGGCTAGGCCCAAGCCAGGTTTAACTGGTTATTCACATTCATATTATCCGGCAGGGGGCCGGGCGGTTCAAAGAGTTCCTGCACAGTGCAGGTTTGAAATAGGTTAAGCTGCAAGAC
>JAMCQY010000398.1 GCA_023381945.1 Deltaproteobacteria bacterium
GGGTGAAAAGGTGAGGTAAGAGCTCACCAGCGGCGAGGGCGACCTTGCCGGCTTGGAAAACCCCACCCGGAGCAAGACCAAATAGGGGAGCGTTTGAGGGTGGCCCGCCTGAAGCTCCCGGGTAGGTCGCTTGAGGCCCCGGGCAACCGGGGCCCCAGAGGAATGATCATCACCGGGGCGACCCGGGACAGAACTCGGCTTACGGCCTGCTCCGCGTTTCTTTGGGACCACCGGCCACCTTAGGTGGCGGTGGGTTTTTTATTAATATAGGCTGCGCACTGCGCACCATCTCTGGTTCCCGAGTTCCACCTGGGAACCCAACTGGGTGCAAAACTCAAATCCCCCTAAATCCCCCTTTGTTAAAGGGGGACTTCTAAAACCCCCCTTTGAAAAGGGGGGATAGGGGGGATTTTGAGAGATCCTTCGGAATCTATAAATTATGTCAAACCAGGTCGTGCCCTTGAACGTGCCCTCACCGGAACCCTACATCTCCGTCATCATTCCCGTTTATAACGAAGAAGAGAACCTCCGAGAGTTGGGAGAACGGCTGATGCGCACCCTGGGCGAGATGAACCGCACCTTTGAAATCATCCTGGTGGATGACGGCTCCAGCGACCGCTCCTGGGAGATCCTCACCGAACTCCACGAGAAGTATCCCCAAAACCTCCGGGCCTTGCAGTTTAACGGCAACTTCGGGCAGCACTCCGCCATCTTCGCTGGCTTCCAGGCGGCCCGGGGCCAGGTAATGATCACCATGGACGCCGACCTGCAAGATCCGCCGGAAGAGATTCCACGGTTGGTGGACAAGCTGAATGAAGGCTACGACACCGTGGGCGGCTGGCGGGAAAACCGTCAGCATTCATGGCTCCGCAGACTCCCTTCCTATTTTATGAACCGTATTATGTCCAGAGTCACCGGAGTCAAGCTTAAGGATTATGGCTGCATGCTGCGGGCCTACCGCCGAGAAGTGATTGACAGCATTAACCAATGCAACGAATTATCCAGTTATATCCCGGCCCTGGCCAACTTCTTTTCCCGGCGAGATGGAGTGACAGAGATTCCCGTGGGCCACGCTGAGCGGGAGGGGGGGAAATCAAAATATGGCCTCATCCGGCTGCTGCGTCTCAACTTCGATTTGATGACTGGTTTCTCCAATTTTCCCATCCATGTAGTCGGTTTCACCGGGGTGGCCATCGCCTTTTTGGGGGTGCTCTTTGGCCTTTTTCTCTTCTTACGGCGTATTTTTGTGGGCCCGGAGGTGGAGGGTGTCTTTACCCTATTTGCTATCCTGTTCATCTTCGTAGGCCTGAACACCCTGGGATTGGCCCTGATCGGCGAATACGTCGGCCGCATCTACCGGGAGGTGCGGGGCCGGCCGCGCTATATCATCCGGCAAACCCTGGGGCCGAAACCTGAACAGCCATAAAATTTCTTTTAACTGACCACTGACCACTGACTACTGGCTACTGACTACTGATTATGCGCCTTATTTTCCTGGGTTACCACAACATCGGGCATGCCTGTCTGGGGGTCCTCATTGATCACTGCCGGCATTTCGGCGATGAGATTGCGGCGGTGGTCACCCATGCGGACGATCCCCAGGAAAACCGCTGGTTCGCCTCGGTACGGGATCTGGCTTTCGAAAATTATCTGCCGGTCTACCAGCCTCGGGACCCCAACGACTCGCGCTTCGTCGAGGCCATGCGCAATCTATCGCCGGATTTTCTGTTCTCCGTCTATTATCGCCACATGCTGAAAAAACCGCTACTCGACCTGCCCAGCCGGGGGGCGCTCAATCTGCACGGCAGTTTGCTGCCGCGCTACCGGGGCCGTTGCCCGGTGAACTGGGTCTTGATTAACGGGGAGCAGGAGACCGGCGTCACCCTGCATTATATGGAGGAAAAGCCGGATAAGGGCGACATCGTCGGCCAGGAACGGGTCGTGATCCAGCCGGATGATACCGCCCTCACCTTGTTTGCCCGGATGACCGTGGCCGCCGGGACCTTGATGCGTGAGACTTATCCCTTGCTGCGGGCCGGCGCCGCTCCCCGATTTCCTCAGGACCAGAGCCAGGCCTCGTATTTTGGCGACCGCAAACCTTCCGACGGCCTCATTTCTTGGGACAAAGGCGCCGTCCCGGTATATAATCTGGTCCGGGCCGTCACCCACCCCTACCCCGGGGCCTTCACTTACCTCCGGGGCAAGAAGCTGTTTATCTGGGCCGGCAAACCTTTGGCGGACCCGGCGGCCGAGCCCCCGGGCGACCCGCGGCAGCCCGGCCTGGTCACGGCGCACCTGCCCGGGGAGGGGCTGCTGGTGACCACCGGCCAGGGGCACTTTCTCATCACCCAGGCCCAGTGGGAGGGGCAGCCGGAGTTCCTGGGGCCGGTTATTGCTACCTGGGATTATCTGGTGCGGGAAAGATTAGGCTCATGAAAAGATTTATGAAAGAATGGGTAAGCATAGCAATTGAGGAATATAAGACATTACGGGAAGAAAGTTTGACTTCCCTTAATAGACAACAGCAAATTTTTAGTATTGGAGCAGCAACTATCGGAGTTTTTTTACTCGCAGGCATCAATGCATGGGATAAATCGCCATTACCAGAAATAATTTTTTTAGTCATGATACCAATAATTGTTTACCTTGTTTTTCTGATTTGGTTTGGTGAATTTATTAGAATGATAAGGGCAGGGAAATTCCTTCGTGGTATCGAAAATAAAATTGATAAAGAATATCCTGCGAAGAAGCCACTAACCTGGGAAAATTACCTTGCAGAACAAGGACTTAAAAATAGAATCAAGATACAATATATAGCTATCTTTGCTTTATTTATTCTTATTTCCGGAGCATCTATTGGCATTGGTAATTATAAGATTTGGAAGGAACAATGGGTCCAATGGTCAAAATATATCTATTTATATGTTAATGTATTTGAATATGTTTTTTTTATACTTTTCATTACCGTTTTGTATTTTTGGTATAGGAAAACCTTATGCAAATCATGATTTTGGGCGTCAACGGCTTCATCGGCAATGCCCTGACCCGGCGCATCCTCCAGGAGCGGGACTGGGAGGTCTACGGCATGGACCTCTACTCCAACAAGCTGGACGAGTGCCTGGGCCACCCCCGCTTCCATTTTCTGGAAGGCGACATCGCCATCAACAAGGAATGGATCGAATATCACATCAAGAAATGCGACGTGGTCCTGCCCCTGGTGGCCATCGCCACCCCTATGACCTACGTGAAGCGGCCGCTCCGGGTCTTTGAGCTGGACTTTGAAGAAAATCTGCGTATAGTCCGCCAGTGCGTCAAATACGGCAGCCGCATTATCTTTCCATCCACCTCCGAGGTCTACGGCATGTGCCCGGACGCCGAGTTCTCCGAGGACAACTCCACCCTGGTGCTGGGGCCCATCCACAAGCAGCGCTGGATCTATAGCTGCTCCAAGCAACTCATTGACCGGGTCATCTGGGCCTACGGCGAAGCCGGGCAGCTCCGGTTTACCCTGTTCCGGCCCTTCAACTGGATCGGCCCGAAGCTGGACGACCTCTACGCCGCCAAAGAGGGGAGTTCCCGGGTGGTGACCCAGTTCGTGCTCAACCTGATCCAGCGGGAGCCCATCCTGCTGGTGGACGGCGGCCATCAAAAACGCTGCTTCACCTACGTGGAAGACGGCATTGACGCCCTGATGAAGATCATCGAAAACCCCGGCGGCGTTGCCGACAGCCAGATCTTCAATATCGGCACCCCGGATAACGAGGCCTCGATCAAAGAGTTGGCCCACCTGCTCCGGGATCTCTTTAAGGAGCACCCGGACCACCAACAAGACGGGACCTACTCGGAGATTGTCGAAACTAGGCACGAGGACTATTACGGCAAGGGCTACCAGGACATCACCAGCCGCAAGCCCTCCATCGAGAATGCCCGCCGGCTCCTGGGCTGGGAGCCGAAGACGGATTTGACCACTTCATTGAAAATCACCCTGGATTCATTTCTGGATGAAGCACGGGGAACAAAAGTTTAGCTGTCATTTAGCTGTCATTGACGTTGAGCACCCGAATTTTGCAATGCAGAACTTATCTAAACAGATCTGTCATGCTGAGCGCAGCGAAGCATCTCGTATTTCTAATTCTTCGGTCGCTTCGACTTCCTCAGAATTACAGGAGTGATTTTAGTCGGTTTTTAAGCTGAAAGCTGACGGCTGATAGCTGACAGCTCGAGAAACAAATTGATTGGCAAATTAGGGATTAAGATCGACGTCGACACCCTGGAGGGGTACCGGCAGGGGGTGCCGGCCCTGCTTCAAGTACTGGCCGAACATCAGGTCCAGGCCAGCTTCTTTCTGGCCCTGGGGCCGGATAACTCCGGGAAGGCCGTCTTTCGGGTCTTTCGGCAGCAAGGCTTTTTGCAGAAGATGCTGCGTACCCGGGCGCCGGCGATTTACGGCTTCAAGACCATGTGTTACGGCACCTTGCTGCCCGCGCCGCTGATCGGAGCCGCGGCCCCCGGGATCCCCGGCCTGATTGCCGCGGCCGGCCACGAAGTGGGGCTGCACGGCTTTGATCACGTGCGCTGGCACGACCAGCTTTTCCGGCTGCCTGTTCAGGAGA
>JAMCQY010000128.1 GCA_023381945.1 Deltaproteobacteria bacterium
TAGCAATAGGCACAAATCGGAGGGTACTTATCGAACGAAAGTTTTCTGTAGTTGACTCTGGTCATTTGGAATCCCATACCATATGATATTGTCATTTTGTCATTCTGAGCGAAGCGAAGAATCTTGTCTTTTTAAATACTTGAGACCTTCGCTTCGCTCAGGGTGACAAAAAAACCGTTTTGAAACATCTCTTAACTCCCAGGAATAGCTTTCAATATTTGTTGTAGGGGCGCACCCGCGTGTGCGCCCCTACAACCGGGCGGACACATGGGTCCGCCCCTACAATGAACGCCAAATTTTTTGAAAGGAATTTCTGACATGATACTAAGCATAATTCCAACACCGCACCCAGTGATCCGGGGCGATCTCGACCCAGGGGGGCGGCGTCTCGCACTGGCGCCGGGCCTCGGGGCAGCGGTCCTTAAAGAGGCAGCCGGGAGGCGGCTCTGCGGGCAGATGACCTTTGACCGCCTCCAGGGGAGCGCCGGGAGGACGCCGAAAATTAAGCAGGGGCACCGAAGCCAGCAGCCCCCGGGTGTAAGGGTGGCCCGGATGGGTAAAGAGCTCAACGGTGGCGGCCTGTTCCACGATGAGCCCGGCGTACATCACCGCCACCCGGTCGGCGGTTTGGGCCACGATCCCCAGGTTGTGGGTAATGAACAGGACCGAGAGGTTGAGTTCGGCCTTGAGCGTTTTTAGCAGCGCCAGGATTTGCGCCTGGATGGTGACATCCAGGGCGGTGGTGGGTTCGTCCGCGATGAGCAGAGACGGACCGCAAGCCAGGGCCATGGCCATCAGGACCCGCTGGCGCAGGCCCCCGGAAAGCTGATGTGGAAACTGGCGCAGGCGCTGCTCTGGTTCAGCCAGGCCCACCCTGGATAAAGCTGCGGCGGCTTCCTGCAACGCCACGTTATTTTTCAGGCCTCGATGCAGACGCAGGACCTCGGCCACCTGTTCGCCGATGGTGAGTACCGGATTCAAGGCGGTCATGGGCTCCTGGAAGACCATGGCGATGTGATTGCCCCTGATGCTGCGCATCTGTTCTTCCGGGCGGCTCAAGAGGTCTTCCCCCTGGAAGCGGACTGAGCCCATGATCTTGGCTTGGGGATGTGGCAGGAGGCGCAATATGGCCATGGCGGTGACGGTCTTGCCGCAGCCCGATTCGCCCACCAGCCCGAGGGTTTCCCCGGCCTGCAGGTCGAAACTGACCCCGGCCAGGGCCCGGACCTGGCCCCGGGAGGAAGCGAAATTGACTGTCAGCTCCCGTACCTCAAGGAGCGGAGCGCTATTTTGTTGTAAAGCGAGATTGCCGATCACGGATTCAATGTAACATAAAAGTAATTATTTATGTAGCCGCAGGCTTCAGCCTGCGCCTGGACAGGCAAGACGCCGGTGCCACCGTATGGGGAAAAAATGTAGGGCGGGAAAGCGCAGAGCATCCCGCCTTTCATTCTCGGGCTCGGGCGGGTTCCTGCAGGGGCAGACGGATGGTGAAGGCGGTGCCCCGGCCGGGAGTGCTCTCCACCGTCAAGGAGCCACCGTGCTCCTGGATGATGTTCTGGCTAATGGCCAGTCCCAGACCGGTACCCTTGGCCTTGGTGGTGAAATAGGGTTGGAAGATGTTGGCTGCTACCTCGGGAGGCATGCCTTCGCCGGTATCGGCCACCACGACTTCGGCGCAATCCCCCCGAACTCGGGTGGTGAGCGTGATCTCGCCGCCCCGGGGCATGGCCTCCAGGGCGTTTTTAAAGAGATTGATCAGGACCTGGAGGATCTGCTTGGCGTCAAAATTGAGCTCGGGCAGCGGCGTCTCCTCGATCCGTTGCACTTTAATGTGGCTTTCGCTGAAGGCATCCTGGAACAGCTCCAGGGCCTCTGAAATTGGTGTCTTCAGCCGTCCCCTCCGTTTAGCGGCCGGCGGGCGGCGGACAAAATCGCGCATCTCCGCCACCAGCCTTTCCAGATTACTCACTTCTTCGGCCATAATGGTCAATTTCTGTCGGGCTTTGTCGTCCAAGCCGGGAACCCGGAGGAGCTGCCGGGCGAAGCCGCCGATGACCAGCAGAGGAGTTTTGATTTCGTGGGCGATGTGGGTCACGGTATTGCCCACCGCGGCCAGACGCTCGCTCTGCATGACCCGGTCTTCCATCTCCTTATTTTCAGTGATATCCCGAATTATGCCGGTGAAATAAAGGTTGTCATGAATTTCAGCCACGGAAAAGGAGATACTCATGGGGAATTCGCTGCCATCGCGGCGCTGGGCGCTGAGGCGCACGTGCTTGCCGATGACCCGGGCCTCCCGGGTGGCCACGTAGCGCCGCACATAATCACGGTGTTCGGCCTTATAGGGAGGCGGAATGATGATGGTCAGGTCCTGGCCGAGCGCTTCTTTCCGGGCGTAGCCGAACATTTTTTCGGCGCCGCTATTAAAACCGATAATAACGTGATCTTCGTTAATGGTGACGATGGCGTCGGTGGCGCTGTTGATGATACCGGAGTTGATCTCCTGTTTCTGGCGCAACTCCTGGAGGCGGCAGACCAGGTCATCCAAAAAACCGGCGGCGGGCCCGGTAATGAAGCGCTGGAGCTTTTTCGGAGAAAAATCCGGCAACCCGGCGGCCAAAAATTCGGCGTCCAAAATGAGGTCGAAGTCCTCCGCCCGCATCTCTGTCAGGGGCGCGGCCTGGGTGGTGGCACCGACCTCGGGCGCGGCCCCGAACCAGACGAGTTCCACTGGCGGATGACCTTCCAAGGCAAAGGGCAAGGTCACCGGCGGGCAGATGAATTCCTCCCCGTTCAGGATGATGGCGATGCGCATGGGCTTGGGAGTGGTCATGGTTAGCAGCCAGTAGTCAGTGGTCAGTGGTCAGTAAAAACGGCATGGGGAAGTGCAAGGTGAGTTGCCAAATTTTCCCAATGATCATCGCTCCACCTCCGCCAAAATTTCTTCCAGGGGCAACTGGATGGTAAAGGTGGAGCCCCGGCCCGGAGTGCTGTCGGCCATCAGCGTGCCGCCATGCTCCTGAATAATGCTTTGGCAGATGGCCAATCCCAGACCGGTGCCCTTTTCCTTGGTGGTGAAATAGGGCCGGAAGATATTGGCCGCCACTTCCCTTGGGATGCCTTCGCCGGTATCGCTGATCCTGATTTCCACCAGGCTGCCCCGGACCCGGCTGACGATGGTGATCTCACCCCCCCGGGGCATGGCTTCTACGGCGTTTTTCAGGAGGTTGATCAGCACCTCGTGCATCTGTTGGGGGTCAAAGGATAAGGTCGGCAGCGGGCTTTTTTCTATGATATAGACCTGGACCTGATGCTCCTGAAATAAATCCTCGAACAATTCCACGGCCTGCTGAATGGCGGCCTTAATCTGCCCTGGCCGCTTCTGGATGGGCGGCCGGCGGACGAAATCCCGCATTTCGGCCACCATTTTCTCGAGGTGGCCCACCTCTTCGGCAATGATCGACAATTTGTGTCTGGCCTGGTCATCCATCTGCGGAACCTTCTGAAGCTGCCGGGCAAAACCGCCGATGATCAGAAGCGGGTTTTTGATTTCGTGCGCGATGTGGGCCACGGTATTGCCCACTGCGGCCAGGCGTTCGGTCTGGAGCAGGCGGTCTTCCATGGCCTTGTATTCAGTGACGTCCCGCATGATGGCGGTGAAATAGAGGCGCCCGAGAATCTTGGCCACGGAAAAAGAGATGCTTAGGGTGAATTCCTCGCCATCCCGGCGCCGGGCGGCGAGACGCCTGGTCCGGCCCAGCACGTGAGCCTCCCGGGTCGCCAGATAGCGCTTTAAGAAGCCGGAGTGGGTTTCGGTAAAGGGAGGCGGCACGATGAGTTTCAGGTCCTGGCCCAGGGCTTCTTCCCGGGAGTAGCCGAACATCCGCTCCGCTTCCAGGTTGAAACCGACGATCACGTGGTCTTCATTGATGGTGACCAGAGCGTCGGTGGCGCTGTTGATGACCCCGGTATTGATCTCCTGTTTTTGGCGCAACGTCTGGAGCTGGCAAACCAGGTCCTTCAGGAAGGGAGCGGCCGGACCGGCTATCAAGTTGGCCAGGAGGTTCGAGGAGAACCCGGTTTCGGCACCCACCAAAGAGCCGCGGTCCAGGATGAGGTCGAACTCTTCCGGCTGCAACTCGCTCAAGAGATGCACCTGGCCGTCTGCCGGGATATCGGTCCTGGTGCCGTACAAAACAATATCCACGGCCGGGTAGCCTTCCAGGGAGAAGGGCAGCACCTCCTCCTGGCAGAGGAAATTTCGGCCTTTGACGACTATGGCGATGCGGATGGGATCAGTGGCTGAGGTCATGGTCGGCAGTCAGCAATTAGCTGTTAGCAGTAAGGAATAAGCATTTTTTCTCCAGCTTCAATAGCTGATGAAAAAAGCCGCAGCTATCAGCGGTCAGCGATCAGCTTTTGGTTCCTGCAAGTATAACGTCAAGCCGATATATCCTCGATTATTACGGACAAAGCCGCTCATTAGAACTATAGCGATTGCCAAAAATAATTTCTTGTAGGGGCGCACCCGCGTGTGCGCCCTCCTGCGGGCGGACACATGGGTCCGCCCCTACAATCCATCGGGTTATCGGAAAAAACTTT
>JAMCQY010000250.1 GCA_023381945.1 Deltaproteobacteria bacterium
CGTGTGCGCTGCCGATCTTGCTGCGGATCGAGCCGGAAATGCTGGAACAGTTCCTGCACCGGCGCATTGATCCCGAATTCAAACAGGAACCGCTGGCCGAGGGGATTTCCGCCTCCCCGGGGGTGGCCGTAGGCAAAGTGGTGTTCGATGCCGACCGGGCCGAAAGGTTGGGCAATGAGGGGGAGAAAATTATCCTGACCCGGATCGAAACCAAGCCCGAAGATATTCACGGTTTCTTTGCGGCCCAGGGGATCCTCACGAGCCGCGGCGGCAAGACCTCCCATGCCGCAGTGGTGGCCCGGGGCATGGGCAAACCCTGCGTTTCCGGGGCTGAAGGCCTGGACATCAATTACGATTTGAAAGAAGCCCGGCTGGGCGGCACCGTCATCAAGGAAGGCGACATCGTCACCATTGACGGCACTTCCGGCGGGGTTTACCTGGGAGCCGTCCCCATGCTGGACCCGGAACTCCCCAAGGACCTGGCAACCCTGATGGAGTGGGCCGACAAGAAAGCCAAGATTCAAGTATGGGCCAATGCCGACACTCCGGTTATGGCCAACAAGGCCCGGCAGCACGGAGCCAAGGGTATTGGCCTGTGCCGCACCGAACGGATGTTTAATGAAGGTGACCGCCTGCCCCAGATGCGCAACCTGATCCTGGCGGACACCGAAGTGGAGCGCCGGCGTTGGGCCGACAAGCTGATGCCTATGCAGCGCCAGGATTTTGTGGAAATTTTTAAGGCCATGGACGGGCTGCCGGTGACCATCCGCCTGCTGGACCCGCCGCTGCACGAATTCCTGCCCAGCATTGAAGAGTTACTCAACGAAGTCAACCGGCTCAAAGAGTTCAACCAGATCTTGAGCGCCCTGGAGCAGATCCCCGGCACCTTGGCGATTTTGGACCCGGAAATGCACAAATACGTGCCCAGCATCGAAACCGTGACCCGGGAGTTCAGTGATTTTAAGAAGAAAGCTCTGGACCAGAAAATCCTGGAACAGAAAGAGAAGGTGCTGCGCCGGGTCCGGGTGCTGTATGAATACAATCCCATGCTGGGCAATCGCGGGGTGCGCTGCGGCATCTCTTTCCCGGAGATCTACGATATGCAGATTCAGGCGATCTTCGAGGCCGCGGCCATCGCCCTGCGGGAGAAAATCGACGTTCGGCCGGAGATTATGATCCCCAACGTTTGCACCCGGCAAGAGTTGGTCTGGGTCCAGCCCCGGGTGCAGAAACTCCATGCCGAGGTGGAAAAGAGTTACAACGTCAAAATTAAATACAAATTCGGCACCATGGTGGAAATCGCCCGGGCCTGCGTGCGGGCCGGCCGGCTGGCGGAAACCGCCGAATTCTTCTCCTTCGGCACCAACGATCTGACCCAGGGGACCTTCTCCTTCTCCCGTGAAGATGCGGAGAATAAATTCCTGCCCATCTACAATACCGAGGGCATCCTGAGACACAACCCCTTTGAGATCCTGGATGAATTGGGGGTGGGCTGGCTCATGCAGCATGCGGTGAAGGAGGGGCGCAAGACCCGGCCCGACCTGAAGATCGGCATCTGTGGCGAACATGGCGGCCAACCGCAGGCCATCGATTTTTGCCATCGCATCGGGCTGAATTATGTGTCCTGCTCGCCCATGCGTATTCCCATCGCTCGCATGGCCGCAGCCCACGCCGCCATCAAGGATGAGAAGGGCGGCCAGATCAGGTCGAAGTCGCTGTAAGAAAAGATAATCGTATCCTAAACCATAAAGTTAGGGGCGACCCAGCGGGTCGCCCCTGCTGATTTGGGCGCTTGTTAAAGGAAAAGCAACTGGTGGAGTATAGCACACCCCCATTTTATGCCTGTTTTCTGAAACTCTTTTTGGAGGAACCGGTTAAGCGCCCGTCGGCTCAAATATTGGAACAAACACCTTAACTTCCCGATCTATTCTGTCTGCCAGAAGGTCGGAAGTCACATCCAAGTCATGATCGGCCTGAAGTCCTAGCCAGAATTCCGCTGAGGTACCAAAGAAGCGGCTCAACCTCCAGGCACTATCTGCCGTGATGCTGCATTTGCCGTGGATAATCTCATAATGCGCCGGGGAGAAACCCCTAAATCACGTCCCAGCCTGGTCTGACTGAGCCTTAAAGGTTTCATGAATTCTTCCAACAAGATCTCCCCTGGATGAACCGGAACAACTTAAGTTCATGCTTACCTCTTAATAACCATTAAAAAGCCCTCGCAGAATACTTTGGCGGCCGGGGACGGCCGCCCCACCAAAATCAATTCATTTCGAAAGCTTCCATGCCCGCCGACATCTTCAAATTTTTACTATGGTTGTCTTGGTGTGCAAAGAATACTTTTTAAGTTAGGATAAATCATCTTTTTGCTTTAGGTTCATTAAGATGTTAGCCAAACGCATTCGTCGAATTTTAATCGAGAAAGACGCCCGCGATTATCCAATGGCCCGGCGGATTTTGGCGCGTTTGCCTCAGGTGCCGGTGGAAGTTATCGAAGATCGAAGGGTCCTGGAAGCCCCCGAGCACGAGCGGGCCCGGTGGCTGCCGGCGGCCAAGCGAACGCTGCTGCTGGCAGTGCAAAAGGGTCCGTTCCGGCGGCCTTGCCCCGGCACCAGAGACTATATCTGCTGCGGCTACCAGGTGCTCCAGGTGGCGCTTAACTGCCCCATGGATTGCACTTACTGTGTGCTCCAAGGCTACCTGAACGTGCCGGCCATCACAATTTTCGTCAATGTGGAGGATTTGCTGGCGGAGCTGGAACGAGACCTGGATAAAGAGGCGGCGGCCAATCCTGAGATGGTCTGGCGCCTGGGTACCGGCGAGTTTGGCGACAGCCTGGCCCTGGACGCCGTTATGGGCCTCAACCAACGCTTGATTCCCTGGTTTAAAGGCCGCTGGCAGGCGTTCCTGGAGATCAAGAGCAAACGCACCGAAATTGAAGCGTTATTGCCCCTGGGTCCCAATCCCCAGGTGGTCTTCGCCTGGTCTCTAAATCCGGCAGAGGTTATCCGGGCCGAAGAAGGATTGGCCTCGCCGCTGGCGGCACGGCTCCAGGCAGCCCGAGCCGCGGCGGCCGCGGGTTTCCGGTTGGCTTTCCACTTCGACCCCTTGATCTATTTCCCTGGCTGGGAAGAGGCTTATCGGCGCACGGTGGCCGCACTGGGGGATGCGGTGCCAGCGCCAAGCATTGCCTGGATCAGCCTGGGGGGGCTGAGATTTATGCCGTCTCTGCGGCCCCTGATTAACCAGCGGTTCCCCAGGACTCAGATCGCATCCCAGGAAATGGTCCGGGCCCCGGACGGCAAGCTACGCTATTTCAAAGGCATACGGCTAGAGATGTACGGCCGTATGCGCCAGTATTTGTCCGAAGCCACCCCGGGGACGCACCTTTATCTCTGCATGGAAAGTCCCCGGGTTTGGCGGGAGGTCTTCGGGCTGATTCCGACTACGGTGGAATTGTCCCGCAGACTCGATCGCCAGGTCTTTTCCACCGATTAGGGGGAAGAGACGGCCCTGGCTTGACCGGGTTTGGCCTGGCGATTCAGATCTCCTCCGGGCCTGGCGGGAAAGAGTTCATTCAGGCGCAGGCGCACCCCATGGGAAGTGAGGTGTTCCTGTTCCAGAAGGAGCTTAATGGTCTTGATGCGCTCCAGGTCTTCCAGGGAATACTCCCGGCGATTGGAATGGGTCCGGGAAGGCTTCAGGCAAAGGTTGAAGGATTTTTCCCAATAACGCAGGGTAGACTTGCGCACCCCGGTGAGTTGGGAGATCTGGTCAATGGTAAGCATCAGGTCAGCGGAAAATTGTTTTAGAGTCATGGGCGTTCTCCGATTTTAATAAAAGGCACGCGGCTAAAAACCCTCTATCCGTTGGCCGGCAAACCTGCGTCGGCTGCCGGCTTAGGCGGCTCGCCCAAGTTCATTTGCCCGGGAACGTGGCCCAACCTTTAATTAATCTATCGAGACATTGACGGAAAAACTTTAGAAAATATTTGATGTTTTTTTTGCTTTATTTCGAAGCACGCCCGGACGGCCTTTGAAAATTCCACGATTTCCGCAATCAGGTTTTGGAGGAGAAGAGATTTTGCGCTTTTGCGAGGTCAAGCGGACTTTTTGATTTCCGGTAATTTTTTTGACTGCGGATTCTGGCAATTTGGACATTTGGGGCTTGGTTGTAAAAGCTTTTCCGTGAACTGGAGGCTGGTTCCATGAAAATATAAGACGCGGCCCAACAAGGCTGGACCCACTCCGCCCAGGATGCGCAGGGCTTCAAGGGCCAGCAGGGCTCCGAGAATGCCGGATAGCGGGCTTAAAAGGGAGGGCCGGCGGGGATGTGAGGTGTCTTGACATAAGCAGGCCAGGCAGGGGCTGCGCCCGGGCCAAGACGTGGTGACTCGGCCTTCAAGGTCCCAGGCGGCGGCATGCACCAGGGGAATTTGCTGTTTCACACCGGCCTGGTTCAGGAGCAGACCTGCGGCGGCATTATTGGTGGCGTCTATAAGCACCTGGCAGGCGGAGGTGAGGCAGGAGACGTTGTGGGGAGAAATGACCTTCACCAATGATTCTACAGCGCTGAAGGAATTGACTTCCTTGAGACGACG
>JAMCQY010000162.1 GCA_023381945.1 Deltaproteobacteria bacterium
GCCCACCAATCTTACCCTTCCCCGCCACGAAGCAGATGAACAGCCGGAGAAAAAAAGCAAAGACAAAATTCATGGCGAGATTCTAACCAATTGACCCGGTGAAGGCAAGGGCCGGCCGGCTCATCAGACATTCCTTTAGGGGGATGGTTGACAGCGCCTGGCTCCATCAGATATCTTTATTATTTTAAGGCTCTTAGCCGCGATCCGCAACGTCTGTCGCCTCCTGGGCGGGGAAGGGTAAGATTGGTGGGCAGGCGTCACCGCCTGTGATTTAGGGGCAGGTTTTAACCTGCGTCTACCATCGAATAAGGTAAGGTTTATGTCCGACACCATTAGATTCGTGGTCCTGATTCTTATTTTTACCTTTTTGGCGGGCTTTTACATTGTCCCCACCCGGACGATGCCGGATAATGCCTTGGTGCTGCTGGATGAGCAGAATAAGACTTACTTTTCCCCGAGCTGCGCCCCTAAAGATAAAATCTTGCATCCGGCAACGGCCGCCGAAGCGCTCCGGCTAAAATACGAGCCGGACAAAAAATGTCAGGACGCCTCCGGATTTCGCCAGGACAGCCGCTCCCTGAGCGGCAGACTGATGGAGCGCCTGGGCATGCTGCCGCCCCTGCCCAGCCGCTGGAACCCCGACGGCACCTGGAATTGGTAGTAACATGCCCAAGCGCAGCGCCGGCCTCTTGATGTACCGATTTCAGAATGGGGCTCTGGAGGTTTTTCTGGTGCATCCCGGCGGGCCGTTTTGGGCCAAAAAGGATTTGGGCGCCTGGTCCATTCCCAAGGGGGAGTATAACCCTGATGAGGACGCCTTGGCCGCGGCCAAGCGCGAGTTTGCCGAAGAAACCGGCTGTGTTTTTCAGGGCGATATCCTGCCGCTGCCGTCCCTTAAGCAGCCCAGCGGCAAGATCATCGCGGCCTGGGCCTTTGAGGGAGACTGCGACCCCAAAACCCTCCGGAGCAACACCTTTTCCCTGGAGTGGCCCCCTCGCTCCGGCCGGCAACAGGAGTTTCCGGAAGTCGACCGGGCGGGCTGGTTTGGTTTGGACGAAGCAAAAGAGAAAATCATTAAAGGGCAGGTGGGGTTTCTAGAGGAATTGGAACAAATAATAAAACAGAAGACCTAAGGCCTTTTGAGCCTCTTGCGAGAATGAAGATTCTTCTTTACCGGATAATTCCCTGGTGGCACAGGCTTTCCATCCTGTGCAAACGCAGGCTGAAGCCTGTGGCTACATTTTGCAAGAGCTCTCTTGATAAAAAGCTTTTTTTCCTTCCTAAAGGCGGGGAGTGATTTTTGCCGTTTTCCAGTTAATTATCAATCCAGGATAAAACGACAGGGCGCACCTGGTGCGCCCTGAAAAAACCGGCTTGAAACCGCCCTCGGGAAGGGCGGCTCATTTCATGGTGATTTTCATCCCGTCGGACCCGAGGCTCAACTGCACCCCGGTCTGATCCGAGGTCAGATTGATGACCACGCCTTTGTCATTACGCATCACCAGGCCACCCTTGCCTTTATATATCGCTGCACCAGCCCCGGCGGTCAGGTAAGTGCCCGCCAGATCGGTGGGCTTGGTCAAATTAAAGACATCTCCTTTGGCAGTGAACTTGCTAATGCCCACGGCCGCCACATTCACACCCTTTATGGTGAAGGGATAGGTCTTGCCTTTAAACTTCAGCGTGCCTGTACCCCAGGTGTAACCCACTCCGGCCGCCACTTGTTTGGCGATAATGGTGATCTCGCCGACGGGATAGGGCTCTTGGGGCTGGGCCGCCGCCATAACGACACTGAACAACAGGGTAATCGCCACGGCTACGTTCACAAAGATCAGTCTTTTGGGCATACTCGCATCCTTTTTCGTTGAGATGAAATCGACTCTGGAAAAAATAAGTCGCGTGGATCGAATGTCAAGTTTCATTGTGTCGGACCTCCCGCCTTTGGCTGGACACAGTAGCTCTTGATGGTTAAGATGATGGCCAGGTCTATATGGCAAAGGGACAACAACAAAAATGTTCTTTTTAGTCTTTTCCACTATCCTGGCCACGAGTCTGCTTCTCACCGGTCTGCTCTATTTCATGCGCCGCCGCTTCGCTGCCGCAGGCCTGGCCATCGAGCATCTACATCCCGCGGTCTTCTCTTTATTTACTACCATTTACGCCTTTTTCCTGGGTTTTTCCATCGTCACCCTCTGGTCCGCCTTTCTCTCCGCCCAGGCCAATGTCACCCGGGAGGCTGACACCCTCCTCATGGCCTACCGGCTCTCCGAGAACCTGCCCAATTCCGAGGAGTTTCGCCGGACTCTGACCGACTATGTTCAGAGTGTGGTGAACGACGAGTGGCCCGCCATGGCTAAAGACTACAACATGAATCAAAAAACCCAGGACATCTGGGATAAGCTTTGGGATAACTTAATCCCTCTCAAACCTGCCGATAAAGCCGACAATGACATTTACCTCGAAATCGCCAATTTCTTGAGCCAGGCCAGCCGGCACCGCCTGTCCCGAGCCCTCCTCACCCGGGGCAACCTTTATCCCCTCGTATGGGTGATCATCATCTTCGGTTTCCTCACCATGCTCTATGGCGTCTATTACAACCATATGCAACAGAATCCGGTGCGCCTCTGCTTCGATTTCATGCTGATCTTCGTGGTTCTTAGCTGCATTTACTTCATATACGATATTGATACCCCCTTTTCCGGTTATGTGCTGGTTAATCCCGACTCCTTCAAATTTATCCTGGCCAGAATGCCGGCCTTACAGTGACCGAATCATGAAAAATAAGCTGCATTTTTACCTGGGATTCACTTTCTTTGTCCTCTCCTGGATCTTGCCCCTCTTTGGCTTCCTGGTGGCCCGTCTCGGTCTGCCGTTGGCCGTCAAAGCCACCATCATCGGACTCTTAACCGTGGGCGGGCCGGAGATTTTTGCCATCCTGGCGGTGGTCTGCCTGGGCAAAGAGAATCTTCTGCTGATTAAGAATAAAATACTGGCCGTCCTCAAGCTCATCAAGCCTCAGGCGGTAGTAAGCCGCTGGCGTTACCGCTTGGGACTGCTCATGTTTTTGTTGCCGATCATTCCCACCTATGTCATGGCCTACGTTCCGCAGTGGCTGCCGGATCATTCCCCCCAGCGTCTCTACGCCAACCTGGCCGCGGACTTTCTCTTCCTGGCCAGCCTGTTCGTTTTGGGAGGCGACTTTTGGGACAAGCTTCGGGCCCTGTTCGTCTATGACGCCCGGGCGCAATTCGGACAACCCGCGGACGAAAAACCGTGAAAACCCGCAATATTAGCGGCACTTATGCTACAAAGTATCCGCAAGAATGAAAACCGCCCATTTCTCAGGAAGCCTCTTCCAGCCCCTTACCACTGGCCACTGCTCGCTGACTACTGGCCACTGCTCGCTGACTACTGGCCACTGCTTTATAATAGGCGACTCCTCCTCCCCACCAGGTAAGTTCAAAATTCTGGCCCAGGAAATCCAGGTCTGGCCGCACGTAAAAAATCAGCTTTTCCACCAGCCGCCCGTGCAGCGGATGCGCCAGAACCGCGCTGACCAGCACTTCTTGCTCTTCGGTCACAATAGTATAGGGATCGGTTATATTTTCCACCATGCTTCCTGCTCCTCTTATCTGAGCCTCTGCAGTGAAATTCCGCGGTCTAGGCAGTAACCACGAAGCATCATCCGCGCTGGATCCGGCTGCTGCCCTTGAAAAGCGGCAATGCGGCCATAACTTCTAGTGATAATCTAAGTTCACTGAGGAGAAAAACAATGGACCTCGACAAGCCGACCCTCCCCCAGCTAATAGCAAACCTGAAGCAGGCCGCGGCCAACTGCCCCCGCTGTTCCGGCACCCGGGAAACCGTGTTCACCGCCCGGGGCCGGGATAATATCGTCAACTGCCTGGAATGCGAACCCATCCACGATGCCCTGGCCCATTTGGAGGCCGCGGTGAAACTCCTGAAAGATATTTAGGCATTTTTTAGGTAGGGCGCAGGGGGCAGAGACAGATAACCTGCCCCGACGTCTTTATGTTAAGATTAATGATAATTTCATATGCCAAACGAACGTCTAGAAAAAGGGTTGATCCAGGTCTATACCGGCGATGGCAAGGGCAAGACCACCTGCGCCCTGGGGTTGGCCCTGCGCGCCGCAGGGCAGGGATTCAAGGTCTTCATCATCCAATTTATGAAGGGGCGGAAAACCGGCGAATCCATAGCCTTGGCCCGGCTGGCCCCGGAGGTGACCCTGCGCTTCTTCGGCCGCGGCAATTTAGTCAATTTGCGCGCCCCGGCACCGGAAGACCTGGCCCTGGTGCAGGAGGCCTGGCGTTTGGCCCGCCAGGTGCTGGCCGCAGGAGAACACGACCTGGTAATCCTGGATGAAATCAACCTGGCCCTGACCCATAAGCTCGTCCCTCTAAATGAGGCACTGGAGGCTCTGCACCGGCGGCCAGCCGGGGTGGAGGTGGTGCTCACCGGCCGTCAGGCCCCGCCGGAGCTGGTGGAGATGGCAGATTTGGTCACCGAGATGCGGCCGG
>JAMCQY010000229.1 GCA_023381945.1 Deltaproteobacteria bacterium
AGATAATATTGTTATGCCGGCTCCCCAGAGTCCCGCCGAATCCACCCGAGACAATTTCGGTCCCAAGGTGGTGCCGCCCGACAGCTATTTCGTGATGGGCGACAACCGGGACCGCAGCTATGACAGCCGCTTCTGGGGCTTCGTGCCCATGGACAACCTCCGGGGCCGGGCCATGGTTATTTATTTCTCGTGGGCCGGAAATCATCATGATGGGTTTTTTCAGGCCCTGCTGGGGGGATTCCAGGGATTGGTGCATAATTTCCACTGGAACAGCCAAGAGTTCCATATACGATGGGACCGCATAAGCAAGGTGATCCATTAAAATACAGTTTTTAGTTTTTAGTTTTAAGTTTCGATCATTTTGAGTGGAGTGAAGAATCCCGCATTTGCAAAAATTCTCGAACTTAACTTGCTCAAAAATGCCGACGATTCTAACCACTAAAATCGCTTGCCAAAAATCGGAAAACGAAAACTTAAAATTTTTAGCTGTCTTCGTAATCCTTACTCTGATGGCCGCCTGGGGCTGTAGTCCCACGGCCTCAAATCCCATCGTAATCTTCTGCTCGCCGGACTCGCCGCGCATGCAGCAGGCCATTGCCGCACTAAGGGAAAAGCTGCCGGAGGCCCCCCTGGAGGTGGTCTGCGTTCCGGAATTCGGCGATGAACTCAAGGCCGGTCTACGCCATATCCAGCAACTCAAGCCCCGGCTGTTGGTGGTCCTGGGCACCCCGGCCCTGATGGCAGTGGCTCCGGTGGAGAAGCACACCCCGGTGATCTTCGCCCTAGTGGCCAATCCCTATTTCACCGGCGCTGCTTATGGCCCGGAACGCCCTGAGGAGCATCAGGAAAACCTCACCGGCATCGCTTCGCCGCCACCTCTGGAGGCGGCCCTAAAGGAAGGGGCCGGTCTCCTGGGCAAATCCTCCTGGGGTCTGTTATACGATCCTACTGACGGCGTAGCCGCGCAGCTCGCCGCGGAATTCACCAGCAAAGCCCCGGAATTCGGCATCACTCCCTTGACCGAGACCAGCACCAGAGCCGCTACCGACCCCCAGGCCATGAAACGCCTCCTGGGCCGGGGGGCCAGGGTAATTTATTTGCCGCCCGCGGCCAGCACGGCGCGTTTTGCGCCACTGGTACTAGACCGGGGCCGACGGCGGCAGGTCATGGTGGTGAGCGGTTATCCCGAAGGCCCCCATCAAGGGGCGCTTTTATGGGTGGCTATGGACTACCGCCGCCTGGGCGAGGAGGCCGCGGTGCTGGCCCGGCGGGTCCTGAGAGGCGAAGCCCCCAAGAAGATTCCCATTGCCCAATCGTCGCCTTTCAGGGTAGAAGTGGACGAGAAGTTAGTCCGGCATTGGAGCGGGTATCCAGGGAAAAACAGTGGTCAGTGAGCAGTGGTCAGTGGTCAGTGGTCAGTGGATATTGAAAAATAAGATGTCATTAGCTAATCCCTGACCCCTAATCTCTAATCCCTTTTTCTTGGCGTCTTTGCGTGAGATAACAATAGGCAGGAGAATCTTATGACTCAATCCCCGAAATTCGATCCCGCGGCTTGGCAGCCGGAGATCCAAATGGCGCAATACACCCTGGACAACGGCCTCACCCTCCTGGTCTTGCCGGACCGGAGCCTGCCCATCCTCTCCCTGCAGATCCATTACAAAGTGGGCTCGCGCCACGAGCTGCCCGGCATCACCGGTATTTCGCATCTTTTCGAACATCTCATGTTCCGGGGCACCGAAACCCTGGGACCCGAGGAGTTTTCCCGCATCCTCCAGGCCAAGGGAGGCGAAATCAATGCCTTCACCACCAAAGATCACACCTCCTATTTCGAAAACCTGCCTTCCGAGCACCTGGAATTGGGCCTGAAACTGGAGGCCGACCGTCTGCTGCATCTGAAATTGGACAACGACACCTTCTCGCCGGAGTTGCAGGTAGTCATCAGCGAACGCAAACTGCGCAGCGTCGATGCCCCACTGGGGCTGGTGCAGGAGCAGCTTTTTGCCACCGCCTTTACCCAGCATCCCTATCAATGGCCGGTGATCGGCTGGGACCAGGACCTGCACCACCTCCGCCTTTCGGATTGCCGCAGTTACTACCGCAACCATTACCATCCGGGCAACATGACGGTGGTCATCGCCGGGAACGCCGAACCGGAGCAGTCCCGGGACCTGGTGGACCGCTATTTCGGGAGCATCCCCAATCCGGGGGTACCGGCGGACAGGACCTTTACCGAACCCCCTCAACGGGGTGAGCGCCGCGCCCTGGTCAAGAAAGTCTCCCAGGTAGAGGCTTTGCTGGCAGGCTACCACGCCGTTGGCATGGACCACCCGGACTTCTATCCCTTGAGCCTGCTGGCCATTATCCTTACCGGCGCCAAGGCCTCCCGCTTTTACCAGGAGTTTGTGCGCCCGGGCAAGGCCGCGGCCCTGGAAGTGGAACTGGCCCCCCTGCCCTTCGCCTCCCAGGACCCGGACCTCCTGGTGGTGGCCGCGGTAGCCGCTCCCGGCCAACCCCTGGCGGCCTTGGAAAGCGAACTTTGGCAGGCCCTCGAACATCTGCGGCAAGACGGCGTGGAGCCGCTGGAGCTGGCCCGGGCCAAGAAATTGATGCGGGCCCAGATGGTGAAGAGCCTGTCCCACAACTTCTTCCGGGGTCTGCTGGCGGGCCTTTTTCATTTGAAGACCGGCGATGCCGCCAAGGCCAATCAAATCCTGGCTTCCTTTGATGCGGTCACCGAGACCGATATCCTGAGGGTGGCTCAGACTTACCTGCATAAAGACAACCGCACTGTGGTGACCTTGCAGCCGGTGTCGCCGGAAGAAAGCGCGGCGTTGGGGCCGCTGGCGTAGGGACGGACCCGCGTGTCCGCCCTCAAAAGTGGCTATAGGCTTCCATATTTTTTTGGTGGCACAGCCTTTCCAGGCTGTGCCGAACGCCGCACAGGATAGAAAGCCTGTGCCACCGATGTTAAAAATTACAGCGGCCACAGACCGGCCTATGATGGTGGGCCAAGCCCATCCTACTGATCACTGACCACTGATCACTGTTTTTTACTGCTCTCTAAAAGGAAAAATCATGGCTGATTACATCCCGGAAATCCACCAGGCCACCCTCTCTAACGGCCTGAATCTCTTGGGCGTCGAGTTCGGCCGGGCTCCCTGGCTGAGCCTCACCTTCATGGCCAAGCGGGGCTCCGAGACCGACCCCGCGGGCAAACCCGGGGTGGCCGATTGGGCCGCGGAACTCCTCACCCTCGGCACCGCCTCTCGCAATCAGCTCCAACTGGCCCAGGATATCGAAGCCCGGGGGGCGAGCCTCAACGGCACCGCCGGCTTTGACGCCGCGCTAATTTCCCTGGAGGGCCTGGCCGAGGATTATGCTGAGCACCTGGCGACCTTGGCTGAGATTATCCGGACTCCCTCGTTTCCCGAAGATGAATTTAACCTCATTCGAGAGCGCCGCCGGGCCGAGTTGACCCACCAATTGGAGGACCCCCGTGAGTTGGCCAGCCTCCGCTTCCTGCGCCTCTTTTTCGGGGAGGCGCCCTATGGCCACCCCGCCCAAGGCGATCTCAAGAGTCTGGACGCCCTTGGTCTGCCTGATCTGCAAAACTATTACCAACGGGAGATCACCCCGGCTACTTCCACCCTGGTGGTGGTGGGGATGCTGGATTTTGCCACGGTGGTCAAGGAGGCGGAACGCCTGTTCGGCTCCTGGCAGGGGAGAGGACCCGCCAGTCCGGCCTATGCCGCGGCGCCCGATAAAATCTGTGCGCCCGGCATCTATCTCCTGGACCGCCCCGACCTGACCCAGAGCGAGATCCGGGTGGGCCACCTGGGTCTGCCCCGCTCCCACCCCGATTACTTCCCGCTCCGGCTGGCGAACTACATCCTGGGCGAAGGAGGCTTTTCCTCCCGCCTCATGGCCCGCATCCGCTCGGACTTGGGCTTCACCTACGGTATCCGCAGCAGTTTTTCTTTCCGCCGGGCCCCGGGCCCCTTCATCGTCTCCACCTTCACCCCCGCGGCCAACACCGCCGCGGTGGTCAAAGAGATCAAGGCGGTCATCCAGGAGGTGCGGGATAATGGGGTCACTGCCCAGGAATTAGCCGAGGCCCAGAGTTATTTCGTGGGCCATTTTCCCCTGGGGCTGGAGACCTCGCGGGGCATCGGCCGGCAAGTGCTGTCCATCGACCTTTACGACCTGGGCCTGGATTATCTCAAGGGTTATTGTGATCAAATTCGTGACGTCACCCTGGAAACCGCGGCCCAATCGGCCCGGAACCATCTCCACCCCGAATCCCTGGTCACCCTGGTGATGGGTCCTGCCTCCCAATGCGCTGATGCTCTTAGAGAGCTAGGCGCTGTCCAACTTTTAGACAATCAATAATATACAGAATTTGGGATACCAATTTTTTAGTTGACAAATGGCTTGCGATGTTATGAGATAGGAATGATTTTGTGAAAAAAAGGATAAGCCCCTTGGGGACCATTTTAAGAGGGAGGAAAGTTGCATGTCCGAT
>JAMCQY010000155.1:0-993 GCA_023381945.1 Deltaproteobacteria bacterium
TAAACCTCATCATCGGCCGGAATTTTTCCAGCCAGGGCCTGATTGAGTTCGTCGCGGGTGTAGCCGGGTTTAAGTTTTTTCTCTTTGAGGGCCTGGTCGATGAGTTCCGAGAGATTGACATTGGCCTTATCATCCACCAGCTTGAATTCCAGCTGAGCCGTCTGGCCGATGAGGTCCAGGGCCCGTTGCGGGTCCTGGATTCCGGGGAGCTGCACCACGATATTTTCGCTGCCCTGCCGCACCATCACCGGTTCGGTCACCCCGAACTGGTCAATGCGATTGCGCAACACCTCCAGGGTTTGGGCGAGGGTGCGCTCCTGGAGTTGCTTGATCTCATCCGGCGTCATCTTGATCTCGAACGCCAGGCCACCCGCCTGGGTCTGAGGCCCGCTGATCTCCAGCTGGGGGTATTCATCCTTCATCAGGCGCATAAAGGCGGCCTGTTCATCTTTATTGACCAGGGTCACTGGCAGGACCTGCTTGGTGACATCGCCGAATTTCAGGTCAATCCCCCGTTTCTCGGCCGTATCCTTCAGATCCAGGGCGGTGCGGCTCAGTGAATTGTTGACGGCCTGGTCCATATCCACCTGGAGGATCAGGTGCATACCACCTTTCAGGTCCAGACCCAGATTGAGGCCGCGGCTGACATGCTTCTCCCACCAGGATGGCAATGTGCCGGTCAGGGACGGCAAGACGAAGACGACGGCAAGGACGGTTAGTATAAAGAGAAATAAAAATTTCAGACGAACGGCACGCAGCATTAATTATCTCCTTGAGGCCGGGACCGAGGCCCCGCCGAGGCTTCTTTCCGGAGCATTAATTCTTTATTTTTTTGAAAAAGACGAAGATTAAAATCTTAAACCTGAGCCTTGTTAATCTAAGTTAAATTACAGGACCTGGGGTGGGCTGTCAAGTTTCCACCAAACCTCGGAAACCTGGTGAAGATATCAGGCGTTACTAGCTTTTAAATCGATTTCTTGCGTCCGGGCCTCC
>JAMCQY010000155.1:1003-21271 GCA_023381945.1 Deltaproteobacteria bacterium
TGCAAGGTCTTTATTCGGTTGATTCATGTCCCACTGAGATAAATTTTTCTTCTGGCAGTTTAAGGCAAGTGAGCCGGTTGCCGTAAGCCGCGCCGGTGTCAATCCCGATTTTATTGGGCATCAGCAGGGGCTGCCGGAAAGGTGTGTGGCCAAAGACCACCTTCTTGCCGAAATCCTCCATGGAAGCAATGAAATCCCCTCTGATCCACAACAAATCTTCTTCTTGTTGTTCTGCCATGGGCACCCCCGGTTGGATGCCGCCGTGGACGAAGATATAAGCCTCGGTCTCATAGTAGAGCCGCAGTTCTTCAAAAAAGCTGCGGTGGTCCGGAGGCACGACTAATTTCTCCTGTTCTTCCCAATCTTCACCCCAGTAGTCCTTCAAGGTTTTTATACCGCCGTTAAACAGGAAGAGTTCGACATCCCGGCCCTGCATGAAATTGAGGAACATGGCTTCGTGGTTGCCTTTGAGGCAGATGACTTGCCCCAGCGGGGCTAGATTCCTCAGGCGCAAGACGTAATCCACCACCCCTTTGGACCGCGGCCCCCGGTCGATAAAGTCCCCCATAAAGATCAGCCGCGCCAGGGTCAGGTCCGGCTGGAGCTTATCCATCAGCCGCTCCAGGAGGTCCAGGTTGCCGTGGATGTCGCCGATGGCGTAGATTTCTGGTTCCATGTGACCTTTTAGTCCATATGGAGAACAGCGGCCGCGACTATAATGGCAGGCGAGGGCGCCTGCTCTCCTTTCCTCATTCCAGCCACCGGAATAACTTCTCCCGGTGGTCCAGCCGGGTCAAACCGGCAGCTTTTGCCAGGCGCTGGGCCTCGGCGTGTTCCAGGCCAGTGAGAAATTTCCGCAAGGACGGATGTTCAGAGGCCCGGCCGCAAGGACGGTATTGGCCCATGACATTAACATAGGTTTGGGGAGAAATCTCCTGGGAAAGAAACTCCATGATCTCTTTGGTGCCGGCCAGGCCGTCGGGGAGGACCAGATGCCGCACCAAAAGGCCGCGGCGGGCCACCCCGTCGTCATCCAGGGTTAAGTCGCCTACCTGCCGGTGCATTTCCTTCAAGGCCTGGCGGGCGATTTCGGGATAGTCCTCCGCCTGGCAGAGGTCGGCAGCCACCCTGGGGTCCCAGAATTTGAAGTCCGGCATGTAGATGTCGATCACCCCGTCCAGCAGACGCAAGGTCTCCAGAGCATCGTAGCCGCCGGTGTTGTAGACTAGAGGGATGTTCAGGCCGCGGTCGATGGCCAGAGGCAAGGCCGCCAGGATTTGGTAGACCTGGTGGCTGGGGGTGACGAAATTGATATTGTGGCAGCCCTTCTGCTGCAAGTTGAGCATCATGGCCGCCAAGTCGACGAGGGAAATTTCCTCGCCTTCGCCGCCGTGGCTGATCTCGTAATTTTGGCAGAAGATGCAAAAGAGGTTGCAGTGGGTGAAAAAGATGGTGCCGGACCCGCGGCTGCCCACCAGGGGGTCTTCTTCGCCAAAATGAGGGCCATACGAGGAGGTGACGGGCAGGTCGCCGGTACGGCACAGGCCGCGCTCACCAAAGTGGCGGTCCACCAGGCAGTTGCGGGGGCAAAGGTTGCAGTTATTCAGGATATCGTAGGCCGCGATGATTTTTTGCTCCAATAAACCGCGGCGATGGGTTTCTAAATAAACCGGTTCCCATTTTGTCATGGCATGATCACCTGAACATGTGGTACAGGCGCCCCTGCCTGTCCCGGGACAGCCGGGGGGGCTGTCCCACATTTGCGGCTCAGGAACGGCCGCCCTAAGACTCACTCCACTTCCGCCCGCCAGGGTTCCAGCAAAGAGCGGGGGATATCAGCGACAAAGCGGGACGGGGCATTAAAGGTCATGCCGAATTGGCGGCTGTAGCCGATGGCGGGGTAGGTGACTCCCAGGTGCTTCCGCGCCCGGGTGATGGCCACATACATCAGCCGGCGCTCTTCTTCCAGTTCGTCCTCCCGCTCCTGGGAATAGAAGCCCGGAAAACGCCCCTCCGCGGCCCAGAGCACGAAGACTGCGTCCCATTCCAGGCCCTTGGCGGAATGGATGGTGGAGACGGTCAGGTACTCTTGTGGCGGTGCGCTCAGGTCGGCGGCGCTGGCCGGCGGCTCCAGGGTCAGGTCATTGAGGAAGGAGCGCAGGCTGCGGTAGCGGGAGGCGATGGCCAGGAGATGCTCCAGGTCCTTCATCCGTTTAGGATAGTCATCGTAGCGCCCCTGGGCCAGGGGTTCATAAAACTCCAGGGCCTGGCTCATCAGGGTCACCACCGTCTTATTGGCGGATTGCATACTTTCGATCAAGTCAGCCAGGGCCTTTAGCTGGGCGGGCCGCTTTTGGCTCCTGAGCCATTGCAGCGCGGCCTCGATGGTGAAATTTTTCGCCATTTGGGCGTCAAACTTGCCGCAGGTCTGGCGGCCTACGCCCGGCACCAGGAGGAGCAGCCGGTGCCAGCTCAGGGTGTCCCGGGGGTTGGCGGTGACGCGCAGATAGGACAGGATGTCCTTAATGTGGGCGCTTTCCACGAACTTGAAGCCGCCGAACTTGATGAAGTGGATGCCAGCCCGGGCCAGTTCGATCTCCAGGTCGAAGGAGTGGTAGCCGGCCCGCACCAGGACCGCCATTTCTTTCAAAGGCACGCCTTGCTTTTGCAGCTCCTCCACCTGGGAGACCACCAGACGGGACTGCTCGTTTTCGCTGGCAGCGCGGTAAAGCCGGGGCCTCTCCCCTTCGGCCTTGCGGGTGAACAGGCACTTGGTGTACTTCTCCCGGGCCCCGGCAATGACGGCGTTGGCCAGGTCCAGGATGGGCTGGGTGCTGCGGTAGTTCTCTTCCAGCTTGATGATGCGGGCGCCGGGGAAGAGGCGGGGGAATTCCATGATATTGCGGAAATCCGCGCCCCGGAAGGAATAGATGCTTTGTGAGTCATCCCCCACGGCCATGACATTGTGGTGGGTGAAGGCCAGTAGCCGCACCAGCTCCGCCTGCAGGAGGTTGGTGTCCTGATATTCGTCCACCATCAGGTATTGAAATCGTTCCGACAGGCGCCGGCGCACGTCTTCGTGCTCGCTCAAAAGCCGGCGGCCTTCCACCAGCAGGTCGTCGTAGTCCATCAGGTGGTTGCTGCGCTTTTCCGTGAAATATGCCATGTCGATTTTGGCCAGTTCGTCCCGCTGCGCCAGGAATTGGGGGTAGTCCCGCATCAGTAAGGCTTCCAGGGAGATGCTTTTATTGATCACGGCGCTGAAGATATCCGCCATGGTATCCTTCTTGGGAAAGGCGCCGGCCGGGTGTTTGAAGCCGAAGCGCTCCTTCAGCATCTGCAAGAGTTCGCCCTGGTCGGAGCGGTCCATCACCGTGAACCCATGGGGATAGCCCACCCGGTCGCCGAATTGGCGCAACCACATATAGCAGATGCTGTGAAAAGTGCCGCCAGTGACCGCCGAAAGTGGCCGGTCCAGCAGGTGCACCGCCCGGGTCAGCATCTCCTGGGCCGATTTGCGGGTAAAAGTGAGGAGCAGGATGGCCCTGGGGTCCACGCCCTGCTCCACCAGATAGGCCAGGCGATAGACCAGGGTGCGAGTCTTGCCGCTGCCCGCGCCGGCAATGACCAATACCGGGCCCTCTAGGGTGGTCACCGCCTGGTACTGGGCCTCGTTGAGTTCCCGGCGATAATCGATGCGTCGGGGCGGTGGGGTTTCCTGAAATATGGCTGGGGTTCTATGCGGCATTAATTAGTCTCACGCAAAGACGCCAAGGCGCAAAGCTAAGACGCAAAGAGATGTAAGGTGGGCACGGCCCACCAGTTCCTTAAATTATAGGGCGGCCTGTGGCCGCCGAACCAGTAAGAGATTGGGAACCAGGAAATGGTGCGTGGAAAGCACCCTACTTAAAATATTCCACAATCGCCTCAACCAGGGCCGGTATCGTATAATCTTTTGGCTCGATCTGCGGCGTTATGCCGTATTCCTTCAGAGTCCCGGAAGTTATAGGTCCGATGGCAGCCACCACGGCCTTGGCAGCCAATAACTGAACCCGCTCCTGGCCCAGGAGCTTGACGAAATTATGCACCGTGGCGGAGCTGGTGAAGGTGAGGATGTCCGCCTGGTTTTCGTTTAACGCTGCCTCAGCCTCAACGGGAACCCCCAAAGGGGTTCGCGCCTTATAAACCGGGGCCACATCGACTACGGCCCCCAGCTTCACCAATCCTTCCGGCAGCACCTCCCGGGCAATCTGGGCCCGGGCCAGCAGCATCTGGCTGCCGGGAGTAACCAGCGGCCCCAGGGCTTCGAGGAGCACCTCGGCTTTAAAGGCATGGGGCACCACGTCAGCCTTCAGGCCGTAAGCCTTTAGTGATTCCGCCGTAGCCGGGCCAATGGCGGCGATCTTTAAGCCTCCCAGGGCGCGCACATCACGGCCTTGCCCAAACAGGCGCGTCATGAAGGCGGCCACGCCATTGGCGCTGGTAAAGACGAGCCACTGATATTGGGAGAGGTTGTTCAGGGCTTGATCAAACGGGCCGAAATCGTCCGGCGGGCCAATCTCGATGGTGGGAATTTCCAGGCAGCGGGCCCCGGCCGCGGCCAGCAGTTCCACCAGCCTGCTGGCCTGCCGGCGGGAGCGGGTCACCACCACGGTCTTGCCCCACAGGGGCCGGGTCTCCCACCACTTCAGGGTTTGCCTGAGCTCCACCACGCCGCCCACCACCAGGATGGCCGGCGGTTTGATCTTCGCATCCCGCGCCACCTGGGCGATATCCGTCAGCGTGCCGGTGACGGTGCGCTGCGCCGGGGTGGCGCCGCGTTCGATCACCGCTGCCGGGGTCGAAGGAATGCGGCCCTTATCAATGAGCTGACGGCAAATCTCCGGCAGATTCTTCACCCCCATGAGAAAGACCAGGGTGCCGGGGTTTTTTCCCAGGGACTCCCAGGGGATGGTGCTGGCCTCCTTAGCGGGGTCTTCGTGGCCGGTGACGAAGGTTACCAGGGTGGTATAACGCCGGTGGGTCACGGGGATGCCGGCATAGGCCGGCACCGCCGCTGCCGCGGTCACCCCGGGGACGATCTCAAAGGGGATGCCGGCTTTCGCCAGTTCCTCGGCCTCTTCGCCGCCGCGGCCGAAGACGAAGGGATCGCCGCCCTTGAGGCGGACCACCGTCAAGCCGGCCCTGGCCCGGTCCACCAATAATTCGTTGATGCCCTCCTGGGGCACGGCGTGGGCGCCGGCCTTCTTGCCGACGTAGATAATTTCCGCTTCGGCCGGGGCCTCTTTGAGCAGCTCCGGACTGGCCAACTGGTCGTAAACCACCACCTGGGCCCGGTGCAATATCGCCAACCCCTTGGCCGTAATCAATCCCGGGTCCCCCGGTCCCGCGCCGACTAAGTAAACCATCATATTAATTTAACATATATCACTACGGAGGCACAGAGGACACAGAAGATTTAGCCTCTGTGCCTTGCCCTCTCGTTATTCTCCAAGTTATTTAGGGTAAGTCTTTTATCTTCGACACGCCCCCCGCTGCTCTATCCCCTCCACAATGCTGCGGTATTTTTCATGGATCATCTTTTGATCGAATTCTGCCATTTGCGTAAGCATCTGCGCCTTTTCGGCCGCGCTGAAATACTCCATGCAAGGAAGGAAAAAATTCTTGTCTTCTTTCTCGATATGCCGGGGATAAAAGACCACCAGTTCCTCCAGGTGCAGCAGGAGGTCTTCCAGGGCGCCATCCTTATCCAGCAGGAAGTCATTCTTGGCCTCTACCAGACTGGCGGTGGTCCGCCGCCCCCAGGCATGATCACTGATGAGTTCTTCCATGATTTGCCGGTGCTCCGGCGCCAGGTCTTTTTTGGCCAATTCGGCAAACAGGATATCTTCCTCTTTGCCATGGTGGCAGCGGTCAGCGTAGGTTCTCATGAAATCCACTGCGGTGTCGATGAAGACCGGGTCCACGAAGGCGAACTCCCGGTCCACCGTGATGTTGTCCTTCATGCGGGTCAACTCCCGGTGCATGAGATTAATGAGGCGTTCGATCAGGCGGTGTTCGATCATTAACGGGCCGATGGGTTGCATTTGATAAATTCCTTTTTAAGGGTAGTGGGCCCAAGTTAAGGTCAGGGGCCAGTGATCAGGAGGAAGGGTTTAGGGGATAGGGATTAGGGGCCAGTGGATAGGCGTTTCCTGATCCCTAACCCCTATTCCCTAATCCCTAACATATCACACCTTCACCAACTCATACTCCCGCGACCCCAACCGCAACTGCTCCGCATATTCCAATTGTATATGCCACTCCACCTGGGGGTAGATGTCCTTAAATTTGTCGGTGCCAGCCGCGTGTTCCTTTAGGGCGGAGCCCAGGACCCCGGGGCTTTCATTGACCAGGTCCACGCAGGCCTGGTCGATGGCCACCGGGTCCTTTGATGCCAGGATGCCGAGATCGCCGACGATGGGCAGGTCGTTGTGGCCGTAGCAGTCGCAGGCCGGCGACACCTGGGTGAGAAAATTGATGAACACCGCCTTATCCTGCCGGTCCCGCATCACGCCATAGGCGTATTCCATCATCTTCTGCAAAAATACCGGAATGGATTCGTTCCACTGGATCTGGATGTTGCCGTAGGGGCAGACCAGCAGGCATTCGGCGCAGCCCACGCACTTGGTGGGATCAATGACCGCCTTTTCGGTCTCCGGGTTGATGCCAATGGCCTCCTGGGCGCAATTAACCACGCAGTCGCCGCAGCCGGTGCATTTTTTTTCCGTCACCTTGGGAGAAATGTTGGAGTGCTGCGCCAGCTTGCCCTTGCGGGAGGCGCAGCCCATGCCCAGGTTTTTCAGGGCGCCGCCGAAACCCGAAAGCTCGTGAAGTTTAAAATGGGATAGAACCACCAAGCCCTCGGCCTCCAGGATGGCTTCGGCCAGATAGACGGATTTAAACTGCTCCTGATTGATTTCCACTTCCACTTCGGCCTTGCCGGTGAGACCGTCGGCGATGACCAGCGGCGCCTTGACCACGGCGTAGGCGAAGCCGTTTTCAATGGCGGTGGTGAGGTGGCTCACGGCCTCGGCCCGGGTGCCGACGTAAACGGTGTTGGCATCGGTGAGAAAGGGCCGGCCGCCGTTGGCATAAATATGATCCACCACCTGGCGCACATAAATGGGCCGGATGAAGGAGGTGTTGCCCTTCTCGCCGAAGTGGAGCTTCACCCCGATCAAGGGCCTTTTTTTCTTTCGGCTGATGAGGGTCTTTAAGTCCAGGGCCTCCAGCAGCCGTCCGAATTTCTTGAAATTAGGCTCCTTGACGGAGGCGCGGAGGTCCATGAAGAAGACTGGGCTGGGCATAGCAACCTCTGAGTTTCGAGTTTCGAGAGTTATATGTCATTTTCTGGAACCCAACCTTCTACCGCCGGTACGTGTGAGAAGCCAACGGCTAAAGAACAGTAAAAGCGATGGACTCCGGCCACTAATTTATAACGGAAATTGCTATCAGCAGGCTCAAAAACTACTTCAACAGGCGGAATGGGAGACCTGGTACGGAAACCTTTGAGGATTGAAATTACTCGATCCTTTGCAGATGCCTCCTTATTGTCGTTAAAGATGCCGACGCCTGGATCCCGTATAAGCGGTTTTACTTCGATTATTCTGACTTCGAATAGTCTCCGGCCGCCAGCTGCATCATTACTAACACAATAAGCTCTATTCAGAGGCACGAAACCTTGCATACTCGCTTCAGCCCACCAGGTGTCATCAAGCTCAATTTGCAAATCAAGGTGACAAAGTTTCATTGGAGTGGTCAGTCAGAAAACCCCCTCTCCCCCAATGGGGGAGAGGGTTGGGGTGAGGGGGAATTCTGCTGGTCATTCGCTAAGATTCCGAAAATCGCCTCCAGAACCGACTCAGTCTCTTGCAAGACCTGGTTATTCCAACATCTGAAGACCCGATAACCCATTTTATTTAAAAAGGCCGAACGCTGAGAGTCCAGTTCCTCATTCTCGGCATGTTGCCCGCCATCGACTTCTATAACCACATTTTTCTCTAAACAGATGAAATCTACTAGATAAGGACCTATCGGATACTGCCGCCGGAATTTCCAGCCCCCTAGCCTGCGATCTCGCAAATAACGCCATAACCGCCTTTCGGCATCAGTCATCTGCTTGCGCAAGGACTTGGCGAACTCCCGGGTCAATCAAGCCACCCTCACCCTGGCTCTCTCCCCTCGCAGGGGAGAGGGAGAAAAGATTATATTTTCCACACGTTATACATCTTCCTGCCAGGCCACCTTTCCTCCCACCATAGTCATAATAGTTTTGCCTTTCAGGCTCCACCCCTGAAAAGGGCAATTCCGGGATTTGGAGGCAAAGTTCGCCGCATTCACGATCCATTCTCGGTTTAAATCAATCAAAGTAATATCCGCCGGGGCGCCGATGGCCAGGGTGCCTCCAGGTACGCCCAGGATGTGGGATGGGTTGAGGCTCATTTTGGTGACTAATTGCGCAAGAGTCAGCACCCCGTCGTGCACCAGTTTCAAACTGAGCCCCAGGCTGGTCTCCAGGCCGATGAGGCCGAAGGCTGCGGCCTGGAACTCCAGGTCCTTTTCCAGGGAGGTATGCGGGGCGTGGTCGCAGGCGATGGCGTCAAGGGTGCTGTCTTTGAGGCCCTCTTTGATGGCGGCCTGGTCCGCAGCAGTGCGGAGCGGCGGGTTGACCTTGGCGTTGGTGTCATAGCCGTAGACCGCCTCGTCAGTGAGACTGAAGTAGTGGGGCGCGGTTTCGGCGGTCACCGGGAGGCCCGCGGCTTTGGCCCGGCGGATCAGTTCAACCGCGCCCGCGGTGGACACATGGGCGATATGCAGCCGGCAGCCGGTGAGGCCGGCCAGGGTGATATCCCGGAAAATCATCACTTCTTCCACCGCGGCGGGAATGCCCTTCAGGCCCAGTTCCAGGGAGACCCGGCCTTCGTGCATGACGCCCTCTCCCCGAAGTTCCAGGTCCTCGGCATGGGTGATGACCGGCAAGCCGAAGGTGTGGGCGTACTCCAGGGCCCGGCGCATCAACATGGCGTTCATCACCGGCTTTCCGTCGTCGGAGACGGCCACGGCTCCGGCCTCTTTCTGGTCCCCATACTCGCTTAACTGCTCACCATGGGAGCCCATGGAGATGGCCGCCACCGGGTAGACCCGGGCCAGGCCTGCGGTTCTGGCCTGATCCAGAACAAAGCGGGTAATGGAAGCGTTGTCATTCACCGGCTTAGTATTGGGCATGCAGGCCACCGCGGTGAAGCCGCCCCGCACCGCGGCCCTGGCGCCGGACTCAATCGTTTCTTTGTATTCCTCTCCCGGCTCCCGCAGGTGGACGTGCATGTCAATAAGCCCCGGCGTCACCACCAGGCCATGGGCCTCGATTATCTTACGACCTTCGCCCGGGATAGTTCCAGGGTCCTCGAGCGCGGCAATCTTGCCATCTTCAATTAATACATCCTTCGGGGCTTCCAGACCCTGCGCCGGGTCCACCACCAGGGCGCCTCGAACAACTATCACTTTTCACCCCCGATCAAGAGGTAGAGCACAGCCATCCGCACTGCCACGCCGTTGGTCACCTGCTCCAGGATGACGGAGTAACGCTCACTGTCAGCCACCTCCGGCGAAATCTCCACCCACCGGTTCAGCGGCCCCGGGTGCATGATGATTACATCGTCTTTGGCCTTTTCTAGATGCCGAAGGTCCAGGCCGAAATAACGGTTGTATTCCCGCAGGGTGGAAATGAAGCCCTGGCCCATGCGCTCCAGTTGCAACCGCAACATTATGATGACGTCAGCACCCTCAACCGCCTCTTCCAGGGAATCGGTTACAGTCACGCCTAAGCCTTCCAGAAAAGGCGGCAGCAAGGTACGGGGGCCGGCTACAGTTACCTCAGAGCCCATTTTCGTGAAGGCAAGGATATCGGAGCGCGCCACCCGGGAATGGGCGATATCACCGACAATGGCCACCTTCAGGCCATCCAAGCGACCCTTGCGCTCCTGCACCGTCAGCAGGTCGAGGAGCGCCTGGGTGGGATGCTCGTGCAGGCCGTCCCCGGCGTTAATCACCCCGCACTTGAGCTTGCCAGCCAGGAAGTGGGGGGCGCCGCTGGCGTAGTGGCGGATGACCAGGACATCCGGCTGCATGGCCTCAAGGTTGTGGGCCGTGTCCGCCAGGGTCTCACCTTTGACGGCGCTGGAGGCCGCCACCGTCAGGCTTTGAGTGTCGGCGCTGAGGCGCTTGGCCGCGATCTCGAAAGACGTGCGGGTCCGGGTGCTGGGCTCGTAAAACACGGTCATCATCATCTTGCCCCGCAAGGTGGGAACTTTCTTAATGGGCCGCCGGGAGATTTCCTTGAGGGAGGCGGCGGTCTCTAGAATGAGCCGGATCTCTTCAGCCGTGAGGGAAGCAATGCCCAAAAGATCCTTGTGCCGGAATTCCATAGGCCGGGTCCTTTCTATCCTGCCATTGGCAGCCTAAAAATTAAGATAACGCTGGTTTTGCCCGCGGCCATCACCTTCCCTTGAATTTGCAAAAAAAAACCTCCTTAATCAAAGGAGGTTGGGGTCGATATTTTTAAGCGCTCGGGTCATGAAGTCAGCCTCAATGGCATCTAAATTTGTACCATTGTCTAGGGCAAAATTCAAGCAGAATCTCCGGCGATTTTCCCGGCCGGCTGGTTGACAGTCTCCCAGGCAAGTCCTATCTAATGCAGAGGAAATTCCAACAACAAGGGAGGAACTATATATGGCCAGAGAACTGACAAAATGGGAGCCGTTTCGCGAAGTCTCCCGGCTGCGCCGGGAAATGGACCGCCTCTGGGAGGATTTTTTCGGGCCCGGGCCCCGGGGCCTGCGGCCCTGGACCGAGGAGTGGACTCCCGCAGTGGACGTGGCCGAGACCCCGGAGAATGTGACGGTCAAGGCCGAAGTTCCGGGCCTCGACCCCAAGGAGATCGACATCTCCCTGGTGGGCGACCTCCTAACCATTAAGGGTGAGAAGAAATCAGAACGCGAGGAGAAAAAGGAGAATTATCACCTGGTGGAGCGCAGCTACGGCTCCTTTTCCCGGGCGCTGCGGCTGCCGGCGGCGGTGGACGCTGATAAGATCGACGCCAAATATGACCAAGGGGTTCTCACCATTACCTGCCCCAAGAAGGAGCCGGTCAAGCCCAAGGCCATCGAGATCAAGACGAAGTAGTTGGCCGGAGACGGGAGACCGAGGACCGGAGAATTCTTGCTCTGTTCGCCGGTCTCCGTCCTTCGTCCCTTCTCCGTTTAACCTAAAGGAAAATCCCATGAGCGCCGAAATAGAAACCGTAATCAAGGGAGCCATCGCCGCAGAAGAGATGGCCCACGATTTTTATCGGCGGCTGGCGCAGGTGGTTAGCCACGCCGATACCAAAGATACCTTTGAGTATTTGGCCAAGGAAGAGCTGGAGCACAAACATTTCCTCGAAAGCTGCTTTACCCCCGCGGGCTGCAAGCTGGTGAGCCAGGGAAAAGATACCCATCTGGCGGAACTGCTGGAGTCTCCGGCCATTGCCCCGGACATGTCTCCCAAAGAGGCCTTGGTGGTCGCCATGAAGCAGGAGGAGGTGTCCCACCGGTTCTATCAGGCCCTGGCCGCCTTGCAGCCGCCGGGCGAGATTCGGGATTTCCTGGAGAAAATGGCCAAAATGGAGTTGGCCCATAAAGCCAAGATGGAATACCTTTACGACAATACCGCCTTCCCGGAAGTCTGGTACGAGAGCTGACATGGCCAGCGGCTTGCTCATCGCTTTTGAGGGCGTGGACGGCTCTGGAAAAACCACCCAGGCCGAGATGCTGGCGGCGTCGCTGAAAAAAGACGGCTACCAGGTGGTCCTGACCCGGGAGCCCACCCATGGACCGGCGGGACAGAAGCTCCAGGCCTACCTCCTGGGGCCGAGCCGGCATCTCTCCCCCATGGAGGAGCTCCACCTCTTCAATGAGGATCGCCGGGAACACGTGGAGCAGGTTATCAACCCATCTCTTGCCCAGGGCAAGGTGGTCATTACCGACCGCTACTACTACTCCACGGCGGCCTACCAGGGGGCTCTGGGCCTGAACCCCAACGACATCCTGGCCGCCAACGAGGCCTTCGCCCCGGCGCCCGACTTGGTGTTTATCCTGGAGCTGCCCGTCACCGAGGCCATGGCCAGACTGGCCAAGAAGGGCAAAGCGGCCCGGCAGTTGAGCGAGTCCTTCCCCTATCTGAAGCAGGTGGAGGCCATCTACGCCAGCCTCAAAGGCCCCCGCTTCCTGCGGCTGGACGCTTCCCGGCCGCCTATGGAGGTGCATGCCCTCATCCTGGAGGAAGTACGCAGGTCTTTAAAAGAACTGCCATAATTGCGCCGCAGGTGCCGCCAAGCCGTCCATTTTCTACTTGCTCGGCGCTGATTTCCTTGACAAGTCTACCCCGGCGGGTTAATAATATCCCGTTAAGCCTTCGGGCCGTTAACTCAGTCGGTAGAGTATCTGCCTTTTAAGCAGAGAGTCGTTGGTTCGAGTCCAACACGGCCCACAAAAATGCGTCCCCATCGTCTAGCCTGGTCCAGGACACCGGCCTTTCACGCCGGCGACACCGGTTCAAATCCGGTTGGGGACGCCACGATAACTAATTGGTTTTGCTAACAATATAAGCCACACCAAACAGCTCCTGCCGATATCCCCTGGGTGTTCCCGTTTCGCCATCTTGTTCTTCAAGCCGTTACCCTGACTAACATCCACTTCACCTTCAAGCCGTGTTGCCTATTCTGGTCAGAAACTAAATCCTGGATTCATGGGCAATGGCTGGCGCACTCTTGACAAGGCAAGTTAGAGGTCTAATTTTTATAACAAATTGGCTAAAAATCCCTGTGTCAGGCCAAATAGGGCTGGCTATTCTCATCTTTGCTCACCGTCACCCTCGTCTGGCGGGACCTGACCTGACTCTACAGCAGGCCGCCCGCCACCAGGTCAATCAAGGCCCAAAACTGAAGCCAAACTGGAGAAGATGGGCGGGAGAACGCGGCTCAAAGACCTGCTCCTGGCTTAAAGCGTCCCGGAATTTGTGGAACCCATAAGAGCGAAAGCAAAGTAACCCTAAAGGCAGGAGGTTTTCATGGAATCACGGGCTCCCGCACAAAGAAGCAAGGCTCGCACCTGGGTGCTATTGGGGGCGGTCCTGGCCGCAGCCAGCCTCATGTGCGCCGGGCCGGCCCTGGCCGAGAAGAAGACCACCCCCAAAACGAAGGGCACCGCCCCGGAGGTGTCGCAACTGAATGGGCCGCAGACCACCGTGCCGGGTTCGCCCGGCGCCACGACCATCGTCGATGGCAGGTACCTGCCGAATCCGCCGCAGCCGTTCAAAGGCGAGATCAACCCCAACGCCGCCCAGTCAAAGCCGTATTGGCCAGAGCTAGTCGTGCCGCCCAAGGGTGCGCCCAACGTCCTGCTGATCATGACCGATGACGTGGGCTTTTCGGCGCCCAGCACCTTCGGCGGCGTCATCCCCACGCCGGCCATGGACCGCATCGCCAGCAACGGTCTGCGCTACACCGCGTTTCACACAACGGCGCTCTGCTCACCGACACGGGCCGCGCTCCTCACCGGTCACAATCACCACTCGGTGGCCACCGGTGTTGTCGTCGACCAGGCGACCGGCTACCCCGGTTACAACAGCGTCATCCCTCGCGACGCCGTCGCCATCGGCGAGATCCTTCGGCTGAACGGGTACGACACGTCGTGGTACGGCAAGGATCACAACGTGCCGAACTGGGAGGCGAGCCAGGCCGGCCCCTTCCATAACTGGCCGACCGGGCCTCTCAAGGGCTTTGACTACTACTACGGTTTTGTCGGTGACGACACCAGCCAGTGGCAGCCGAACAACCTGTTCCGCAACACCACACCCATCGAGCCCTATCTCGGCCATCCCGGCTGGAACCTGATCACCGCCATGGCCGATGAGGCGATTGGGCGTATCAAGATGCTGAACGAGGTCCAGCCCAACCGGCCGTTCATGATCTACTACGCGCCCGGCGGCACGCACGCCCCGCACCATCCGACCCCGGAGTGGGTCAAGAAGATTAGCGACATGCACCTGTTCGATGAGGGCTGGAACAAGCTGCGCGAGAAAATCTTCGCCAACCAGAAGAAGATCGGCGTGATTCCGCAGAACGCGCAGCTCACGGCCTGGCCGGATGATCTCCCGAAGTGGGACACGCTCTCGCCCGAGGCGAAGAAGCTCTATATCCGCCAGGCTGACGTCTACGCGGCGTACCTGGCTTATACGGACCACGAGATCGGCCGCGTGATCCAGGCGATCGAGGACGCCGGCAAGCTCGACAATACACTCATCATCTACATCAGCGGCGATAACGGCTCCAGCCCTGAAGGCACGCTCCATGGCCTGTACAGCGAGTATGCCGTCTTGAATGGCATACACCCGACGGTGGAAGAGAACATGAAGTTCTATGACGCCTGGGGTACGGACCAGACCTACCCGCACTATGCGGTGGGCTGGGCCTGGGCCTGGGACACGCCGTATCAGTGGACCAAGGAGGTGGCTTCTCACTTCGGCGGCACGCGCAACGGCATGGCCATAGCTTGGCCCGCGCGCATCAAGGACAAGGGCGGCATCCGCCCCCAGTTTCATCATGTGATCGACATCGTACCGACGATCCTCGAAGCGGTGGGCCTGCCGGAGCCGGTGATGGTCAACGGCGTGGCGCAGCGGCCCATCGAGGGCGTGAGCATGGCTTATACGTGGGGGAAGGACGGCGCCAAAGCCCCCGGCCAGCGCTTAACCCAGTATTTCGAAATGTTCGGCTCCCGCGCCATCTACCACGACGGCTGGATCGCCTCGGCGCCTCCCATCGTGGCGCCGTGGGCACTTTCGCTCAAGCCACCGCCCGCTGACGTCATGAACAGCTTCAAATGGGATCTGTACGACCTTAAGAATGATTGGACGCAGGCCAACAACCTCGCCGCCAAGATGCCGGACAAGCTGCGGGACCTGAAGGAGCTATTTATCATGGAGGCGGCGAAGTACCAGGTCTTTCCCCTCGACGACCGCCTCCTGCCTCGATTCGTGGGACCGAAGCCGAGCTACTCCCCTGGCCGGACCGTGTTTACCTACTCAGGGGAGCTGACCAACGTGCCGTTCCCAGGTGTGGCCGGTGCGCCGAACATGCTGAATAAGTCGTACACAATTACGGCTGATATCGAAGTGCCACAAAACGCCGAGGGCGTGCTGGTCACCGATGGCGGCCGGTTCGGTGGCTACGGCTTCTACCTGCTGAAGGGCCGGCCGGTCTTTACCTGGAACCTGATCCAGTTGGAACGGGTGAAGTGGCAGGGCAAGGAGGCGCTATCGCCGGGTAAACACACGCTGGTGTTCGACTGGAAGTACGACGGACCGGGGCTCGGCAAAGGCGGCACCGGTACGTTGAAGGTGGATGGCAAGGACGTGGACCGCCATCCCATGCCGCGCAGTCTGCCAATTGGCATCGGGTGGTGTGAGACCTTCAACGTTGGCATTGACACCGGCACGCCGGTGGACGACCAGGATTACCAGGTGCCGTTCAAGTTCACCGGCAAGATCAACAAGCTGACGGTGAAGCTTGGGCCGGAAGAGCTGACTCCCGAGGAAAGGGAGATGATTTACGGGACCTACCGCAAAAAGCAATAGGCCTCGGGGCTATATTTTCAGATAAAGCAATATAATATCATTGCTGGCGCTTTCTGGAACCGGTGGGGCGCACGCACAATCCCTCTTTGCTATTGCGAGAAGCATTGGCAGAAGGAGAATTTCCCGTGGACATTTCTGTCTCAGAAGCTTTTGACAAGTTCATAGGCCAGCTTGCCAAGGCAGGGCAAAAACCCCATTTGCCAAGGCAGGGGGGGACCTTTACACTATCCGGCGCGGTGAGGCAAAAAGTTCGAAAATCTTCAATGAAGGGACGCCAAATTTGATTACTACATTGGTTGCTAACCTCTCTTAATTTAGTTCGCCGTTTGGTGGAGGCTGATCGCTCCATTTGACGGCTTTTTCTTTTGCAGCAAACCCTTCAGGGCTGTCTTCATTGGCCTCAACTTCATGCACCTGGAAATTCTTTAATTTTTCCCAAATGGGATCTGTCCAAAAAATTCCCTTTAGTACCGGTTTCCCTTACAATAAAAAGATGGAAATGGCCTTTAAGCGCTGGTCGATTTTTTAGCGCGCCAGAAAAATTACGGAGGCGCCATGTATCGCATCCGTTTGCATGGCCGCGGCGGCCAAGGAATGAAGACCGCCGGCCGCATTTTAGGCACCGCCTTTTTCCTTGAAGGTTTTGAAGTCCAGGATGCGCCCCGCTATGGGGCCGAACGTCGGGGAGCGCCGATTTTTGCCTATGTCCGCGCCGCCCGTAATTTGATCTACGAACGCGGCGTCATCCGCCGACCCGACCTGGTTCTGGTGGCGGACGATACCCTGGTGGCCAGCCCGGCGGCAGGTGTCCTATCTGGAGTCACCGAACAGACGGTGCTGCTCATCAGCAGCGCTAAAAAGCCCAAAACCTGGCAAGAGAGGCTCAATTTTCCAGGCCCCGTGCTGACTCTGCCGGCCGCCGAATTGACGGACCCGCGGGCAATTAGATTTATCGGCGCCGCCTGCACCGGCGCCGCCGCCCGGCTCGTGGGCGTCATTTCCCGCGATTCTCTGGCCCAGGCGGTCCGGGACGAACTGGCGCCTTTGGGAGAGGCAATCGTTGGCAAGAATCGAGACCAGGCCCTGGAGGCCTATGATCTCATGGCCCCCCATGCGGGGTGCGTGACCGAAAAACTGGAACATCCGGCGGCGGATACCTACGAGAGACCTCAGTGGATCCAGTTGCCGTTTGAAGACGCCGGCCTGGCAGCTCCGGTCATTCCGGCTGCCGCCACCAGCGAAGAGGTAAAAACCGGCCTGTGGCGCACCGTGCGCCCGGTGATCGATTATCAGCGCTGTAGGCGCTGCGCCTGGATCTGCAGCACTTTCTGCCCTGAAGGAAACATCAGCCTGAACCAGGAAGGCTACCCCGAAATCGACTACGAGCATTGCAAAGGTTGCCTGATCTGTCTGGCGCAATGTCCAAGGCACGCCATCCGGGCCGTCCCGGAGCGCGAAATAATCGCCGAGGCAGAAGAAGGAGTACGGTCATGAAGCGCACGCTGTTGACCGGCAACGGCGCCGCGGCCTGGGGGGCGCGGCTGTCACAAGTTGATTATGTGCCTGCCTTTCCCATCACCCCCCAGACCGAGATCATCGAAACCATGGCCGGCTGGATCGATGCGGGAGAGCTGGACTGCCGCATGGTCACCCTGGAGTCCGAGCACTCCATGCTCACCGCCGCGGCCGCGGCGGCCGCCACGGGGGTCCGGGTCTTCACCGCCACCTCCAGCCAGGGACTGCTTTACGGGATGGAGATGCTTTACGCCACGGCGGGGTGGCGCGCCCCCTTCGTGCTGGTCAACGTCTCCCGGGGGCTGGCCTCCCCCATTACACTGGAGCCGGATCATAACGACATTCTGGCGGCCCGGGACAGCGGTTTTTTGCAAATTCACTGCGCCACCTGCCAGGAGGTCCTGGACAGCATTATCATGGCCTTTCGCCTGGCCGAGGACCGGCAGGTGCGCCTCCCGGTCATAGTCAACCTGGACGGCTTCTATCTCTCTTTTACCCGGGAACCGGTGGAGATACCGGATGAAGTCGCGGTTCAGGACTTTGTCGGGCCTTTCGACCCCGAAAATATCCGCTTCCGGGCGAGCCGCCCCATCAGCCAGGCGGTGGCCGTGCTGGGCGGCACGCCGTACTCCTATTTCCGTTATGAAACCCACCTGGCGGCGCTCAACGGCCTGCCGGTCTACGACGACCTCGCCGCAGCCTTCGCCGGGAGCTTCGGCCGCAACTATGAGGCAGTGGAAACTTACCGCACAGAGGGTGCGGACCTGGTCTTTTTCATGATCGGCTCCTTTGCCACCAAGGCCCGTGATGCCGTAGACCGGCTGAGGGAAGTGGGCTGGAAGATCGGGTTAGTGCGCCCACGGCTGCTGCGGCCCTATCCGGAAGCCCGTCTGCGGCAGATTTTGGGGGGCAAGCGGGGCGTGGCGGTTATTGACCAGAACCTGTCCATGGGCAAGGGCGGGGTGCTCTATACCGAACTGGCCTCAGCCCTGTATGGCTTGCAAAAACCACCGGTCCTGGTCAGTTTCATCGGCGGCCTGGGCGGCCGGGACATCAGCCCGGAAGAGTTTTACGAGATGGCTGCGGTCACCCGCCAGGCGGCCGAGACCGGCCAGGCCCCGCCCCCCCGCCTGCTTTACACGGAAGACGAACTGAGGGAAGTTAGGAAATTGCAGGCTATTGCGCAGGTGGAGCGGCAGAGGTTGAGTTAGGACATTTGAGGCGGGTGAAGGAGTTCCCCTTGGTTCTGCCTATTGCATAAAGTCCTTGGAAGCATTATGATTTTTCCAAGGAGTGCGGTAACATGAACAAGATTGAAAAAATCGGCCGGGAGATACAGGGATTTTCGCCGGAGGAACTGGCGGCCTTTCGTAAATGGTTCGAGGAATTTGATGCCGCGGCCTGGGACAGGCAGATAGCCGATGACGTCCAGGCAGGTAAATTAGATGCTCTGGCGGAAACGGCCCTCAAGGCCTTCACCTCAGGCAGATGTGAAGAAATGTGAAACACTTTGCCTCCCCTGAGTTCTGGGCTTGCTATCGAGCCTTGCCTAAGCAGGTTCAGGAGCTTGCGGACAAATGCTTTGCTTTATTGAAGCGCGACTCACACCACCCTTCTCTGCATTTCAAGAAAGTTGGCCGTTTTTGGTCCGTTCGCTTAGGTCTTTATTACCGGGCTCTTGGTATTAATCTTTCCGAAGGCGTGCTTTGGTTTTGGGTCGGTAGCCATTCGGATTATGATAACCTGATAGGCTAAGACTCTGGTGGGCCTGATTGACCATGAATGATTCAACATCACGACATATTAAACCCCTCCCCTCCGTCCACCTACTGGGCGCGGGGACGCCCATGTGCGCCGGCTGCGGGGGGCTGGCCACGGTCCACGAAATTTACGACCTCCTGGGCGCCAAGACCGTATTTGTCAACGCCGCCGGCTGCCTGACCCTGCTGGCCACCTATCCCTTTACGCCTTTCCGGGGTTCCTGGCTCTATACCGCCATGGCCTCGGCGCCCGCCGGGGCCCAGGGGGTTAGGGACGCGCTTGATGTGCTCCTGGCCCAGGGCCGCATCCCGCCCGCAGAGGACCTGGAGGTGGTGGTGCTCACCGGGGACGGCGCCGCCTATGGCATGGGGCTGTCGGCCACCTCCAGCGCCATCGAACGCGGCCTCAATTTTCTCTATATCTGCTATGACAACGAGGGCTACGGCAATACCGGGCAGCAGTTCTCCGAGGCCACGCCCCACGCGGCCCGGACCGCCACCAGCCTGCTGGGCTTCCCAGGCTATAAGAAAGACCTCTTTGCCATCTGGACAGCCCACCAGCCGGTGTATGCCGCCACCGCGGTGGCCGCCGAACCGCTGGATTTGGCCCGGAAGATCGACAAGGCCAAAAACCTCAAGGGGCCGAGACTGATCCTCACCCTGGCGCCTTGCCCCCCAGGTTGGGATTTCGACCCCCAGGCCGCGGTGGAGATCGGCAAGCTGGCGGTCAAAACCGGCATCTTCCCGTTGAAGGAATATGTCGGCGGGCGCACGGTGCATACCAAGATCCCCCACCCCCGCCTGCCGGTGGAAGAATACCTGAAAAAACAGGGACGCTTCGCCCACCTGTTTAGGCCGCAGCGGCAGGAAGCGCTCCTCGCGGAGATTCAAGCCAGGGTCGACGCCTACTGGACCGGGCTCTCAGCCTGATTCAGGCCAATTGAATGCGGAACTTCTCCACCAGACGGTGGGGATGATATGAAATCTTGGCCATACGGAGCCCCGGCAGCCCCAGGTCCTGTTCCCGGGTGATGAAGCGCGCCTCTGACCAGGCATGCCGGCCGGTGAGCTGGAGGCCTCTCGAAGCCTGGCTGCCAGGTCTAGTTATGGCCCGGGCCGCACCCTGACGGTTCCTGCCGTTAGACTTCCACCGTCCTCCCAAAGGTAGGGATGATGACATTCTTACAGCCTAAATCATTGCGCAGACGGGCGGCCAGGGCCTCGGACCCCTCCGGCTCGCCATGCACCACAAAGATTTTTTCGGGACGTTTTTGAAAGC
>JAMCQY010000321.1 GCA_023381945.1 Deltaproteobacteria bacterium
CCCGGGAGTCCTTTTGGCATCCTGCTTGATCATCTCCCCCAAATCATGCAGGCGCGTATCCCAATTTATCATAAAGAGGGCTTCCCCCTGGAAAAAAGCCTGCCGCAGGGCATCGGTTTTGGTCGAAGCGAACTGGGGCAGATCCTTAGGAGAGGGGGCAATAGCACCCTGCATGCCTTTAAGGTCCCTGAGGGCGGCCAGGCAGGCGGCCCGGTTCTTATCCTGGTGCAGCACCAGGCGGTCATTGGCGTCGACGACGTCGCCGCTGTAACCCCAGAGTATCGGTAGAAAATCATTAAGAAAATTGCTGGCATGGAAGATCAGGCCAAATTTGACCGACCGCTCCTGGGGCATAATCCGGCGGCACATGGTTTTTAATTCGTCCCAGGTGCGGGGCGGGGCCTTGAACTGATAACGTTGCAGCAAATCCTGGCGATAAAAGAGAATATTACCCTTAATATAGGTGGGCACGGCCACCAGTTCTTTCACCGGCGGACCGATAATTCGAGGCAGTGGCACCGAAAAAGCCGCGGCCACGGACGCGAGCAAATCCTTTACCTCACTTTTGGGGAAGACCTCGGTGCGCTCCAATTCGTAAAGCCAGCCGTCCATGCCGTAACGCTGCACCCAGGGGGCATCCAGGGAAATGATCGCCGGAATCTTACTCTCCGTGGCCAGGGCCAGGACATAAGGTTCCCAAGGCAGCAAGGTGGGGGGCACGAACAGCCCGCTGAAATTCCGGTTAAACTCAAGATAGCGGGGGAGTTTGGTTTGCCGGGCTATTTCGCCGACCAGCATTTGGGTGTCGGGGTCCAGGGTGTAGGTAAGGGGCTCTTGGGGCTGCTCCTCCGAAGTCGATCCGCATCCGAGGACAGAAAGCAACAGACAGGCGAACAGCAAGCCGATTATCTTGCCGTTAAAAATTTCCCAAGTCCTGGTGAGCATGTCCGGATTCACCTTGGCTGCTTGAGCCGGTTGGTTTTGGGAAACAAGGTATGAAGATCGAGATGGTAACTTCCCCGCCGCATCGGGACCAGCAGGACTAAACAAATCAAGAGCCCCAAGCCTTCGATTAAGAATACCCAACCATAGGCATCACTCGCCGTTCCCGCCAGTGAAAAGATCCTCTCCTTAAGAAAACCCCCGGCCATCTCGCCGGCCGCCAGGGCCAGGCCGCTTACCAAATTCCAGAGGCCCATGAATATTCCCGAAAAAGCGGGATGCACAAAACTCATGGTAAGGTGAGAAATCCCCACATTATACAAGCCCCTGGAAAGCCCCAGAAGCCAGAGTACATAAACAATTCGGGTCAGGCCGGGTCTAAAGGCGGTAAAACTCAGGAGCCCAAAGGTCAGGGCGCCCAATAGCAGGCTCACGATCAAAATGGACCAGTCGCCCCGGCGGTTTTGCCTCCCCAACAGGATTTGTCCCGCCACCATGGCGAGGATGACTCCGTAACTGGTGTAAATCCCAAACTTATTAGTTTGGCCCACTGGCAGACCCAAAACCTCCCCCCCAAAAGCGGTGAGCAGAAAGGTCTGAATAGATAGAAAGAAAATAGTAGCACCTAAAAACCCAAAAAAACAGAGGGCTTGTCCATGGCGACCCAAAAATCTAAGTACCGGCCACAGATACCGCTGCCGGTCCTCGTGGCGGATAGGCCCGGTGTCGCAGGGAGGCTCCACCCCCCTGGCGGCCAACCAGGTGGTGAAGGCTACAATGAGAGTAACCAGGTCAAAAATCTTGTTTAACCAATGCGGGTCAGAGGTGGGGAGGACATCAACCAGGATTGAGCCGGCAATAAACCCGGCCAAAGTAAGTATCCAAACCACGGTCAGGGCTGAGCCCCGCTTGGAAACTTCGACTTGATCCACCAGCAGGGAGTTAATGGCCGTGGCAGAGACGGTGGTGCCGATGCCGAACAGGGAGAATAATAACACTCCCAGGTAAATCAGCGAGCGGTTATGGGGCTCGGCCCCCAACGCCTGCGCCCAATAGGGAAAGAAGGGCATCACGGCCAGGCTCAATAACATTCCACCCCAAAGATAAGGGGTGCGATGCCGGTCGGCCAGATGACGGCTATCGGAATAATAGCCGCTTACCAGACCTGCCGGGGTCATGACATGCTGAAAGGCAAAACAGAAAGTCACCACCTGCGCCGGCACTGCCAGTTCCACCATCAAAACCCGGTTGAGCACATTAGCCAGTAATACCACTAACAGAGAGGTGGCAAATCTAACCATCCCCAATTTTAGAATCAATGGTGAGAACATGGTTGAGATTAAGGGCCTCGACGGTGAAAGTCTGCCGGTTTATGCAGCTAAGATAAGGGATTTTGAGCTATTTTACCAGCTAATCGGCTTTGCCGATCGGATTTAGTCAGGTTGATTAGTTTAGAAGCTATATCAAAAACATTTATAAGCCTTTTTCGTGACCAATTGAAAGAACAAGAAGCACAGATGGGAAAACCCACCCCCTTTGCAAAAGGGGGGCGGGGGCAGGAGTGTCCGGCAAGCTTCTTGCTACCAAATGATAATCTCGGTTGGCCAAATTTGGGAGACTCAAGTAACATGCCGGATTAATTAATTTTTTCCCCTCTCCCCCAATGGGGGAGAGGGAAGGGTGAGGGGGAAGTGGTCATTATTACGAAGCCACCCCTCAGCCCGGCCCTCCCCCCTCTCAGGGGAGAGAGGGCTTTCAGCCCCGGTTCCTAAACTGCACCCGTTCTCGCTAAACTCCTATGAACGTAGCTTTCAGCTCCAATTTGATAGGTTTCTCGCAAAATCTTTGCCAGACAACTCCTGGGGCAGGGGGGATTTGTATAAGCTTTTGAAATCCCCCTAAATCCCCCTTTCTCAAAAGGGGACTTAAAACTCTTCTTTCCGGTCTGTGTTTGGGAAGCAAATTCCCTAGCCTATTTGGTTTCGAAATGGGTTCAAGTCTCCATTGCCTGGCGATACAAATCCACATGGGCTGACACCATGCGCTCCCAGGAGAACTGCTGGATCACGAAATCCCGGCAGCGATACGGGTCCAGGCGAAACAATTGCCGCAGGCCCTGGCGCAACCCGGCATAGGAATGGGTGACAAAGCCGGTTTCTTCGTGCAGCACGACTTCCGGGACGGCGCCGCGGCCATAAGCCAAAACCGGCGTACCGCAGAGCATGGCCTCCAGCATCACCAGCCCGAAGGCTTCATCCACTTCCAGGGGCGAGACCAGGGCCTTGGCCCGCTTCAGGAGGTCGACCTTGTGGGGGAAATCTGCGGCCCCCGCATAAGTAATCCGCTCGCCAATCAGATGGGGCCGGATCTCCTGCTCGAAATAGGTGCGATCCGGAGCAAAGACCGGCCCGGCGATCACCAGCCGTTCGCCCATTTCCTGGGCCAGCCGGATGGCGGTATGCAGGCCCTTATCCGGATAGATGCGGCCCAGAAACAATAAAAAATCCTCTTTGTCCGCCTGAAAGGCATAATCCTCAGCCTTCAGGCCGTGGGGAATCAGCTGGAGACGGGGGTGTTTGGCCAACTGTTTCCCTTGAAAGGCGCTGACCGCCACTACATAAGCCTGGGAAAAATGCTGGAGATACTCACATTTTATCGGGGTAAGAGGAGTGTGGAGGGTGATCACCAGGGGGACCCCCGGACAACTGACCGACCAGAAACCCGCGGCATTTTCCAGATGCGAATGAATCACCGCAGGAGGTTCCGTCTGGAGATGCCCAAAGGCGTAAGCCAAATGCAGGTTTTCGGAAAATTTGTCCGGCGGCCAGAAGGCCCGGGCAAAGGGTCCCAAAACCGGAACCTTAAGAGTCGAGTCCCTGGCGGCGAATAACACCGTTTCCACCTGCCGGGTTTGCAAGCCCTCGATCAAGGCGGCCACCATCAACTCTGTTCCCCCGTAGGTCACGGGAGGCACCGGAATCCAGGGGGGCGCTATCTGAGCCACTTTCATGCCGGGTTTTCCCCACCCAGGGCGGTACGCACCTCAGGACAGGCGCTTAAGGGAGGCAGGTTTACGTCTCCCAAGGGGACCTGCAGCCATCGCAACCGCTCGGCTTGTCCTTGTTCATGAAGAGGAATGGTCAACTCCGGAGCAAAATTCTCGGGAAAGCCGGGGCCGAGACCGGCTTTTGCCAAACCCTCCAGCAAGGTATGAAAGACATTACCGGCCATCTGATCCAGACCATTGCGGCGCGCCGTCGAAGTGAGCGGGGAATGACGATGGTCCATCTGACCGACATACACCTGCACCAGGTGGTCGAGGTCGGCAGTCCCCGGCGATAATCGCAGCAGATCGAGGGCAAAGGATAGCAGGATCAAGGTCTCCACCCCGTAGCCGCTCTTAAATGGCTGCTTGCTCCAGTAGCGCAAGGTTCCGGCTATCTCACCCGACAACAGATACACCAGTTTCTGCAGGGCCTGGATGCCGGGATGGGGATAGAGCGCCGCCAGGGACCGGAACATGGCATTCAGTCTACCGCCTCGGGGGC
>JAMCQY010000144.1 GCA_023381945.1 Deltaproteobacteria bacterium
CGGGAGCTGTTGTAGTGGATGGCGTGGGCGATAAGCTCCTTGCCGGTGCCCGATTCTCCCTGGATTAACACGGTACTGTCGGTATCGGCGACCTTCCGGATGAGGTCAAAGACCCGGGTGATGGGAGCGCTCTGGCCCACCATGTTGGCGAAGCCATATCTCCGGTGCAGTTGCTTTTTTAATTGAATATTCTCTCGCTTCAGGTGATGATGCTCTAGGGCTCGGGCCACCACCAGCCGGAGTTCAGAAGCATCCACCGGCTTGGCCAGGTAACTGTAGGCTCCCTGGCGCATGGCGGCCACCGCGCTGGTGATGGTGCCGAAACCGGTGATGATGATACAGGGGCATTCGGGCTGATGCTGGGTCAGATACTGGAGGACTTCCATGCCTCCCAGTCCAGGCATGGCCAGGTCGGTCAGGGTCAGGTCGAAATTCTGTTCCTGCAACAGCTTGATGCCGCGTTCGCCATCCGGGGCGGGAAAAACTGAGTAACCGTCAGTCTCTAGAATTTCTTGTAAACTTTGCAGGATGCCCGAATCATCGTCAATAACGAGGATATTTGCCTTATTATGTTTCAAGAATATCTCCCAAAAAGCTTATTATACCAAAAACGTTCTCCTGTCAATATAATGACGGCTAGGAAACCCTTATTAAATAAGGCCCGCGAAAAGAAGTTGACTTAAAAAAATTAGAACTGTTATCTTTAAACATTATCTGTCCAAGGAGAGTTGGTGCTACCTACCCTGGTTTTTATTCTTTGGGCCTACGGCATGTATGCCATCATCTCAGCCCTGATCAGGCGCAAAGGGTCCAAATTCCGGGCTCGCAGCGCCGGAAAGCGGTGCGGCTGGTTCGCTCTGGCGATGGGGAGCTTGATAGGATTGGGGCTGGCAGTGCTCCTGGTCCAATCTTTCGATGAGCAGGACCATCAACTGAAGTTGACGGGCTTCCTGGGCACAGTGTGGGCCGAAGGCTGGCCGGACAAGGTCGGCCAGCGGGTGGAATATCCCCCTATCAAAGAGACGGCCTCCGGTGGCCAACCGGCGTACGCCCTGTTGCATCCGGGGGCTTCTCCGGTGGAGTTGGCCCAGGAAAAGACCGCACCCAGGCCTCGGCCAATAAAAAAGCAAAAAGTGCGGAAGGTTGCTGCTTCCCAGGCGAAAGGCCCCAAACCGTCGGTCCACGCGGCGAAAAAGGACAAGGCGGCTGCCAAAGGCAAGCCCAAGGCTACCACTGCCAAGAAAAAGAAGCCTATGCGTTCTGAGCCAACGGCTGCCAAGAAAAGTTCCGAGACAGTAGGTTAGCCGGCGGCAACTTGCGAACGTTGCCCGGAAAAATCTTGGGGCTGCAAACATTTTTCTCCTTCCCCACTGCCCCTAATTTCCCCTAAAATCATGACCATGAAATCTCATTACGAGTTCAGGCCGGGCCTCGCCCTTGACTGAGGCCGCAGCCAGCCAAACCGGCAAGATCGCCAAAGCTGCGGGCACCGTCAGTTTGGCGGTTCTGGCCAGCCGCCTGCTGGGACTGGTGCGGGAGCAGGTGTTCGCCGGTCTGTTCGGAGCCGGCTACGCCATTGACGCCTATGTCGTAGCCTTCCGCATCCCCAACCTGCTGCGGGATCTCTTTGCCGAAGGGGCCTTGAGCTCCGCCTTCGTCACGGTGTTCACCGACTACGACCAGAAATCAGGGCGGGAGCAGACCTGGCGCCTGGCCAACAACGTCATCATGTGCGCCTCGCTGCTGGTGGGCACTCTGGTGCTCCTGGGCATGCTCTTCTCCCCGTCGCTGGTGAACCTGATGGCTCCGGATTTCGGCCTGATCTCCGGAAAACTTGGCCTTACCAGCCTGATGACCCGCATTATGTTCCCTTTTCTATTGCTGGTCTCTCTGGCGGCCCTGGCCATGGGCATTCTCAACGCCCGGGGAAAATTTTTTATCCCGGCCCTGGCCTCCAGTTTTTTCAACCTGGGTTCGGTGGTGGCCGGAGTGACTATAAGTTGGGCCATGCCCAGCCTGGGACTCCATCCCATTGTGGGCATGGCCTGGGGGGCCTTGATCGGCGGCTTGTTGCAACTGGTGGTGCAGTTGCCGCTGCTCTGGCGGGAGGGCTTCCGGCCCCAATGGGTCTTGGATTGGCGGGAACCGGGCGTCCGGCGCATCGCCCTGCTGATGCTGCCCGCGGTGGTGGGACTCTCGGCCACCCAGATCAATATCTTCATCAACACCTTTTATGCCTCGGCCTGCGCCCAGGGCAGCGTTTCCTGGCTCAATTACGCCTACCGCCTCTTTCATCTGCCCATGGGCCTCTTCGGGGTGGCCCTGATGGTGGCCACTATGCCGGTGGTCTCCCGGCATGCGGCCCATAAAGATCTCAGCGCCATGAAGGGCGCGGTGGAATCTTCCCTGGCCCTGGCCCTGCTGGTCACGGTGCCGGCGGCCTGCGGCCTCATCTTCCTGGCCCGACCGATCATTGCCCTCATCTACCAACATGGCCACTTTTCGGCCTGGGATACCCAACAGACCGCCGCGGCCCTGGCCCTTTACGCCGTGGGCTCTCTTGCCTTTGCCGGGGTAAAGATCATGGTGCCGGCCTTTTACGCCCTGGAAAACACCCGCATCCCGGTTCTGGGCTCCTTCCTGACTGTGGCTGCCAATATCCTGTTTATCAACCTCACGGTGTCGAGTCTCCAGCACCGGGCCATCGCCTTATCAACTTCGCTCAGCATGATTTTAAACTTTCTTTTCCTGGGGGTGATGCTCTACCGCCGGTTGGGGGGCTTTCGAGTAAGGCCGCTCTTAGTCACCCTGGCCAAGGTAGTCGCTGCTGGTCTAATCATGGGCCTGGTGGTAGTCTGGCTGGAGCCGTATCTGGCCGGCCGGCTGGGAGGCGGCAAAGTTGGCAGCCTTTTCAGTGTATTAGGAACTATCCTGCTGGGAGGGGGGCTTTATTTTCTGACTATCTCCCGTCTCAAAATTCCAGAATTTCAGGAATTGACCCAAAAGATCGTTTCCCGTTTGCCGTTTGCCGTTTTCCGCAAAAGACCATAAGCAGTTACCTATTTTGAGCCATTCAGATGACAAACCCGGAAATCGTTATTAACTGAAAATGGACAAGTTTTCCAAACGGAGAACGGAAAACGAGGTATTTATGAAGCCAGCGGCGAAAATCGGTCCGATTCTCAAGCTGCTCGACGGGCACTATCCCAAGGTCCACGTCACTCTGGATTTCACCAACCCGCTGGAGTTGCTGGTGGCCACGATCCTTTCCGCCCAATGCACTGACGAGCGGGTGAATAAGGTGACCCCGGCAGTCTTCAAAAAATACCCTACCGCAGCCGACTATGCCCGGGCCCCCCTGGAAGAACTGGAGCAGGACATTTACCAGACCGGCTTCTACCGCAATAAGGCTAAAAGCCTCAAGGCCCTGGGCCAGGCCCTGATGGATCAATACGACGGCCAGGTGCCGGCCTCCCTGGAAGACTTGGTTAAGCTTCCCGGCATCGGCCGCAAGACCGCCAACGTGGTCCTGGGCAATGCCTTCGGCATCCCCGGCATCGTGGTGGACACTCACTGCGGCCGGGTGTCCCAGCGCCTGGGCTTGACTTCCGCCAAGGATCCCGTAAAAATCGAGTCCGACTTGATGTCCCTGGTTCCCAACGAGCGCTGGACTAAATTTTCCCTGCAACTCATCTGGCACGGCCGGGCCATCTGCACCGCCAAAAATCCCAAATGCACCAGTTGTCCATTGCTGCCGCATTGCGACTACGGTCAGAAAGCAGTAAGCAGTAAGCAGTGAGCAGTTAAACCCCACACCAGAAAGAACCGGATGCTTGATAGGGGCACAGCGTCTTGTGCCCCTGTTTTTTGTAAGTTGGAAAGAACCCTTAGCGTCCGGCCCGCCAAAATGAATTGACACGCCCGGTGAAGGATGGCATAAGGGGGGATAAGACTGCCATGAACGGGAGGTCAAGAATGAGGCAGAAGCACTGGCGCTCCAATCTGGGAATACTGTTGGTCGGTTTGCTGCTCGCCGCGGGCTGCGTGCCCTTAACGCTCATAAGTCTTGGAGGCGCGGCGGCCATCGGCAGCTATAAGTGGATGGAAGGCACCATGGAGAAGGACTATCCCCGGTCCATGCAGGAAACCTGGAATGCCGCACAGGCCGCGGCTAAAGACATGAACTTGAAGGTCCAGAAAGAGCAATACACCGCTGCCGAATCCACCATGGAGGCGATTGCGCCCCCGGATACCAATGTGAAGATTCAACTGTTGGCCCGGCCCAACCAGATTACCACCGTTAAAGTGCGCTTCGGCCTGATGGGCAATCAAGACGCCTCGGCCTACTTCCACCGGCGCATCCTGGAGCACCTGGGACTGCCTCCGACTTAAAAAGCAGTGGTCAGTGGCCAGTAGCCAGTTATCAGTTTTTCAATTTAAAGAAAAAAAAAGGCCGGGAGCATAAGCTTCCGGCCTTTTTGTATCCTTGGTTTTTTAACTGGCTACTGGCTACTGCCTTTCAAAACTGCCTTAAAAAGCGCAGGTCATTTTCGAAGAAGAGCCTCAGATCGTCGATGCCGTATTTGAGCATGGCGACGCGTTCGACCCCCAGGCCGAAGGCAAAGCCGGTATATTCCTCCGGGTCGTAGCCCACCGCCTCAAAGACCGCGGGGTGCACCATCCCCGACCCCAGGATCTCCAGCCAGCCGGTGGTCTTGCAGACCCGGCAGCCCTCGCCCCGGCAGATGACGCATTCGATGTCCACTTCGGCGCTGGGTTCGGTGAAGGGGAAGTAGCTGGGCCGGAAGCGGACCCCCACTTCCGGGCCGAACATCTGGTGCACAAAGGTAGTCAGGGTCCCCTTAAGATCGGCTAAAGTGACGCCTTTGTCCACCAGCAGCCCCTCCACCTGGTGGAACATGGGAGTATGGGTCAGGTCCGAGTCCCGGCGGTAGACCCGGCCGGGGGCGATGATGCGCACCGGCGGCTGCCGTTGCTCCATGGTGCGGATCTGCATGGGCGAGGTGTGGGTGCGCAGCAGCACCTGATCGGTGAAATAGAAGGTGTCCTGCATGTCCCGGGCCGGGTGGTCCGGAGGCAGATTGAGGGCTTCGAAGTTGTACCAGTCCAGCTCGACCTCGGGGCCTTCCACCGCCTCGAAGCCCAGGTGCAGGAAGATGTCGCAGATTTCCTGCATGGCGCGGGTGATGGGGTGCAGCCGGCCCAGGGGCGGGCGGCGGCCCGGCAGGGTGACGTCGATGCCTGCGGCTGCGGACCGATGGGCGGCAGCCTTCAAGGCGGCCAAGGTCTGGGCCAGGGCTTCTTCCAGGACTACCTTGACCCGGTTGGATTCCTGGCCCACGACGCGCCTCGGGTCCGGGTCCAGGTCCTTCAGCCCCCGAAGAATCAGGGTGAGGTCCCCTTTGCGGCCCAGGTATTTGACCCGCAGCAGTTCCAAGGCTTCAGGGGTTTGGGCTGCACGGATTTCCGCCAGGGCGGCGTCCTCCAGCTGTTTGACGGCCTCAACGCTCATTTAAGCGATTCCTTGAGCCTGAAAATTCTTGCAGGGGCGGACCCATGTGTCCGCCCTAACAGAAGGGCGCACACGCGGGTGCGCCCTTTCAAAACTTGGTCTCAAAAATGCCCGGGCGAGACGCCTGTGCCACCAAACCGCCCTTTACCCGCGGGAGGCCTCGGCCACCTTGGCAAATCCCTGGGGATCGAAGACGGCCAGGTCGGCCAGAACCTTGCGGTCCAGATTGATCTGGGCCTTTTTGAGGCCGCCGATGAACTTGCTGTAGGACAATCCCAAGGGACGCAGAGCGGCGTTGATCCGCACGATCCACAAGGCCCGGAACTCCCGCTTGCGCACCTTGCGGTCCCGGTAGGCGAAGGTCAGGGCCTTTTCCACTCCCTCCCGGGCCGAGCGGTACAGCCGCCGGCGGCCGCCGCGGAAGCCTTTGGCCAATCCCATCCATTTATTGCGGCGCGCCCTGGAATAGACGCTTTTTCTGACGCGTGGCATGACTTGCTCCTATCTCAAAGATACGGCAACAAGCGCTTGAGGGCCTTCATTTCGGGGAGAGCCGCATAGGCCTTTTCGCGCAACTGCCGTTTACGTTTGGTCGTTTTGCTGGTCAAGATGTGGCTATGATACGGCTTCTTGTGCTTCAGCCGGCCGCTGGCCGTAGCCTTGAAGCGTTTGGCCGCCCCGCGATGGGTCTTCATTTTTGGCATAATTGCATCCTCACCTGTGATATTGCTGCCGGTCGGTCGACAACTACTTTTCGGAGGCGGCCGCGGCGTAACCTTTTATATATATCAGACGACAAAGCGAATCACAATTTAACAATGTCAAAAAACGAAAATATTTCCCTGCACCGCGCTGGGCGGCGCCGGTACAGCCTCGGGTGGGATCGACTCTACTTGGGGGTGACGATCATGGACATGTTCCGGCCTTCCAGTTTCGGAGACTGTTCCACGATAGCCACATCGGCTAAAGCTTCGGCCATTTGGGTCAGAAGCTTAAAACCGCGGTCAGTGTGGGCAATCTCCCTGCCCCGGAAGATCACGGAAATCTTGACCTTGTCACCTTCACTCAGGAACCGCCGGCTGTTCTTGAGCTTGAAGCCCATGTCGTGCTCTTCGATCTTGGGCCGCACCTTGATCTCTTTGACTTGGATCGTAGTGGCTTTCCGCCGGGCTTCCTGCTGCTTTTTGCTCTGCTGGTATTTGAACTTGCCGTAATCCATGATGCGGCAAACCGGCGGGCTGGCCTGGGGGGCGACTTCCACCAGGTCCAGGTGCGCTTCAGCCGCCTGGGCCAGGGCTTCCCGGGTGGGCATGACCCCGATCTGTTCGCCGTCGGGACCGATCAGGCGCACCTCCGGAACCCTGATCTGCTCGTTGATCCGCACACGCTGCTGCTTCTGCTGGATGACCGTAACCTCCTCCTAACTGAATAGTTAATCGCAGGGGCGCACCTTTCTGCGCCCTCGGATAGGGCGGACACCTGGGTCCGCTCCTACATAGTGGACGGCAACCGGGACTCTTCTTTCAAGCGGTTGATGAACGCCTCCACCGGGATGTCTTTCAGTTCAGTGCCGTCCCGCAAACGGGGCGAGAGGGTGCGATCAGCCGCCTCCCGGTCCCCGATAACGATCATATAAGGAATCTTCTGGAGCTGCGCCTCCCTGATCTTGTAGCGCAGGGTCTCCGGCCGGGCGTCTATCTCCACCCTGAGCCCTTCGGCCCGCATGGCCGCGGTGATCTCTCCGGCATAGGCATGCACCCGGTCGGTGATGGGCAGCAGCACCGCCTGGACCGGCGCCAGCCATACCGGAAAGGCGCCGGCATAGTGCTCGATGAGGACGCCGATGAACCGCTCCAAGGAGCCCAGGATCACCCGGTGCAGCATCACCGGACGGTGGCGGCCGCCGTCGTCTCCCACATAGGTGAGGTCGAAGCGCTCCGGCAGGGTGAAATCGCACTGGATGGTGGCGCACTGCCAACGGCGGTTGATGGCGTCCTTGAGCTTGATGTCGATCTTGGGCCCATAAAAGGCGCCTTCGCCTTCACAGACATGATAAGGCAGCTTTTTGGCCTCCATCGCCTTGATCAGGGCATTGGTGGCCAATTCCCATTCGGCGTCGCTGCCGATGGATTTTTCCGGCCGGGTGGAGAGTTCCATTTCATACTCGAACCCGAAGACGGCCATGACCTGAAAAACAAAGTCCAGGACCCCGACGATTTCGCTCTCCACCTGTTCCGGGGTGCAGATAATATGGGCATCATCCTGGGTGAACTGGCGCACCCGGGTAAGGCCGTGCAGCACCCCGGAGCGCTCGTGGCGCATGACCGTACCCAACTCGAAGAAGCGCAGCGGCAGCTCGCGGTAGCTCCGGATGCTGGAGCGGTAAATCAGCATATGAGCCACGCAGTTCATGGGCTTGATGCCGAACAGGGTGCCTTCGACATCGGCAAAATACATGTTGTCCCGGTAATTGTCCCAGTGGCCCGAACGTTTCCAAAGGTCCGCCTTAAGCATCTGGGGACCCATGACCATCTGATAGCCCCGCTTGAAATGCTCCCGGCGCTCAAAGTCTTCGATGAGGCTCCTGAGGAGGGCTCCCTTGGGATGATAGATGACCATCCCGGCTCCGGCCTCTTCTTCAATGCTGAAGAGTCCCAGCTCGCGCCCCAGGCGGCGGTGGTCCCGGCGCTTGGCCTCCTCCAGAAATTCCAGGTATTGTTTGAGCTCCTTGGGGGTGGCAAAGGCGGTGCCGTAAATGCGCTGCAGCATGGGCCGGTGCTCGTCGCCCCGCCAGTAAGCCCCGGAGGTGGAGGTGAGCTTGAAGGCCTTCAGAAAGCCGGTGGAGGGAATATGCGGACCGCGGCAGAGGTCGATGAAGTTGCCCTGGTGGTAAAGGCTCACTTTATCCTGGTCGATTCCTTCCAGTAATTCGACTTTATAGACTTCGCCATGCGCCTTAAAATTCTCAATAGCCTGGGCGCGTGATTCTTCGGCGCGCAAGAAAGGCTGGTCTTGCTTCACCAACTGGCGCATGCGCTCTTCGATCTTTTCCAGGTCTTCAGGGGTGAAGGGCTCCGGCACATCGAAATCATAATAAAAGCCGTTTTCGATGGCCGGGCCGATGGCCACTTTGGCACCCGGGAACAGCTCACGCACTGCTTCGGCCATGATGTGCGCCGCTGAATGGCGCAGGAGTTCCAACCCTTCCGGGGAATCCAACGGGACGGGAGCGATGGTGCAAGCATGGTCCAGTGGCTGCGAGAGGTCCACCAACTCGCCATCCACCCGGGCAGCTAAAACCCGCCGGTCGGTCTTTACCTGCAAATCTTGTAAGGCCTGGGCCGCGGTGACTCCCGCCGGCATTTCCACCGCCGGGCCCTGGTCCAGTTGCACCTTGATCATGCTTCCCCTCAATAAAAAAAGGCACCTGGGGCCCCCTGAGGCGCTTTCCCGGATGCCGTTAGCTTTATCAACGTTACATAAATTTGCGATTCGCGGCATCTGCCGCGCAACTCCTGACACTCCCCGCGTTTTTTGCCCTGCTCACGGACACTTAACGCTGAGTTTTTCTCATAAATGCCTGTATTTGTCAAGAAATAATCGTGCTCGGCCAAGGATTAATACTCTTCCTCATCCTGTATATTTTAATCATGCAATTTAGGCAATCCAGGGTCCCGCAATTTATTAGCATTAATCTCGATTGTGCGCTATGGATGTAGCAACATTCAGTTTTGCTTTTTCGATCGAGATCGTTATGAACTTATGCAAAACTGCTCCCATCTTGCTGCTCTCGTTCATGCTCCTCACTCTGGAGGCTTGTGGCGAACGGCAGTTGTCGCGGCAAACCGTCGAACGGGTCCTGAGGGCCTCATGGCAAAGCTACCGCCAACAATTCATCTCGCCGGCAGGCCGGGTGCAGATCCCCGAGCGGGACGGCGGCACCATTTCCGAGGCCCAGGCCTATGCCCTGCTGCGGGCGGTGTGGGCTGCGGATGCCGCCACCTTTGCCCGGGTCTATGCCTGGACTCAGGCCAATCTGAGCCGGCCGGACCACCTGCTGGCCTGGCAATGGGGCAGGCGAGCTGACGGTTCCTGGGGAGTCCTGGATGCCAACACCGCCAGCGACGGCGACTTGGATTACGCCCTGGCCCTGGTGCTGGCCGCGGCAAGGGGTTGGCGGGCCCCGCCGGGTTTGCCGGATTATCAATCCGAGGCCCGGCAGGCGCGGGCTGCCATTTGGAAGAAAGAAGTAGTAGCCCTGCCCGCCGGCGCCAGAATCCTCACGCCGGGCAACTGGCACGAGGCCGAACCGCCTTATCTGCTCAATCCTTCTTATTTTTCCCCGGCGGCGTATCATTTGTTCGCCAAGCTTTATGGAGAACAGCCGCCCCCGGCTGTTCCAGGGCAGGCGAGGGCGCCTGCTCTCCATTCTTCCTCCCCTTTGAGGTGGCAGGGTCGGGGTTGGGGTGAATCCGTCGGGACGGTTCTCGAACCCGCCTGGGATCGCCTCCATCAAGACACCTATCGGCTGTTGGCGAGCCTTAATGAGGGGCTGGATAATCCGGGTGTTGGACTGTTTCCTGATTGGTGCCGGATAGACGCCCAGGGACTTTTAAGCCAAGCCACCGGCCGGGAGACGCGGTTCGGCTGGGAGGCCGTACGCCTGCCCTGGCGCTTGGCCCTGGATCACTTATGGTTCAAAGAACCGCTGGCCGCCCAAATTTTGGGACAGAAGTTTTTGCCGTTTTTCCGGCAAGAATGGCAATCCAGGGGGAAATTGCCGGCCCTTTATAATTTTGCAGGCACTCTGGCTGCGGACTACGAGAGCCCGGTGCTCTACGCCGGAGTCCTGGCCGCGGCCCTGGTGGCGGAAGATCGAGACTTCGCCCGCCAAATGGCTGAGAAAATCTTCAGCTTTTATCACGAGAAAGACGGCCGGGCCTATTTTGTCTCGCCGGACAATTACTACGCCAACAACTGGGCCTGGCTGGGCCTGGCCCTGTATGCCGGTTGGGTGAAGCCCTAAAGGCAGCAGTCAGTGGCCAGTACCCAGTTGCCAAAAAACCAGGGGATTCTATATTTCTGCGCCTTTCTTTGCGACTTTGCGTCTTGGCGTGAAATTCTGAAATTTTTCGCCGCGTCCCCGGAAATGTGTTAATATCAATCAATTATCTAATGGACCAGGAACAATTTCACATCTATACGGTGAGCGGCCTTACCCGGGAGATCCGGGATCGCCTGGAGACTCACTTCTCCCTGGTCTGGGTGAGCGGCGAGGTCTCCAACCTGCGCCAACCGCTCTCCGGACACTACTATTTCACCCTCAAGGACGCCGGGGCCCAACTTCGGGCCGTTCTGTTCAAGGGCAATCATCAACATATGCGTTTCAAGCCCGTCGAGGGCAGCCAGTTCCTCTGCCGGGGGCGCCTGACGGTGTACGAGCCCCGGGGCGAATACCAATTGGTGGTGGACTACCTGGAGCCCTTGGGGCTGGGGGCCCTGGCCCAGGCCTTCGAAGCCCTGAAGACCCGCCTCCAGGCCGAGGGCCTCTTCGCCCCGGAGTTGAAAAAGCCTTTGCCTTTTCTGCCCAAGCGCATCGCCCTGGTCACTTCGCCCACCGGCGCGGCAGTGCGGGATTTTTTGCGCCTCCAAAAAAATCGGCATCCTAACCTGGAAATATTGATTTATCCCGTGAAGGTCCAGGGAGTGGAGGCCGCCGGGGAAATCGCCCGGGCCCTGGATGATTTGCCTGCCTATCCCGGCGTGGAGGTTATCGTCATGGCCCGGGGCGGCGGCTCCATCGAAGACTTATGGCCATTTAATGAAGAACTGGTGGCCAGGGCCATCCACCGCTGCCCCATTCCGGTGGTGTCGGCGGTGGGCCACGAAGTGGACTTTACCATCGCCGATTTTGTCGCCGACGCCAGGGCTGCCACCCCCAGCGCCGCGGTGGAACTAATCGTCCCGGACAAGAACGAGCTGAACCGCCGCCTGGATCGGTTCGGAGCCTCACTAAACAGCGCCTTTAGGAAGCGCCGGGAAGCGGCTCGACGCCATCTCGATTTAATGGCCCGGCGGCTGCCGGACCTGAGCCGGCGGCTGGTGGATTTGCGCCTCAAAGTAGATGACAAAGGCGAGGTCCTGGTACGGCGCACCCGGCGTATGTTGTCGGAGAAGGGACAGCATCTGCGCCTGGCCGGCTCCCGGTTGATCCTCCTGAGTCCGCGGCGGGTCTTAATCCCCTGGCGCCAGCGCCTGGAGCAGGCCGGGCAAAGCCTGGGACAAAGCTTCCGCCGGGGCCAGGAAGACCGCCGCCGCCATCTGGAATATTGCCGGAGCCACCTGGACAAGCTCAACCCCCTGGCGATACTTTCGCGGGGCTACGCCGTGGCGACGCTTTTGCCCCAGGAGACGGTGATTCGCGATGCCGCCCAAGTGCCGGTGGGCGCCGAAATCCGTGTCCGGGTAGCCCGCGGCCGCCTGGATTGCGAAGTGGAAAAAGTGAGCAGTGAGCAGTGAATAGTGAATAGTGAATAGAAAAAAATGTAGCACCGCCGCCCTCGGCGGCGAAAAATGTAGTCGCAGGCTTTAGCCTGTGCTGCCAATTCTAAATAAACTTTTGGACTGAAAACCCGGCAACTGGGAACTTTCTAAACCATGGCCAAAGAAAAAAAACCGGCTGAACAAAATTTTGAGGCGTGTCTCAAGCGCCTGGAAGCAGTCCTGGATTCCCTGGAGCACGGCGACCTGCCCTTGGAGCAGGCCATGGCGGCCTTTGAAGAAGGGGTGGGCCTGGTAAAGGCCTGCCACCAGAAACTGGACGAAGTGGAGCGCCGGGTCGAGTTGCTCATGAAGGATGATGCCGGCCGCTTCTTTACCCGGCCATTTCCGGAAGAAGAAAGTGAAGGTTAATCTCACGCAAAGACGCAAAGTCGCAAAGGCGCAAAAGTGAAATTCGATCTCAAAGTTTATTTGGAAGAACGCCGGGGCATGGTCAACCGGGCCCTGGAAGCCTATCTGCCCGCGGTGCGGGGGCCGGCTTTTCGGGTGGTCCAGGCCATGCACTATAGCCTGTTCGTGGGCGGCAAGAGGCTGCGCCCCATCTTGTGCCTGGCCGCAGCCGAAGCCGTCGGCGGCGACGCGGGCGAGGCCTTGCCGGCGGCCTGCGCCCTGGAGATGATTCACACTTACTCCCTCATTCACGACGACCTGCCGGCCATGGACGACGATGATTTGCGCCGGGGCCAGCCCACCTGCCACAAAAAGTTCGACGAAGCCACCGCCATCCTGGCGGGTGACGGCTTGCTGACCGAGGCCTTCCATATCATCGCCGCCGCAGCCCCCCGCTTTGAGGGCCGGGAGGCGGTCCTCCTCGATATCAGCGAGCTGTTGAGCAAGGCCGCGGGCTACCAGGGCATGGTGGGCGGCCAGATGCTGGACCTGATGGCTGAAGGGCGCCAGATCACCTTGAAAGAACTGGAAACTATCCACCGGCTCAAAACTGGAGCCCTGCTCACCGCCGCGACCCGCGCCGGCGCCTTGATGGGCGGGGGCAACCGCCAGGAGGTGACGGCCCTCACCAGTTACGGGGAAAGATTCGGCCTGGCCTTTCAGGTCACTGACGACCTGCTCGATGTGGAAGGCGATACCGCAGAAATGGGCAAGGCCGCGGGCCAGGACGAAAAGCGCCGGAAGGCCACTTATCCGGCCCTGCTGGGTCTGGAAGCATCAAAGCAGTGGGCAGGGCGCCTGGTCGAGGAGGCGGTGGCCGAATTGGAACCCTTTCAAGACCGGGCCGCCCCACTGCGGGAATTGGCCCGATACTTGTTGGTGCGCCGGTCATGAGTAACTGCGTTTAGACGAAAAGTTTCCAGAGAAATAATGTTTTGCCGGCGTATTTTTGATATAATATCGGCCCAGGGGGGAGTTTTCATATGGAAAAACGCCCGGAACGCCGCCGGTTGTTGGATAAGATCAACAGCCCGCAGGACTTGAAAAAATTGTCCCCTGAACTGCTGCCGCAGCTGGCGCAGGAGCTCCGGGAGACGATCATTGCCACTGTGGCCAAAACCGGCGGGCATCTGGCCCCCAGTCTGGGGGTGGTGGAACTCACCATTGCCCTGCATTACGTCTTTGACTGCCCCAAGGACAAGATTGTCTGGGACGTGGGGCATCAGGCCTATGCCCATAAGCTCCTCACCGGACGGCGGGATCACTTCCAGACCCTGAGGCAATTCGGCGGGCTCAGCGGCTTCCCTAAGCGCAATGAGAGTCCCTACGACGCCTTCGACACCGGCCACAGTTCCACCTCCATTTCGGCAGCCTTGGGACTGGCCGCGGCCCGCTGCCAGAAGAAAGAACGGAGCAAGGTGATCGCGGTAATCGGCGACGGCGCCATGACCGCGGGCATGGCCTTCGAGGGACTCAACAACGCCGGGGATCTGAACAAAGACCTCATCGTTATTCTGAACGACAACGGCATGTCCATTGCCCCCAATGTCGGGGCCATGTCGTCGTTCTTCAGCCGCCAGTTCACGCGGCCCACCATGGTTTTCTTAAAGAAACAGATAGAGAACCTGTTGGGCGCCTTGCCGGCCATCGGCGACGACCTGCTGGCCTGGGCCAAGAAAAGCCAGGATTCTTTAAAGGCCTTTTTCACCCCCGGGATGCTCTTCGAAGCCCTGAAATTTACTTATCTGGGTCCAGTAAAAGGCCACCGGCTGGACCATCTCATGGAGACTCTGCAAAACGTCAAAAACTTACAGGGCCCCATCCTGGTGCACGTCCTGACCACCAAAGGCAAGGGCTACGAGCCGGCGGAATCGGACCCCACCGGGTTTCACGGCCTGGGGCGCTTCGATCCCGACACCGGTGAGGCCAAGAAGAGCGTCGGTGAGGTGCCGTCCTACACCCAGGTATTCGGCGACACTCTGGTGCGTCTGGCCCAGGATAATCCCAAGATCGTGGCCATCACCGCAGCCATGCCTGATGGCACCGGGTTGGCGGATTTCCACAAGCACTTCCCGGATCGCTTTTATGATGTGGGCATCTGCGAACAGCACGCCATTACCTTTGCCGGCGGACTGGCCCTGGGAGGCATGCGGCCAGTGGCGGCCATCTACTCCACCTTCATGCAGCGGGCCTACGATCAGGTGCTGCACGACGTCTGCCTGCAAAACCTGCCGGTGGTCCTGGCCATGGACCGGGGCGGCATTGTCGGCGAAGACGGCGAAACCCATCAGGGGCTCTTTGACCTCTCTTTTCTGCGCCATCTGCCCAACCTGACCGTGATGGCCCCCAAGGACGAAAACGAATTGCGGGACATGCTCTACACCGCGGTGGAACACCCCGGGCCCATTGCCCTGCGGTACCCCCGGGGCAAAGGTGTGGGAGTGACTTTTTCCTCCACCCTCCGGAAGGTGCCCATCGGCCAGGCCGAGGTGCTTAGGTCCGGCGAGGACCTGCTTATACTGGCGTTGGGAGCTTCGGTGTATCCGGCCCTGGCCGCGGCCGAGAAGCTGGAAGAGCATGGCTTCAGCGCCACCGTGGTCAACGCCCGCTTTGTCAAACCCCTGGATGAGAATCTCATCCTCACCCTGGCGGCCAAACACGGCCGGGTGTTAACCGTGGAGGAAAATGTCCTGGCCGGCGGCTTCGGCAGCGCCGTCCTGGAGTTGCTGGCCGACCACAGGCTCGCCGTGTCGGTAAAGCGTCTGGGCATCCCGGATATCTTCGTAGAACACGGCTCCCCGGCTATCCTGCGGCAGAAATACGGCCTGGACGCCGAGGGCATCCTCCAGGGCGCCCGGGCTGCCCTGGAACAGCCGGCCCAACCCAAAAAGGTGGTTTGGGGCACGTTCAATTAACCGCGGTTTGCGGTTCTCCAGAAAAGCCAAAGGGCAAGGGTTTTTAATCCTTGCCCTTTTTTCTTCCCCGCAAATCACCTTCCACCACTCTGCAAGTATAGCGATTGCCAAAAATAATTTCTTGTAGAGGCGCACCCGGTGTGCGCCCTCCTGCGGGCGGACACATGGGTCCGCCCCTACAATCCACCGGGTTATCGGAAAAAACTTTTGGCAAACGCTATATCTCCAGAACCCGCCGCAGATTGACTGATGCGGCAAATGACAGATTGGGCTATAACGCACAGAGCGTTTCCGGTTTGACCTGTACACCCCATGGGATCATCAGCAACTGCAATAACCAAGACCGGGAACCGTACAGGCCTAAATGAAGAACAATAGCCTTATTTGAGCCAGGGTTGACTTTTGCAAGAATTGAACTTAATTTCCAGTCTAGTGAAAAAGCCAAACTTTTTAATAAATAACATTACCTTCCTTAATTTCTCTATTATTTTTCTTTCGCTCCTCTTTGCGATGATCTTTAAATTTTTGCCAGATAGAAAAAATCTTCTGGTCCCATGTTTGGGCGGGATCCATCGTTAGCGCCATCTTCTTCACCATAGGCCGGTATCTCATAGGTTTTTATTTAGAAAACTGACCTTGATGATCCCCAAAGACCCAGTCGGCCAAAGTTGGCCTATCCTTTTTATCATGGTGATAGTTTTTTTGGCTCTTCCCCCGGCTTTGGGGGCAGGACCCGAGGTGCCGCCGCAAGGGCAGCCAACGGCCCAGGGGCAGCCATGGGCTCAAGAGCAGCCCCCTCCCCAGGAGCAGCCGCCGGCTCCGAGGCCGCGAACGCCCATAGAGAAGCCGCCACCCTCAGAGCAGCTGCAATCCCAGGAAAAATTGAAATTGCATTGTTTTACGATCCAGGGCAACGAGATAGTGAAGACCTCGGAGATCAAAAAGGAATTGTCCGAAAAGCGGCCCTCTCTCTGGAAATTTTGGCAGGGAAAACCTGAATTTCGCCGGGCTGACCTGGATTACGATGTTGACCGTCTGAAGATTTATTACCGTAACCAGGGTTTCTTCCATACGGTGATCACCCCGAAAGTCACCCCGAGGGGAGGCGGCGAAGTGGATGTGTGCCTGCAAATCCATGAAGGGCCCTGGGTTAAGGTTACCAATGTGGACGTCCGGGTTATGGGCAATCCTGATCTTTCCGGTCTAAAGGGTCATCCTCCCCTGGAGCCGGGAGACCGGTTTAATGAAAAGGACTATACCGCCCTGAAGAGCCGGTACCTGGATTATCTTGGGGATCACGGCTACCCCAGGGCCAAGGTTAATGGCAAGGTCTTGGTGTCTGAAAAACAGAACACTGCCCGCATCAGCCTTAAGGTCGAGCCCGGGACTTTGTCATATTTCGGCGAGCCGCGGATCAAGGACGCCGGTAAGTTGGAAACCCCGCCGGCCGCGATTTTGGAAAAACTGACCTTTAAACCGGGTGAGATTTTCGATCGGAGCAAGTTGTTGGATAGCCAACGGAAGCTCTATGCTACGGATTTATTTAGAAGTGCGTTGTTGACGCCGGAAGAGGTGCCTCCGGAACAACGTGTCGTTCCCGTCAAGATCGAACTGGAGGAGAAAAAGAAGCATGCCTTGAAGGCCGGCCTGGGATTTGGAGATGAAGACAAAGTCAGGACAAAACTGGGATTGCGACTGCGCAACTTAGGGGGCGGCGGCCGGATTCTCGACCTGGGCGCCAGATATTCCCTCTTGGGTTATCTAGTTGATGAAACCTTTACCAATCCGGCAGTCTTCGGCAGCAGATTCGATTTTGTCCACCAGAGCGGCGCCAGGCGTCTGGAACTCCCCGGCTTTAATGACCAGGCGTACTTTACCCAGGCGCGCTTTGAGCGGGATCTTACTGCGCACTTGCGGGCTTACGGGGGGTACGGCCTGGAGATTGCCCGTCCCTTTGGCATTCCTTTGCAAAGCTTGATTCTCCTCCAGGGAACCGAACCGGAGAAAATCTACCGGGCGGCATATTTCCAGGCAGGCCTGCGGCTGGAAACCGTGGATAACCAAATCACTCCTAAGAAAGGGGAACTGGTGACTCTGGTCAGCGAGATCGCCCCCACCTTCCTGGGCTCGAACCTGCAGTTCAGCCAGGCCATCTTGGAGGTGCGGAAATACCAGGCTATCGGCGATACCGGGGTGGTCTTGGCAGGGCGGGTTAAAGGCGGCCTGATCGAACCGATGCAAAGCACCAACCAGATTCCCATTGTGCGCCGCTTATTCAGCGGCGGCGCCAATAGTGTGCGGGGCTATGAGCTGAACTTTCTTGGCCCCCGGAATTCCGCCAATGACCCCATTGGCGGGGAGGCGGTATTGGAGGCCAGCCTGGAACTGCGCTTTCCGCTCCCCATCTATGAAAACCTCGGAGCGGTGGTGTTCATGGATGCTGGCAACGTCTTTTTTAAAATCCACGACTTTGACCTGGGCCAGTTAAAATATTCTCCCGGATTCGGCTTGCGTTACCTTTCTCCCATCGGGCCGGTGGGTATCGATATTGCCTTTCCGACCAACCGCATCAATTATCAGCAGGACGGCCGCTACTATATCCACTTTACCGTGGGTTACGCATTTTAAGGAAGATTATGAGGCGATGGTTAACCATAGTCCTACTTATCCTGCTGGTCTTCGCGGGTCTGGCCGGCCTGGGACTTTACGCCCTGGCACATTGGAATTGGGGCGGCCCTTATCTCCTCAGCCTAATGCAGGCCAGGGTTAACGGCAAAGTTACCGCCGGGGGCATCTCGGGAAATCCTTTTACAGGCATAACTTACCAGGATTTCGCCATCGAAACCCATGACGGACAGGTATTTTTAAAGGCAGCCGCTCTCGATTTGCGTTTTTCGGTGCAGTCCTTTTTTGTGGGACACCTGGTTCTGAGCGAGGTTGGATTGGTCCATCCCCTGATCCATGCGGTCGAGGTTTCCGGACATTGGAATACGGAAAAGCTTCTCAAGACTCAGCCCCCGGTGACCAAAGCTCCCGGTCTCACCGAAAGAATCAAGGCTGCTTTCCTTCGAAAGGTGGACCTGACCAAGGTTACGGTCAAGCAGGGGGAAATCCTGCTAATTCGAGACGGCGCATTGACCGATTTGCGTGATTTAAACTTCGAGTCAGACCTTACCCTCATAGAACCGGGCGAGCCGAAACAGGAAATTCAAGTAAAAAGAGCCGAATTTGGGGTTGTCACCCCGCAGGGACCGGTCCATTTCACGGCTAAACTGAGATACAGCGTCAGGGTGGTCAAAGTCGATCAATTTGAACTCAAAATGGCTGGGAAGACGGTCCTGTCCCTGGAGGGCGATCTGTGCCAACCTGCTGCCGAACTATCCTGCAAGGCCACGGGCTATCTTGGACCCGTAAAGGCCTCTTTAATCCGGGAATTTTGGAACAATTGGCCGGCCGAATGGGATTTAACCGGTAAATTCGCCTATCAGGGCACTCCCATCGGTGCGAGGCTCCAGACCCAAGGCGATATCGGCCAGGCCAGGTTTGACCTGCAGGGGGAGTTTGACTCCAAGGCCAAACCTGCGACCTTTAGCCTCAAGGGCTCTTTACAGAATCTGACAACCGAACAATTTAAAGAGGTTCGAGGGCTTCAGGTTGAAAAGTTCAAGGGTCTGAGCCCGGTGAACGCCCGGCTGGAGCTTAAGGGGACCGGGCTGCCGTGGAATCCGGAAACTATGGATGGCGCCCTTAACTTGGAGCCTTTCCGCTATAAGGACGTTAAGGTTGGCACACTTTTTGTCACTTTAAAAGGCGACGCAGAAAGGCAGGATTTCAAAGGTCTGGCAGAGGGCAACTTTGGCAAGGTGGAAGCCGCCTCCAAGGGCCGCCTGCTGCCCCTGGGGAAAGGCGGAAAAGAAATTCGGGGTGAATTAAGCCTGCGGACGCAAAACTTCCAGCCAGCCCTGCTGGGATTAAAACAATATGCCGGCACCGATTTAACCAGTTCGTTTAAAGGCAGGTTTCGGCTGCCTCCTGGTTATTCGATGAGTCAGCTTTACTTGGCTGGAGATCTTACCGCCAATGGACGGGTCTACAACGAACCCCTGAAAAGTTTGCAGGCAAAATTCGTTTTAAACCAGGAAAGATTGGAAATAGCCAGGGCCGAAATGAGGCTGGCTGCGGGAGACGCCGCTGTAAAAGGAACCATTAGCCGCTCAGGGGCGGACCTGAGCTTCACCGCCGCGGTTGCCAGTTCCCGCAATCTGCCGGTAAAGACCGGAGGAAGTTTTTCTGCGCTCACCGCCCGCGGCGCCATCCGGGGACCCTGGAAGTCTCTGCAAATCAATCTGGCGGCACGGGCGCGGCAGCTTTCTTTCAACGGAGTTGCCGTCCAGTCGGCCAGCCTGAAGGCCGATATTATCGGCTTGCCGCCGCAGGCGGGCAATCTGGTGCTTCAGGGGACCGACCTGCAGACCGAACTCGGCACCTTCTCGCGCGTCAATCTGAACGCCCAGGGCCAGGGAGGCGGCTGGGACTTTAATCTGGCCGCCGCTTCGGCCAAATATCCCCGCCTGGATCTGGCCGGGAGCGCGAACCTCGGAGGAAGGCCTCTCAGTTTTGATATCCGGCAGGTTTCTTGGCAGAGTCAAAACCTGAATATTAAGAATAAGGCTCCTTTTCAGGTTCGCATCCTGCCCGGCTATGAAATATCGCCCGCCACTTTTCAAGTAGACGGCGGTACAGTGGCGGTGCAGGCAACCGCCCGCGGCAACGAACTTTCCGGCCGGTTGGAAATACAGAATTTAGATACCACCCTGGTGCAGCCGTCTGGCTATGAAGTGAAGGGGAAACTTAACGGCAAGGCGACCCTGAGCGGCACTCCGCGGGAGCCTATAATCAATGGTAATTTCAATCTGGTTTCGGGGGAAATTCAGCAGATAAACATCAAAACCCTAACCACTAATATAAGTTATAACTCCGGGAATTTACAGCTTTCAGGTTATCTGGAGGCAGGTCCACAACCGTCCCGGCTCACCTGGAAAGGGACGGTGCCTCTGACCTTTTCCATTACTCCCTGGCAGTTCGCCCTGGGTAATCAAGGGCTCGATCTCCAGGTGCGGAGCGAAAACATCAACCTGTCTTTTTTGAAGACCCTTACTCCCGAGATTCAATCCGCCGAAGGCCAGGTGGATATGATGGTGTCGGCCAGAGGAGACCCGCACCGCCCGCAACTGACTGGATCAATTCGCTGGGGAGCCGGCTCGGTGCAGCCGCGTCAAGCGGGACTGGTTTATAAGCTGAATCCGGGAGAGGCTCGCCTGCAAGGGGACAAGATCGTGATTCCGGGTATAACCTTGGAAAGCCAGGGCACCATTACCGTTTCAGGAAATCTGGACTTGAAGGGCGCTTCCAGGGTCGACACCCGGCTCCAGAATTTCCAGGTAATGGACCGGGGCGGCAATCAAATCTGGCTCGATGGTGAGGTCTACGTGAGCGGTCCGGTATCGCATCTGGTGGTTAAAGGCCGGATCACGGTCCCCAAGGCTCTGCTGCGGCCCACTTTATTTAGCGGCGGTCTGGACCCGGATGTGGTCCTGGTGGATAAACCCCCCGCCAAAAAGAAGACCAGCCCCAAGCCCAGCCCTTATCAGAATATGCAGATAGACCTGCCCATCACCAGCCACGGTAATGTCCGCCTCAAAGATCCCCAGGGCCAGGCGGAATTGGCAATAGCTCTCAGGGCAACCAAAAAGGCGGGGCAGGAACTGGCGGTGGGGGGAACCATCCGGGCGAT